>JAAVHF010000044.1 GCA_014799845.1 Oscillibacter sp. | reverse complement strand
TTGGCACAAACCGCAGCGTCATGGACAGCACCAGCGACAGGGCCGGAATGATGCGGCCAAACAGATAGATGAACTTGTCGGAGGTCATCACCGCCGTGTAGCACATGAACCAGACCATCACCGCTCCCAGCATCATGGCGGCGGAGACGCCGAACAAAATGCTCTCCAGCGTCAGCGGGTTCCCGGTGGGGAGATAGGTCAGGATCGTGGCTCCCTCATGGTTGAACGCCGGATTGACGATCACCGCTGTGAGCATCATAGGCAGCAGCCAGAGCAGGCTTTTCCCCGTAGCCCGCCGTCCGTTCAGCTGGGCGGCATAGGCTAAGGCAGAAAGCAGAGAAATGATCTGAGATGCCGGGTGAGTGAAAAACATGGCAAACACCAGCACCAGGGCGAAGTACAGAAAATTCACCAACGGGTGGCAGCCGGAGAATGCGTCGCGGTTCTTCATGGATCATCCTCCTACCGCAGAAAATCCGCCAACATCTTTTCCCAATGTGCAGGTATACACCCACTCCACCACATCGCCGTCCTGGAGCTGATACCGGGAACAGCCGTAGTTGGGGAACCAGCCGTTAACCTTATACATCCATCCGGACAGTTCACCGCAGTCAAATTCGTAGAGGTTGTTGATCCCCTCGATATAGGCGGAGTTATACATGGGCGTATCGGAGAACTCCATGTGGATCTTTGCCTTTTTCATCTCCCGCTGGAGGACGTTGAACACGCTCTCACCCTCATAGAAGGTGACCTGGGTGCTGGGGAAGATCACNCCATCCTCCGGCACCAGCTCCACCTTNTCCGGGTCCAGCCANTCCATATTGTCCAGGATCGTATCACAGCGGACGGAGAGGGTACAGGTATAGATCGTATCAGAGAACACCGCATCCTGCGGCTCTACCGGGAGGGGTTTTCCTTCCGGAACCGGGTCGGTGAGGTATTTGTCCTTCCCGGTAATCGGATCAATGACCATGCCTTGGGCCTCGGAATAGTCTTTATCTCCTGGAGGCACATCGGAGTCGCTTCCTCCCAGTTCAGCGGCGGCAGCAATTTTTTCGCTGGCGCTCATNCCGCCNTCCAANCCGCCAGGGCGGGATTCTATGCCCTCANNNGGTGAATCNCCCTCNGCAGCGGGCNCTGTCTCCAGCGGAGCATCATCACCGGCAGGCGGGCCGGCTTCCGCAGGCGCCCCGACATCTNCCGGTGATGGTTCATCCNGTTGGTCAGGCGCCTGATCCNGTCCCNGCTTGGACGCAGCATCTTCTGTCGATTGGTTATTCTGGGCAGTCTGTCCGTCAGGTGTATTCTGTGACGCNGNATCTACAGCCGGNGCCGGAGCGTCGTTCGTCACCTGCCAGCCCTGCATACCGGGCGCGCCTCCGCCNTACCAGAACGCCGCGGCAAGGACCACAACGATCAGAAGCGGGGCGATAACCTTCCACTTGTTCTTANTCCACCAACTCATAGCAGATTCGCAGCCCCCAACAGGTTAAACAGCATCTGGGCAACCTCGCACCGCTTTACAGGCTCACTGCTTCTGATATCCAGGTCAGCCTGACTCAGAATATCCGCCTGATAGCAGAAAGCCAGNGAGGNNCGGGCATATTCACTGGTCCGCGTATAGTCAACAAATTGGGCCAGCATATTCCGTACAGCGGCGGCGTCCATCTCCGTATCCATGCCGCACAGCTTGGCGGCGCGGGCGGCCATGACAGCGGCATCCTCGCGTTTGATGGTTCCGCCGGGATTGAAGGTAGTAGAAGTCGTACCGGTGATAATGCCGTACTTGTACGCCGTGCCCACATAGGGAGCATACCACTGACCGGCAGGTACATCGGTAAATTGCGCGACCGTCTCCGGCGTCAGGCCCAGTGCCCGGACTACGATAGCGGCAAACTCCGCGCGGGTCATGCTGTCGTTGGGAGCGAACACGCCGCCTCCCTTGCCGGAGATAATTCCACGGGAGGCCATTGCCTCAATGGCACTCTGGTTCTTATGAGCGTTCACGCCGGAAATATCGTCAAAAGTGGTTCCGGGGGCGGTAATGGGCATCTTCTGCACAGCGGGATTTTTCCCCTCCAGTCCGATGGTTTCCTTCACGGGACTGGCGGTAGTAGACATATCGCTGTCGCTCATGCGGTACAGGCTCTGTTCCCCCTTCATAGACCGCAGCGCGGCAATCATACCATAAAAGCCCTGCTCGGAGGCCATCTGGTTAGATCCGGAACCGTTCGCTGTGTGGAAGAAACTGCCATCCGTTTGGCGGAAGGTCATGAGGTTGTCCAGCAGCGTATAGCCGTTCTTCACAAACCGGCTGTCATTCAGATCAATACCCAGCTCACACAGCGCCACGATCACCTGGACGCAGCTCTCAGAGTTGGTGGTCCCCCAGGATGAGAAGCCGCCCTTCCCGTCCTGCATCCCGCTCAGGCAGACCAAAGCCTTGTCCGTTGCGGCTTTGACCGCACTCTGATCCTGATACTTCGCCAGGGCTTGCAGTGCCATACCGGTGAGATCCGCATCCGCAGCGCCCGCGCCGCCTTTGTCTGTCAGGTTCCAGCCGCCGTCATCCAACTGCCGGGAGAGGATCTCGTCAATATACATCTGCCGGGTAGCCTGTTTGGCGGCCTTGGGATTGTCCGGCATCTCATATCCGCCGCTGTCCAGAGCGATCAGTGCCCAGATGGGGCCGTTGATCCCCTGCCAGATCGTCTTGTCAAAGTCTCCCAGCGGCGTGAGCAGGTTGTACCCCGCCACATTGGANGGGTCCGCACCAATGGAGGACAGCGTCACAATGACCCGGCTGTATTCCGTATATTTCTTGTCATGGAGGTTGCCGCCGCAGGCTTTTACATAGCTCTCCACGGTCCGAAGGTATTTGTCATAGTAGGATTGAGGGACATTATATCCGCTGCGGGCCAGCCCCAGCACGGCCCACTCACCGCCGATGGACCCTACTTGCGGGTCCTTGACAGCATTGAGCATATATGCGGCGCTCTCGTCCACCGCTTTCTGCAAATCGCCCTGTGTAACGGCGGCAAAGGCCGTTACATGCAGCGACAGCATCATGGCAGCTGTCAGAATAAGCGCAGCGCCTTTTTGCAATAGCTTTTTCATGTCAGTTCTCCTTTTTGGCAACAGATTGTTTCATCCGCTCTCTTCGCTCGGTCTTCCAGAATTGTTGCATGTGCTGCAAATCTTTTCCTCTGAAGTTGGGGATGCCCATCATTTTTAAGACGTTCCCGCAGCCGCCCAAATGATTTAACTGCTCTTTTTCCTCCGGGGACATCTCCACGGGTACACCGTGTGCCTTGGCTCGGGCACACAGTTTTTCCAGTAACGCAGCATCCTCCGCGGTGACTTTTTTCCTTTGTTGTACCAGGACCTTCTCAACAGATACACGCTTCTGCCAATCGAAGGGCCAATCCCGCTCATTTTTCAGCTGTTTCATCCTGTCTTTTGCGCGGGCCTTGATTTCGTTCTGTGTGCCGAACCGCATTTTCAAATAATTCAGATAAACGCAGTAGATGCTGTCAAAATCCGGACGGTGTCCCTGATGCCCCATTGTCTGGATCACAATATCCAGCAGTTCGTCATCTGAAAAACTCTTATAGATCTGGATACCCGTCAGCGTAGGCGGGTTAAAGAACCGCCAGACGGTATTTTCACATCTGGAGGGATCGCCTCCCGGCTCATGCGCCTTTCGATCCAGTTCGGCTAACCGCTGACGGTAATGTGTAACCTCCTGCGGGGACAGCCGTCCCCGGCTTAATACGACTTGTTGTTTTTCCATGATAGCAACCGTTTTCCTATTAAGATAAAAACGCTCCCTCCACGTGAGAGAGAGCGTTTTCAAACACATCCCGCCCAGTTTTTTGCGATCCAGGTGTGCCGACTTCACGGCGGGGGCAGGCCCGTATCTTACTGCTGATTTCCTGCCTGGACGCTTTTGGATAAAATTGTTTCTGTGGGGCGGCATCCGGGAAAATTCCCGGATGCCGCCTTTCAGGGGAGAAAGTAGAACGCTTGGTTATGCATTGGGTGCAAACCGCTGGAGGAACCGCATCAGGATCGTTGCGGTTTCCGCGCGGGTTGCCGTGCCTTGGGGCGCCAAAGTGGCTGCCGTGCGGCCGGTGATCAGACCCGTTCCGCCTGCCCACTGCATGGCCCGGTAGGCCCATTCACGGACCTGTCCCTGGTCAGCGTAGCCGCCAAGATCCATAGTAGCCGTGGTGTCGTAGCCCTTGTACTTGGCATAGCGCAGCATCATGGNGGCCATCTCATCGCGGGTGATGTTGGCATTGGGGGCATACTTGTTATCCCCCACGCCGTTGACGATACCGTTAGCGCTGGCCCAGGCTACCGCGTTGGTGTACCAGGTATTGGCCGGGACATCGCTGTAGGTCGCGGCGGCTGCCGCCGGTTCGCCNTCCATGCGGTAAAGGATGGTCACCAGCATGGCNCGGCTCAGATANCCTTCCGGATCGAANNNGTAATCGCNGACGCCTCTCATCAGGCCNCGCTCATACACAAACCGGATACCGTCCACGCCCCAGTGATTACCGACGTCCCAGAAGGGCAGGGGCGTTTCATTTTCAGAGGCGCCGTCATCCGTCCTGGTCGCCAGGATCAGGCCATCGGTNTTGTAGCCCAGCTTNTCCAGCCACTCCACAGCGGCGTTGTACTTCGTCACATCCGTCAGNTAGAAGCAGTCCTTCTGTTCCGCATCCAATGCGTCNTAGGCCGCGTAAGCCGCCCTGACCTGCGCCAGAAGGCTTTCNGCCTGCGCTTCCGTCAGATTCGCCACATTCGGGATGNCGTTCAGCAGATCCTTCACGTCGTCTACAATGGCGAAATACTTGATCCGTTCCTCANCCTCTACCAGACGGGTGATGTCCAGTTTGGCCTTTTCCGAAGCGGACAGTCTCTCGTAGTCCGCGCGCAGCTCCTCCACCAGCTTCACAAATCCCTTATAGTTTTCGTAGGTGATCTCGTCTGCCTTGGGCAGAGCGTCGATCCGGGACTGGAAGCTGGTTCCNACCACACGGATGGTGTAAGTGGTCCCGGTGTAGTCCGTAGCCTCAGCACCCTGGTTATTCATGGAGGGCCAGCTCNTGTCGCCTACNCCGATGTAGANNACATCGCCGGGCTTGACNGGGATNCTGCGGGTCCTCTTGTAGTANGNGGANTCGCTGTTGTAGGTGTTCANGAANGTNTTGACGAGGTAGTTNTTGTTTGCGGCGGNNGGCGTCACCCGGATGCTGGCGCCCCTGTCGGGNACNGTCAGNGTNTANTCCAATGTATCCCCGCGGAATGCGGGAGCCAGCGTACCGCCGCTGATGGACAGCGATTTCAGGCTGGTATCGGAATTGTTCCAGCTGCCGCTGATATCAGCGCCCAGATTCTGGGTGAACATGACGCAGATCTCATCGCCGTCTTCCAGCGCGTATGTACCCCTGCCGCCCACACGGAAGGACTGGAAGCCCTCATTTGTGAACCAGTCATTCAGGGTACCCATCCAGCCGGAACCACGCTCGCCGCTGAACTCGCCCAGCTTGCGGCTTCCCTGCTTGATGTAGGAAATATAGGTGATGTCATATCCGTCCGCGCTGGTGCCGCCGGTACCTTCCCAGGTATACCCGTTCAGCGTCAGAGCTTTCAGGATGCTGGTCATCATGGTATCCCGTTCACACAGGTCATAGGTGCCGGAAACCAGATTTCCATAGAATGCGCCGCCGGGGAAGGTGCGGTTCTCAATTGTGATACTCACCGTACCAATGACCCGTCCGTAGTCAGGGATTTTTACCCCGCGCCGGAACTCCGCCTGGATCGTATGGTCCTCCGTTACATTCTCCAGGACATAGCGTGCGCGTTCAATGTGGGAATTGTCTGTCAGCTCCGTTTCATAGCCGTTCACCAGGACATAGCGCACATCTCTGCCGTCCAGAAGGATGCGGTCGATCTCGTAGCCGTCATCCGCCTGGATGTCAAACGCGATGTTTTCGCCATCCTTTACCTCAGTCTCGCCGTAGGGGGCGATTCTGCCGCCCAAACCATAGTTGGCAAAGATCTTATGGACGTCGGTTCCCGCGTTCACGATGAAGACGCTCAGGCGGTTGACGGATACCTCCACATATCTGAGGCTGTCCGCTCCGATCACGCAGCGTCCTTTCAGCACCTCGGTCGAGCGGTCGCTGTGGATGACCGTAACATCGTACTCCTCGGAGGGATGGAACGTGTTGTTGACCGGAATAGAAACCGTGATCATCCAGCCGCCGAAAGAGGTGACCGGACTGCCGTTGACTGTGACCGTAACCTCCATTGCCGCGCTGTTGTCTCCAACGTTCACATAGGGATTATCGGAGTACGCCCAGGGCGACGCCTTCTTCACAGATATAGCGACATACGCACCAGAGGTAGGAATATTCGCCAGAGCACTGCTGGGGATGCTGACAGTACCCAGATCGGTCCGTACTGTCACACCGGCTCCCGCCCGCGCTGCCATGTTAACAGACGAAGAGGGAATGTTCACCACAACTTCTGTTGCAAAAGAGGGTGCGTCCGGGAGTATCGTGATATAGTCCCCGCCTCCGGCCTTCAATGCCGAAAGAGCATCTTCCATTTCCTTTTCAGTAACGGTCGCCGTGGCAGTCGTACCGGAAACAACAGTTTCCTTCGGGACTGTCGGGGACAGCTTCCGGAAGGTAACTTCCACATAGTTATCTCCTGTTACTGTAAGCGGGAAGTAGGATATTGTGCTTCCAAGCAGTTCATCAGCCTGTGGTGCATACGCCTGTGCTGCGGGAGTAAATGCGGCGGGTGCTTCGGCCTGTTTCTCCGCGCCGCAGACGCAGGTGTAGAAGAAGAGATCTTCCGTGGAACGGTACTCATCCAGCATCCAGTTGTGGGCGGACACCGTCCAGGTATCTGCCAGTCCGCAGAAATCGCAGGTCTGCCAGTGCAAGGTTTTGGTGTTTACCCACTCACTGAAGTAATGGCTGCCGCAGGCAGAGTCATTGGGAGCAGGCTGCTCCATATTGGATGTGCCGTCGGCATGGTATCCGCAGATGGTGCAGATATCGGATACAGTGCCGTCTTCGCCGCTGTCCAGATCCTCCAGCAGAGCCATGCTGAGAAGATTGTTTTCCGTACCGGGATCATCCGGGGCGGGTTCTTCGCCATCCCCAGGCTCCGTGACCGGATCAGGCTCGCCGGGTTCCGGAATTTCAGGATCAGAAGGCTCCGGAACGATAGGATCAACCGGCGCAGGTTCCGGTTCGTCAAAGACCGGATACACATGGATTGCGAAATCGACCTGTTCGCCGCACACGGTACAGGCTTTCCAGTGACCTTCCGCATCGGCGTACCAACCACTTGCGTAACTGTGTCCGCCTTGCGGGATTACTTCTCCCTGCCGCAGCAGTTCGCCGCAGCCGGAGCAGAAGCTGTCGCCGCTGTAGCCGCTTCTGATACAGGACGCCTTCACAGCGCCAAGTACCAGAGGCGCTTCCGCCACATGGTGGAAGGGGTCAGGCTCCGTCTCCAGCATCTCATAAGAGGTTACCGGAATTTCTGCCGCTTCATCCAGAAAAGCATCGCCGCACAGTCCGCAGACCCAGTAGCCGCTTACGCCGTTTTCGGCGCAGGTGGCAGGGATCGGGTCCTCATAGAGCAGTTCGTGGACACAGGCTTCCGGCTGCGCCGGAACATTGTCCCGCAGGCTGAATCCGTTGGATGCAAGTTTCCCATCAACTTTGATGGTATCGACTTCGTATCCGGAATCAGGCGTGATAGTGAACTCCACCGTCTCGCCCATCTTCACACCGCTCTTTTCGGTAGGTGTGATCTTGCCGTTTCCGCCATTTACTCTGGCGGTGACCGTGTAAGTCTTCTCCGGCTCAGGATCGACAGGCTTATCCTCCAGTGTGACGTCGCTCATGTTATAGAGCGGTGCTTTTCCCTTCAAATACCGGTCATACGCCACCAGTGCGTAAGCGGCCTGGTCCGTTGCCATCGCGTTGGTCTCGCCGCCCTTGATGTGGCTGAACCCACCGGTGGAATCCACAAAGTAGGTAAGCAGGTTGGACAGAACGCTCCAGCCGTTCCTGACAAAAGCGCTGTCAGTGGCCGCATCCCTGCCAAGAGCGGACAGGGCAACGATCACCTGGACGTCGGCCTCACTGCTGCCATAGCCGCCATCGGGTCCCTGCGCTTTGGAGAGATAGTCGATGGCCTTCTCTACCTTTGTAATCAACTCCCCGGTGTTTACACCCGTAGGAGGCGTCAGCTCATAAGTTCCGGGCCCTTTACAGGAGTTGTAATAGGGAGCCAGGGCCTGCAGGGCCATCGCTGTGATGTCAATACTGCTGCCCTCGGCAAAATCGCCGCTGCCTTCGCCGGACTGGTTGCTGTTGTAAATGGGCCAGCTGCCATCGTCCAGCTGCCAGAAGAGCAGGGTGTTGATCCAGTTTGCACGGGCTTCGTCTTCCTCACTGGTATAGCCTGTTCCTCTGAGGCTGCTCCAAGCATCCAGAGCGATCAGGGCGAAAATCGTGCCGTTGTTGCCCTGCTCGGATACCTGATAGTCATACTTGCCGTCAGATGTTTCCAGCAGCGATTTAATGAAATCATAGGGATCTTTTGTTGCATCGTTCCCCGCGAAGCTGGATGGATCTTTTCCAATAGAAGTCAGCGCCAGAATCACGCGCTCATACTCGGTGTGCTTGAGCTGTTTTTCAGTGTCATCCAGTCTGCCGTTCAGCCTATCCACAGCGGACTTCAGGTTGAGCAGGTAGCTGGTTTTCGCGCTGCTGCTCAACGTCCCCGCTCTGGCCTGGGCCAGTACCGACCACTCGCCATTGTTTGTGCCAAAGGTGGGTCTGGGTACTTCCCTGGCAATGTATGCCAGCACTTTCCGAAGCTGCTCACTGTACAGAGAGGTATCCACAGGAGGCGTATCCTTCAAAACTTTCAGATTTGCTTCCTGTTCGGTCAGGTGATCGTAGTTGGACACCATTTTCTGTTCCGCTTCGGACAATGCGTTATAGGCGGTCCGCGCGGCGGTGATCTTCGGTTCCTCCACCGTCATGTTGTCCTTTGTCACGGGTGCAATAGCCGCAATCTGCTTAACGACCTCCAAAACCTTTTCCGCAGACAGCAGAGTCTCGTACAGGCCGGGATCAACATAGGACTTCTGCTTCTCTGTCAGGGCCTCATACGCGCTGCGCGCATCGGAAATTGCTTTCTCGCTGGCAACGGAAATAGAGTTCCCGATGGCCTCAAGCTTTTCGATAAACGCTTGTACAGCCTTGACATCATCGTCTGTAGGTCCTTCCAGCGCCGCTTCCAAGGCCGCGACCGCATCGGTAAGCCGTTTTACCTCATCCGGAGTAAGTTTGGCTTTCTGCGTCTCCGTCAGATCATCGTAAGCGGCCTTTGCGGCCCGGACCTGCTCCGCATAGGTTTCAGGCGCAGCGGTAATCGCCTCAACAGAGGGGAGCGCGTTGATGAGCTCCCTGACCCTTGCCGCCGCAGCATCGTCATCTGTAGGTCCTTCCAGCGCCGCTTCCAAGGCCGCGACCGCATCGGTAAGCCGTTTTACCTCATCCGGAGTAAGTTTGGCTTTCTGCGTCTCCGTCAGGTCATCGTAAGCGGACTTTGCGTCTCGGACCTGCTCCGCATGGGTTTCAGGCGCAGCGGTAATCGCCTCAACAGAGGGGAGAGCGTTGATGAGCTCCCTGACCTTTGCCGCCGCGGCATCGTCATCAGCTGCTCCCAAAGCGGCACAGGCATCATTAAGTTTCGCAACCTCCGCCGTAGAGAACTGCATCCGCTGCAGAAGGCTCAGTCCGTCATATGCTTCCTTTGCAGCTGTCACCTGGCTTCTGTATTGTTCAGGATTTGCAGCAATCACACTTGGGCTGGGCAGCGCGGCGATCATCGCCTTGGTATTTTCAATATCCTGGAGGAATTTGATGCGATTTTCCAGCGCAGTCAACCGGGTATCATCTATACCGGCTGAGTCGCCCAGCTTCCTGCAATCCGCGCGAAGCCGTTCTGCTACCGCCTTATACTCTGAGTAGCTTGCAAGCGTCAGCTTGGCGGCGTCTGGCAGAGCGTTGATACGGGCCTGTACACCGGCGGCATCATCCGTGTAAACATGCAGGATATATTTTGTCCCAGTATAGGGACGAGCCTCTGCTCCCTGATTATTCATGGATGGCCAGTGGTATTCGCCGCAGCCTACATAGACCGTATCATTGCTTGTAACAGAAATCGTCTCCGTGCGTTTGTAGAAGGCATAATCTGTGTCATACTCATTGAGGAACGTCTTGACCATATAATTCTTGTTGGATGCAGTAGGTGTAACAACAATATTACTCCGCGCCCCCGGAATGATCAGATCGTAATTCAGCCGTTCCTTCTCAAAAGCTGGCGTCAGCTCGACGCCGGTACCGGTAATGACGAGGTTCATCAGACTGGTATCAGAATTGCTCCAGGTACCGCCGATGTCTGCGCCCAGATTCTGGGTGAACATGATACAGATCTCATCGTTGTTCCCCAACTTGCCGTTGGAGACAGAAAAACCATTAAATCCTTCATTGGTGAAGAAGTCATTGAGCGTTCCCATCCAGCCGGAGCCGGCAGCCCCACTGAACTCACCGAGCTGTTCTTTAGCCTTGTCAATGATTCCATCACCGTTCAGGTCTTTGGAGATACTCCCGATATAACTGATGTCGTATCCGCTGCCCCCGGTTCCTTCCCAGGAATAGCCCTCCGAGGCCAGCGCTTTGAGCACAACAGTCATCATGGAGTCCCGCTCACACAGGTCATATGTACCTGTAAGAAGCGTCCCTGTAAATGCGCCGCTTGGATACGTTGTATTTTCTACCGTGATATGGACTTTGCCGATCCGTTTTCCCATATCAGGCAGACCCGTACCCGGTCCCTGCTGGCCAATCTCCGGAATTGCCGCCATGGCGTCCAGTGCCGCGCGGCGGGCCGCCTGGACAGCGTCCAGCGTTTTGGCCGCGTTTACTGCCGCAATACCGTCGTCTTTCGCCTTGGCCAGCAGCGCCAGATTCTCCTCAGTATAGCTGGCTTTATTGTACCCGTCATAGGTTGACTGGATCGCAGAAATTGCCGCTGCTTTCACGGAGGCAACCTCTGTATCAGTGCCGCCGGCAGGCGCCCAGGAGATGGTAAACACTACATCTTCAAAGGGCATCTTGAACCAGCGGAAACTGCCGTCCATATAGAGGAAGATCTGGTTGCCAGGGTTCTTGCCATAGCAGTTTGTTGTGTCGAAGAATCCGTATTGAGTGGTTGAAACATCCTGTTCAGCAATTCCCTTGACGGTAATGCCCCGCATGGCATAGCTGTGCCCGTTCACAACATAGTCCATGTTTCCATAGACCGTCATCCGGTTGGCGTTGTCATTGGGCACAAAAATGGAGTGGTCTGTAATGCTCCATCCGCTGCCGTCCGTCGCGGACAATGTCCCGTGTCCGTCCTCCTGATGGATGTGCATATGAGCGGCATACTCCGGGCTGGAGCAGAACGCGACCGAGGTCCCGGCAACCGCTTTGGTCAGCGGCGTATAGTCCGGACTGCCGAAGGGATTATCCGTCTTTGTTGTGTTGAAGCTGTAAAGCTCCGCCATCTTTGAGCCGCCGATCTCCGTTTTGCTCTCATTCGCGGTATTGGCTTTCAACCAATCCAGCATCGCGGTCAAACCGGCACGGTCAGCCTCCGGAACGGCGGACAGATCGTATTCCACACGGAGGGAATACTCGACCGCCTCGCCAAGCACAGCCTTGATGGCCTGCTCATAAATGGACTTTTCCTCATCGGTAAGCTGATTGAGCTGCCAGACAGTCATTTTGTCGTAGCACTCTTTCATCGTCTCGATCACCGATGCAAGGCTTTGATCCAGCTTGCTCAGATCGCTGGGCAGCTTCGCCAGCTGTTCACGGAACCGATTCAGATTGTAGTTATTCTGCGATACGGCGGATTGCTGCAAATTCTTGATTGCAGTCAGATGGGTCAGCTGCACATCACGGGCATCTCCAGAAGTTTTCGCGTTGTCGATGTCCGCAATTCCCACCGCGCACTCCTCCGCGATCTTCTTCCAATCCGCTTCGGAGAAAATCTCCTCCGGATACTCCGGATCTTTCGCCGCAGCTTCCAGTTCCTTCTTCAGCTGCGCCTTGATCTCCGCCAGATCTCCGGCGAGGACATGCACCCGCACATTGGGACCGTTCACCAGCCCGTTCGGGTCTTCACGGTAATTGTAGACGTCCACCGCGCTCATGGCGTTCAGAATGACCCAGCCCTCGGCGTACAGAGTCACCTCCGCCTCGCCGTTGGCGTCCGTGGTGAAGCCGCTCTGGTAGAACGTATGGGATTTTCCGGCCTGCGCTTCATCCGTGACCGTCTCGCTCATCCGGATATCTCCGCCCGCATAGGGCGTTGACGCGCCGTTAGCCTTTTCATACAGTGCGGGCAGCGCCGGTGTGGAGGCCACACGCATCGTGAAGGGCTGGCCTGCCTGGACCTCGTAATATGTCCCCTTATCCGCCGGGCCGTCCAGGTCCAGCGTCAGATACCGCAGATTCTGCTGGGCGGTGTCCTGATAGAACTCAATGTCATACCACTGTTCGCTGACATGCTGGTACTGCGGCAAATACATGAGGGCAAACACCAGCTCGTCGCCATCCTGCAGCCCGGCCTCCCTGGCCTGTATCGTTGTACCACCATAATAGCCCAAGCCCCCGGTGTCATAGAAGAGCATCCCGTTGAGATAAACCACGGCTGCGTTATTACCAGACGAATACCGGTTAATAGGCCCCACTTGGTCCATTGCATCGGCCACGGTACTTCCTGGCGTCATCTTTAGCGTTGTTTCCCAGGTGGACGCATATGTGGATGGGGTGGTCCAATTCCTGAAGAAGCGGTAATTGTCCACAACGGAAACATGGACCCGAATGGAGTCTGTACCGGTTCCAACCAGGCCGTGGAACGCCTGCCGCAGCGCTTTGAATGCGGAGGACTGTTCCGCCTTCTCCAAACTTCCCATGGTAGTGAGGAACCGGCCATTCTCCTGAAGGACACGCTCCGCTTCTGTGACAGCGCTTTGCAGGCTTGACCAGCTCTCCGGGGTATATGCGGTTTGCTTCAGGTCTTTGCATTTCGCCAGGTAGAGCCGGATACCCGCCAGGGCGTTTTCTGAGTCCGCACGGGCGGCGTCATCGACCACATAATCCAGCGCCCTGCCAGCCTCGATCAGTTTTTGGGCTGCGGCATCCGCTTCGGACTGCCTTTCTGCCTTGTTCACTGGGGCGGGGGTGCCATCGCTGTCATAGAGACCGTCCAGCAATTCCTGAGCAGTCATGCGCGCGGTGTTGAATGGTTTCCAGGTTGCTTCGGTATACGCGCTTGCATCTTGATAGTATTCCCTGCTATAGGTTTGCAGCGTCTCGTAGAGAGCGGTAGGGTTGATTTGGTCGATAGGGATGAGGTTGTCGATAGCATTAGACAAGTCATTTACAGCACTATTAACACTTTCCTGTGTTGCTGCCTCATCAGCAAGGACTTTCTCGGCCATTTTAAGGTTTTGAGAATATTCTTCCCAAAATCCAACTTGTGATGTTGTAACTCCATTGAATCTGTCATCTGTTTGATAATACTTTCCTTCGCTTGATTTAGGGGCAGTCCTTACTTTTTCAGATAGAATTGATTTATCAACTTGGACTGTTTCCTGTCCGCCGACTTTTACTAAACATACAGACACAATAAAATATTGTGCGTAATTCTCTTTTGCAGAATCAATATTATCGAAGAATTTTGATATATCTATTTGATAGTATTTAGCTGTAGAATCAAATATCTGCTCAGGGAAAAACCGGTGGAATGTATTTTCACTGATTGGTGAGTCTAACTCAATGGAATATATGCCATCCTTATAGTTTTCATGGTCCTCTGGAAAATACAGTCCGTATGACGGGGATGTCAGATCAATACCAAATGCTTCATACAGTTCCTCAGCTGAAGTAAAGCCAAAGACTCCTGCCAATTCCTCAAAATTCTCACATCCATAATCTTCGCAAGTTATTCCTGCAAGCGCAAACATTACATATTCCAGATCAATCCATTCAGGCAGTAGCGTTGAGATTGTCCGTTTAGTACCGCATCCCACTGCTCCGTTCTCAATATTGCTAATTTGAAGTTGCGTAACACCTTCCTTAGCTTCTATATAATAAACGGGGTATTCTTCGCTACATTCAATGGTTGTTAATTCGTATGTTTCCCCTGACTCTACTTCCTTTACAAGAGGTAAATTAGTTTCTATAGCATTAGACCAAGGCGTCATAGAGAAGAGCAGGGTAACACACAATATAGCTGCTAAAAAGCGCTTTTTCATTTAACCTCCTCCATTTCCTACAAACAAATTGTATTCGTATGTAGGGTAGAAAGCAAAGGGGCTTGATCGTGAGATCAAGCCCCTTTGTTAATATATTATTGAGCACAAGTTAGTTCGTCCCTGTTACAAAGTCAATCACACGTACATACGCATTCATCTGACCGGTCTGTGTTATAATTTGGACGGTCAAAGTTTCGCCAGCTTCTGCCTTCGGAGTGACAGTGTATGGCTGCGCAACCGTCGCTGTCACTAAAACGCCGTTGACATATACATAGTTCGCAGGACTCGCAATTGTAATAGAACTATTTGCCTTCACATTTACTACTTGATGTCCCTGCATAGTGGAATTTGGCAAGTTAGTAGAAGGAACAATCTTATTATCAACTCGCACAATAGCTGCCGGTGTTACACCCACAGTGCTGGTTTCCGCAGTCACCGCCGCGATTCCGCACACCTCGGTAGAGATCTCACCGAACGCGCCGTTCATAGCGGCAGTGCCGGTGTAGATGCGGACATACTGGATACTGCTCAGTCCGGCAGGGCTGCCGTCATTCTTGACTGCCCAAGAGATGTCGATGGGATCGCCGCCGCTGGTGCCAGCAGTCTTAGTGTTGAAGTCGTTGCTGTCGGCAAACGTCTGATAGGGATTGTACGCCACCGTGCCGCCTAACGTGTTGTTGGGATGGACATCACAGTAGCCAAAACCCATACTGGCGGTCTTATTGGTGAAGGTGATGCCGCCGAGCAGTACGCCGTCCATCGTCAGCGTCTTGGTTACGCCGTCTTCCAGAGTCTGCGAGACAAAGGGCAGTTCACCAACCTTCGCCAGTTCAGGCTGGCCATAGCGACCAACAAAATAGCTGGCGTTCAGCGGGAACCAGCTGTGTCTGTGGAACGGATTGGTCGTGATGGTGCCGGATTTGCTTCCAGTATATGCGATAGCAGCCAGCGAACCAAGATTGGAGCCAGCCGTCTTAATACTGGCGTCTTCCGTCACATTCGGGTTTGTATAGGTGATATGCGCGTTGCGGATTGTTTCATTATTATAGTAGAGACTGCCAGCAATGTCATACCAGGTGGTACCATCCTGCGACACCTGGATGCAGCCCGGCTCGGAGTTGTCCCAGAATGCGTTGCCGTAGACAATGAAGTCAACACCGTAGGGATTGGTGGCGCTGTTCTGGACAGGAGTAGCAAATTTATAAACCACATAGCCGCCGAAGAAGCCGAGGGATACGCCATTCGTATCATTGATCTTAACTTTCCCATTGGCGCCATAGATATCGCCCCAGCCGCCAGCAGTCACACCCTCGTTGGTAAACTGACCAGGAGCGGGAAGGAAGGCGTACACACTGATGTCGCTATTTGCGCTTCCGTTGTCGGTAGGAGCAGGGCAACTGATGGTGCAGATAACAGTGCTGCCGCGCTTCACCGTCAGCGTTGCCGCTGTCGTGCCCATGGTTACCAGTCCATATGTGCCGTCATCTTTCGGGTCATCGGGATTTTTATAGAACTCGAAGGTTGCATCATTGGTTCCCGTGACCGTCACGGAGGGATCGGAGATTCTCATGGAGAAGTTCTGCGGAAAATAATCATCGATGGTGGATTTGATTTCATACTCTGTTCCGCTGCCAGTAATCTCCAGCTTTTCTGTGCTGGTGGAAACCGAGATTGTGATCCCGCCCACTGTGACGGAGCTCCAGGTCCCGTCCACCGCCATGGCGGTGACGCACAGGCTCAGGCTCATTACCAGAGCCAGGAACAACGCCAGGGTCTTCTTCAAATTGTTTGTGCGTTTCATGACTTTTTCTCCTTTACATATTTTATAAATTTTTGGTATGCCATTGTTCCCTCTGGGGGGTGCCGCCGGCCGGGAACTGATGCCAGCGGTTTCAGTGGTGGTTCCGGCTGTTTCCGCCGGAGTACAAATCGTCCGCGGGAAACACCTTCTTCCTTTTAAGATTGCTTTTCAAACCAGAGCTGTAAACTCCGGGTTGTCAGCGGATTGCTTTGGGGAAGGATGGGGCCCCATCCTTCCCTCTCTGCCTCTCTCTATTTTGAAAGAGACACAGAGGGAAAGACGAAGCATCCAGCCCAGGTAGTTCTGATCGAAGGGCCTTGCTGTTTAGCACAACCAATGGTATGGTTTCCTGCGCTCCCGCCCGCCGCGACGGAGACCGCGTTGTCATCTGGGTTCAAGNCCTTGGCGCGCTCATTTCCTGGCGTCGCTTCCCCGGTACCTGTATCTGTTCCCATGGCTGCTATTCAGTTGTCGGTGCGGTTCACCTTATTGATACTGGCGAAGGCCAGCTTCTAAATAATGTTGTCCGCGCCGCCTTGGCTGTTCGACCAGCAACTNGGCCTGTTCTGTTCGGCTTTGGGTTTTGCGATTGCCGTGTTGCTTTGTCTGGGGCNACTATACGGCGGCGGGGAGGGAAAGTCAATACCCAAAAACGAATTGAAAGTGCTNATTTTTGANAAAATACCGCNCNNTTTTGAGAAATCGATTATCAAAAANANNAAAANTTCAATTCAGAAATGATAAACTCCGATTCTCGACGGGAAAGGGNAATTCAAAAATGGCAAATTTCCAATTCGCAAATGATAAACTGCTACTCATTTTTGATAAACTTGTGCGAAAAACTACTCATCCATGATAAATTCGGGCCTAATTCGAGAAATACTCACAAATGAGTAGCTGTTTATCAAAAATGAATAAGCCAGATCCAAAAAACTTTNAAAAAAAAGGGGTTCNNGACCGACTCAACGCTGGAAAAAGCCTACGGCTGGGTTGAGTAAATCAAAAATCAGGACCGNCACNATGATTCCGACCAGGATGCAGCANGATATAAACAGCCTGGTCATCCACNTTTCCTTTGAAGCGATNATCTCGTCTTTTGATGCGATGATCTCATCTTTCATATCAAGCATACGCTGGCGCTCGTCCANAAGCGCTTCATAGCTCTGGGCCATNGCGGCAAGGGCCTTTGCGCTGTGATCCTCGCCAGCAGAATCCGAAGACTCTTGAGGCGCAGCTTCTTCCGCTGCATTTTCCGTCCCCTGGTTGTTCTCCTCGTCGAGCAGTTCTTCCATGGACATTCCCATAGCTTNCGCCAGGTCCTTGATAGTCTGCCAATTCGGCGTTCCATCTATATTATTTGCCAGAACACGGCAGACTGTTCCATAGGGAACGCCAGAGGTTGTGGACAACGCTTTATTGGTCAGCCCAAGTTCATTCTTTCTCTTTTTCAGCTTTTCTACGGCCTTGTTCATTCAAATCTCCTATATGTATGTATATCCGAAGTGCAGCTTGAATCAGAGCTGCCGGGTGTGGCTGTANGGAAATCGGGAAGGGTCTTTTCGGCCCTTGGGTGTGCAATAAAAGGTTGTGNTNTGTACGCAACTTTTTATCATGNNTTTATCACGGTTTTATCATCAATTCGCTAATTCTTGCAACGGTTTATCAAAAATGAGTAGTAGTTTATCACAGATGATAAACATGTTTTATCAAAAATGAGCAGCTGTTTATCATGAATGAGTATTGACAGCAGACATGCGGTTCTCCTATCATAAAAGTATCAGATCACACCGAAAAAACAGGAGGGAAACGCATCATGCTGCTTTACAANGATGGACGGCTCTACGCCGGGAGATCCTCATTTGCCTTGGTAAATGGCTGCAAGGTAAATGACAATCCGCTGGCGTTTTATCGGAACGGCATCAATCTCTACACAACGGACGAGACCTGCCTGATCGACGTCAATTTTGAGCATGGCGATGGCGGCGCCCAAGGAAGTATGGAGGAGAGCCTGATCACGGAGGAGCTGGCAAAACTCTCCGGCACAAAAATCGAACCGAGGAAATATGGTGGACATACTTGCTGGTGTGCCGAGTACAGGGGGGACCTGCACAGATATTTTGAAGTCCGGTTCGACGCTCCCACAGGGCTGAAGGACAGCCAGGGCAACGATGTCAACATTTTCCGCATGGTTGTAACTGCGCCTCACGACAGCAAAAGTGAAGCCATCCGCCGCATTCCGGAGGTCGTTGGGATACTGAACAGCTTCCAGCCCTGATCTCCGGCTTNCTGGTCAGAGGANCTGTTTGAGATAAAACCATCTGGGNGGTTCTTTTTTCCTATTATTGCTGGGCACAAAAANCGGTCGCTTCAAAAAAGNCATGAAGCGACCGTNTATTTACGCTACCCTACGATTTTCCCGTCACCCGTTCCATTNCAGGAACGTCCCACAGGCATACGAGCATCGTCGGTATTCTGGCTCTTGCGTCCCGGAGGATGGGGGCCTCCTGCGCTTGCTGTTCCGCCTTCTCGGGGGTTTCCCAATGACCGGCTCACGCCATGAACAGCAAGCTTCCGCAATTACAGCAACGGGGTGAATGCTCCGGACTCTAACCGGATTTCCTAATCTACCGCGCCTGCCGGTTCCCCCGGCAGTCATAACGGGTGACACGATGCGGACATATTTACTTTTCCGGGGCAAAAAGAAAACGCCCCGCACCAAGGCACGGAACGCATGACCCGATCTTGCAAATACACGGACAGAGGTTTTACAGAAGATCGGGCATCCTGCGCCTTGACAGAAATGCCGATCAGCTGCCACATCTGACTTATCTCCGCCCGCAGAGGGGGAGCATCACAGAGACTGGACCTCGTGGGGCATCTCACCCCATTCCCGTGTGCCGCCGAAGCGGCTGCAACTGACGTTTATACTTTTTACCATAGGTAAGTATAAACTACCCCGTGTGAAATTGCAAGTATTTTTGGGAAAATTTTTTCAGGCCGTATTTTTTCATAGAAATTCTGCTTCTGTGGGGATGGTTTCGCCAAAAGACCGCCCAGGCGGTCTTGAAACCCGGGCGGTCTTTTGGACCATAGAGCCGATTATATATTTGGAGGGAGATATTGTTTTCCCAGCGCGGCCCCACCCACGCCGGGGGAAACACGATCAAATCGGGGCGCAGTACGCAAAAAAAGAAACGCCCCATGCCGCAAGCACAGGACGTACACGACCCCGCCAAAGAACATGGCGAGGCCGAAAAAGGATTTTTCGCAGTCCGGTTCCGGCAGAATGCATCCAACCACAGCGTATCTGACTTATCCTCTCCCGAAAGGAGGCATCACAGTGACCGACTCGTGGGGCGTCTCACCCCGTTCCACTTGCCGCGGGATTGCGGCGGCGGCTGGATTTATTTGATTCGTCAAAAGAATAACACGACAGAGGCACCTTGTCAAGAACCTTTTGCTTTTTTGCGAGACATTGGACCTTCAATGCCATCCTATATTCCCGCTTGACGAATCAGAGTTTCTTTGTTGTCCTGCTTATATCTTAGGAGTGACCGGACTTCCGGGGCGCATGCAGATGGTCGAGGAATAACGAAGAAGGAGGATTTCCCAAGGGCGTGCCTCCATTTGGTATTGGCATATCCAGATCCCTGCTGTTAGATCATAAGCAGCCATCCAGAACATTCGTTATTCTGGATGGCTGTATTCTTACCCTATGTCTTCCAATTCAACACTTTTGAATTCATCTGAATTAAAAAAATCATACAGAGAAATTCCCAGGCCATCACAGATGAGTTTTATCGTGACGATACCAGGGTTATGGCTGCTGCCATATAAGATATTCTTCAGCGTTGTCGGTGGAACACCGGATTTCCTCGCCAGAGAGTTGATGTTGTAACCGTGAGCCGCACATAGCTGTTGAATACGAAGTGATATATGTTTCTGCGTATCCATCCCATGCGCCCCCTGTCCATAAAAAGTCTACTCCAGTTTAATATTTTGTAAAACAGAGCAAGGACTTTATATGGACTTTTGGATAAGAGTGCCCTATAATAAAGCAGACTATATATAGTCGCTCCTGCCACAGCCGTATCCGCCTACGCTTCTGGCGGGACAAATTCCAATACCAGAGTAACAACTCACCCCTATCATGGTATCGGCGATAGGGTTTTGACTCCACAGGAATTTAATCGAAATCTCAAAATTGCTACGGCAATTAATGCGCAAGGAAAATGCAAATACGTCTCGCAGTGAGTATATTTCCATCCGGAAATGCGTTTCACCGTGAGACGTATTTTCTATTTAGCCCCTTTGCAATCGCAATCAGGTTGTCTAATTGTTCATCACTTAATCCTTGAGCCGCTGACAATAGGTCATGGGCCTTCATCGGATTTGCTATCTCCATATCGAAGAAATCTTTTGGTGTGATGCCGAAATAATCGCAAATGTAGAAAAAGACCGTCATGGACGGAAAGTTGACTCCGTTTTCGATATTGTTGATATAACCAGCACTTTGTCCGAGAGACAAACTCATATCCCGTGCAGAGACTCCCTTTGCCACTCGTAGCTCCACCAGCCTTTTAATGAACGCATCCTTTTCACTCATTGGCAATCACCTCACTCCTATATGATTTTACTATATAGGGTGATAAATTTTATCCTGTTATTTCATCAAATACACTTGAAGTATCTAATTCAATTAGATATAATAGGCCAGTATACTTGTTTCATTTAGGTGGAGGAACTATCACTGGGACTGGGAGATATACACATCATGAGGAGTAATTATGAAAACATTAAAAATCACTGTTTCTGATCAAACCGCAAATGAATTAAAAAGAATAACAAAAGAATACCATATACCAATCGGCGAGGTTGTAGATCGACTGGCATTATCAGCAGCTCCTACAGACCCCCAATATGCTTTTCTGGGTGCGATAGAGCAAATCATTATTTCAGTGTCGGGGCTAAATGAGGAGGGCGTTACAAAAGTACTCGGAGATCT
>JAAVHF010000043.1 GCA_014799845.1 Oscillibacter sp. | reverse complement strand
TCCAGGCAAATATCTGAAAAAGTCAACGGTGGGAAATCCCACCGTTGACTTTCAGACTGTCAAAAAAGCCCTCCGCAGGAGTTTGCCGCCCGCAGGCGGCAAATAAAATTTAATTGTTTTTCCCGCGGTGTGTACGTCGTGAAGCGCCGCACGGCGGCGCTTTTAGCGCTAAGCCGGCCCTTGGCCGGCCCACGGGGAAAAACACTTTGCGCGGAGCGAGTGTCGAATTGTCCGCTGTAAGCGGACAACCGAGGCGCAGAGCGTAGCGAGATCCCCCCTCAAAAAAGATGCTGCGCATCTTTTTTGACACGCAGAATCAAGCCGTCTATTCGTAGAATAGACGGCTTGATTTATACGCACGCATTCCATACCGGATCATCCATATGAATATAGGCCGGAGAGTAGCGCCATGTCCGCCGAATTGAGAAAACTGCGTGCGGAGGGAAAGATTAACATTCTCTTATTTTGCCGCAATCAGTTTTAGGTGAACGGGCTCTAAGAAAGTTCATAAAATCCGGCTTGTCATTGGCGGCAGATTCTGCTATAATCTATTAACTAATGATATGATGAAAGTGGTGGGCGCAGGCCTGCCAGGGAGAAGTGCATGTACTTAAAAGCGCTAGAGATCCAGGGCTTCAAATCCTTCCCGGATAAAACCGTTCTGAATTTCGGTGAAAGTATCACCGCCATTGTAGGCCCCAACGGCTCGGGAAAATCCAATATTGCCGACGCCATCTGCTGGGTCATGGGAGAACAGTCCGTCCGGAGCCTCCGGGGGGACAAGATGGAGGACGTCATTTTCGGAGGCACGGAAAAGCGGGGACCCGTGGGGTTTGCGCAGGTGACGCTGGTGCTGGATAACAGCAANGGNATGTTTCCNTCTATTGAAAGCAGNGAGGTCATGGTCACCCGCCGCTATTACCGCAGCGGGGACAGTGAATATTATATCAACAAGCAGTCNGTCCGTCTCAAGGATGTCAANGAGTTGTTNATGGACACCGGCCTTGGCCGGGAGGGCTANGCCATCGTGGGNCAAGGNCGGATNGACGAGATNCTCTCTGTNCGCAGCGCGGACCGGCGGGAGATNTTCGAGGAGGCCGCCGGCATCTCCAAATTCCGCCANCGNAAGGANGANTCTGAGCGCCGCCTTCAGCGCACACAGGAGAATCTGGTGCGCNTCAATGACAAGATCAGCGAACTGGAANTGCAGGTAGATCCCCTGCGGGAGCAGGCGGAGACNGCGAGGCGGTTCCTGCTGCTCCGNGACGAGCAGCGGACGCTGGAGATATCCCTCTGGATGGAGCGGCTGGAGGAGATCAAGACNGCCAAGAACCGCTTGCAGGCGGAATATGCCGCCGCTCAGGAGCGGCAGCGTACCGCNCAGGCCCAGCAGGACGCTTTATACGAAGAAAACGACCGTTTCTCTCTGCGGATGCAGGAGAACGACACCAGACAGGAGCAGACCCGGCAGGAGGCCGATGCGTTCGCCTCCAGGGCCCGGGATCAGGAGGCCGGGGCGGAACTGCTTCGTACCAACATNCAGCACCGCCGGGAGTCCATTACCGAACTGGAAGCGGAACTGGAACGGCAGGATACCCGCAGCCGGGACGCCCAGGCGGAGATCGACGCCCAGAAGCAGCATCTGTCCGGGCTGGACGGTGAGATCACCGGTCTGGAGGCGGAGTTGGATACGCTGCTGGAGAAAGTCCGCGCCGCCGCCGAGAGCGCCGGTGAGGCCGGCAGTGAAATCAGCGCATTGCAGGCCGGTGAGGCCCTGGCTGCCGATGCCGCCGCCAAGGGNCGGGAGCGGCTGGCCGCGCTGGACGCCGCGCTGGAACAGATGACGGACCGGCAGGAGGCCGTCCGTCAGGAACTGGACGCCGTCCAGACCCAGCAGGAAAATGCCCGGAAGGGCGCTAAAACCGCCCGCCGCGCTTTAGAGGATGCCCAGGACGATGCCCAGGCAGCCGCTAACATTATTCAAGGTCACACCCTCCGCATGGAGGGCAGGGAAAAGCGGGAAAAAGACGCCGCCGACACCCATATGAAGCTGACCATGGAGCAGAACAACCTGGATTCCCGTATCCGGATGCTGACGGAAATGGAGAAGGAGTACGAGGGATTCAGCAAGGCCGTCCGGCTGGTGATGCAGGCGGCGGAACGAAATGCCCTCCGGGGNATCCACGGGCCGGTAGCCAATCTGATGAAGACGGACGGGCGGTATGCGGTAGCGTTGGAAATCGCGCTGGGAGCCGGGATGCAGAATATCGTGGTGGACCGGGAGGAGGACGCCAAGGGCGCCATCCAGTTCCTGAAACAGCGGGACGGTGGCAGAGCTACCTTCCTGCCGCTGACCGCTATTCGCGGGGATGAACTGCGGGAGCGGGGCGTGGAAAACGAACCCGGATTTGTGGGGATCGCTTCCCGGCTGGTCAGCTATGACGGCCGGTATGACAATATTTTCAAGAATCTCCTGGGCCGCACGGTGGTCATGGAGGACCTGGACAGCGGCATTGCCGCGGCGCGGAAATATCAGAACCGTTTCCGCATCGTTACGCTGGACGGCCAGCTCATCAACCGGGGCGGTTCCATGACCGGCGGCAGCGTGTCCAGGAGCGCGGGCGTTCTCTCCCGCGCCAACGAGCTGGAGACACTGAAAAAGCGGCAGGAGGCTTTGACAAACCGCCTCGCCGCCGCACAAAAGGAGAAAGAGGAAGCTGCCCGGGAACTGCAAGCNGCACGGTACGAATTGCAGGTGGCCGAGGGCCAGCGGCGCGCCGCCGAGGACGCGGTGCTGAAATGCCAGGGCGAAGTCAAGCAGTACGAGGCCCTGCTGGANGGCATCCGCACGAATGCGGAAAATCTCGAGGGTGAGAAGGAAGCCCTGGCCCAGCGGCTGGAGGACAATAAACAGCAGCGGCAGGCGGTTCAGGCAGAGATCANCGAGAAAGAAGCGGAGGCCGCGTCGCTGCGGACGGCCGCNCAGGAGAAGCTGGCAGGGCAGACGGATTTGCAGGAGTATTCCAACCGCCTCAGCGCCGACATGGCAGAGAGGAAGGAACAGTTAGCCGGCCTTCGGGCACAGAAAGACGCCGGTATGGAGGCGCTGGAACGGATGGAACAGACCCGGCGGGATCTGGCCGGGGACCGGGAACAGCGTTTGGAGCGTATGAACAGCTACCGGTCCGCCATTGAAGCGGACGAAGCGGAGATGGGCCGGAAAACGGAAGAGGCCGCTTCCCTCCGGATGCAGGCGCAGGAGCGGCAGGACGTCCTGAAAAGCCTGCAGGAGGCACGGCTGCGCCTGGAGCAGGAACGTACCGCCATGGGCCAGAAGCTGAAGGAGAGCAACGACGCGCTGCTGGAAGCGGAACGGGAAACCAGCCGCCTGGAGCAGAAGCTGAATACCGGCGGCATGGAGGAGAAGCAAATCCTGGACAAGCTGTGGGAAAACTACGAGCTGAGCCACTCCGCCGCCATGGAGCAGCGGATCGAGCTGGAGAGCGCCGCCAAGGCCGCCCGCAGGGTCAACGAGATCAAGCGGGAAATCAACGGCCTGGGGACGGTGAACATTGGCGCAATCGACGAGTTCCAGAGGGTCAACGAGCGTTACACCTATCTTACCGGCCAGCGGGACGACGTGGAGCAGGCCAAGGGAGAACTGGAGGGGATCATTGAGGCCATCACCAAAGAGATGACGGCGATTTTCGCCCAGCAGTTCGAGCTGATCGCCGCTTCCTTCAAGGAAACCTATTTGGAGCTGTTCGGGGGCGGCCAGGCTACGCTGGAGCTGGAGGACAGGGAGGATATTCTGAACTGCGGCATTGAAATCAAGGTACAGCCGCCGGGAAAGACGCTGAAAACGCTGTCGCTCCTCTCCGGCGGAGAGAAGGCGTTTGTGGCGATTGCACTGTATTTCGCTATTTTGAAGGTGCATCCCACGCCGTTCTTTGTGATGGACGAGGTGGAAGCGGCTCTGGATGAGACCAACGTGGTCCGTGTCGCCAATTATATGCGGTCTATTTCCGATAAGACGCAGTTTATCGTCATTACCCACCGCCGGGGGACCATGGAAGAGGCCGATATCCTGTATGGCGTGACCATGCAGGAAAAGGGCGTCAGCAAAATGCTGGCGATCAACATGAATGAAATGGCGGAGGAGCTGCATATTCAGTGAGGGTGCGGTTTATTCGATTTTCAAGGAGCGATGCGGCAGCCTTTTGGGCAGCCCGGCTGCGCTGATCCGGTACCTGATCGGGCGTCGACTTGCTTTCGTACGTGACTAACGCGGAGGTTTGTCTTCCCTCAATTTCTAATGATAAAATGGGGGAAAGTTGCTGTATAGGATGCAACCGTTTAAGAAATATTTTTCGTTAGGGCGTTTCCTCATTGCAGGCGCTATCCCTTTAACAGGGCGTCAGCCGGAGCCATTCGATTGCCAGGCCGCCAGATCAGATGCCCGTAGGACCTGTCGTTCAGAGGCATAGCAGCTCTTCATTTGCAGCCAATGGTGACAGGCTCCCCCGTATAGGGCGGACGCCTCCGGCGGCGCCCGTCAAGGGATTCTTAAACCGTAGGTTTAAGTGATTTTTTGCCTACTTTTTGTTCACACAAAAAGTAGGCGCGGAGTCCGGGGCCGCGCAGGTCCCGGGGTATCGAATCGAAGCAACTACCGTTTGCGGCCCGGAGGGCCGCAAGGAAAGGAAATAAAATGGGCTTTTGGGAAAAATTAAAGAAAATCTATATGGGGGACGTTTTCGGTGCCGCCATCAGCGAGGCCGACGAGGCGTTCTTCGACGATCTGGAGGAAATGCTCATCCTCGCCGACGTGGGGATGGAAACCTCCGGCGAGGCGGTCAAGGAACTCCGCCAGCGGATGATCGAGGACAAAATCGCCGGCCAGGAGCCAGTGAAAGCCTGCCTGCGGGAAATCCTGGCGGAGAAATTGAGCGTGGGGGACCCGGCGCTCAATTTGTCCACCAAGCCCTCCGTGGTGCTGGTGGTGGGCGTCAACGGCGTGGGCAAAACCACTTCCATCGGCAAAATGGCCAAGGCCCTGCGGGAGCAGGGAAAACGCGTGCTGCTGTGCGCGGGGGATACCTTCCGCGCCGCCGCCGCCGACCAGCTGGAAATCTGGGCCAACCGCTCCCGCTGTGAGATCGTCCGGCAGAAGGAGGGGGCCGACCCCGGCGCGGTGCTCTTTGACGCCTTGCAGGCCGCTAAGGCCAGAGGCGTGGACGTGGTCATCTGCGACACCGCCGGGCGGCTTCACAACAAGGCCAATCTGATGGCTGAGCTGGCCAAGCTGCGGAAGATCATCGACCGGGAGCTGCCGGAAGCGGCGCTGGAGATTTTGCTGGTGCTGGACGCCACCACCGGGCAGAACGGCCTCATCCAGGCCAAGCAGTTCCAGGAAATTTCCGGCTGCACCGGCATCGTGCTGACCAAGCTGGACGGCACCGCCAAGGGCGGCATCGTCATCGCCATCGCGCGGGAATTGCAGGTGCCCGTGAAGCTGGTGGGTCTGGGCGAGGGCATCAACGATATGCGGCCCTTTGACGCGCAGGAGTACGTGGAGGCGCTGATTTAAGTGAGAAAGCTGAACCTGCGCGGGCTCAAGCTCACGATCGTAGGAGCGGCAGTGACAATTTGCGGAATGGCAGATGCCTTGCTGTTCTATGTTGGCTTAGCGGTGATGATCGTGGGCCTGTTTGTGGGAGATAAAGCAGATACCGAGGAGAAAAAGAACAATGACTCGTATTGACGGCAGAAAAGAATATGAGCCGCGTCCCGTAAAAATGACGGCGGGCTTTGTGGACTTCGCCGAGGGCAGTGTCCTCATCGAGTGCGGCAGGACAAAAGTCCTCTGCTGTGCCAGCGTGGAGGACCGGGCCCCCAGCCATGTGCCGGAGGGCTCCGGATGGGTGACGGCGGAGTACTCCATGCTGCCCCGGGCCAACCGGGAGAGGAGCCGCCGGGATGTGAGCAAGCTGAAGCTCAGCCCCCGGTCCGCGGAAATTCAACGGCTCATCGGCCGCAGCCTCCGGGCGGCGGTGGATATGGCCGCGCTGGGAGAACGGACGATCACCATTGACTGTGATGTGATCCAGGGCGACGGCGGCACCCGGACCGCCTCCGTGACCGGCGGCTTCGCGGCGCTGGCGATCGCCTGCCGCAAGCTGGTGGAGGACGGGGTCATCGAGAAAAATCCAATTAAGAATTATGTCGCCGCCATCTCTGCCGGGATCGTGGAGGACACGCCCCTGCTGGACCTCTGCTACGAGGAGGACAGCCGCGCCATGGTGGACCTCAACTGCGTCATGAACGACAGGGGAGAGCTGATCGAGATCCAGGGCACCGGCGAGGGCCGGGGCTTTACGGTGGAAGAGCAGCGGACGCTGGTGAACCTGTGCCAGGACGGCATCCGGCAGCTGATTGAGAAACAGAAAGAACTATTGGGAGGCTGAACGCAACATGAAGTTTGTCCTTGCGTCGCAAAATAAGCACAAATTAGTTGAAATGCAGTCCATTTTGTCCGCCCATGGAGTGGAAGTGGTGCTGGAATCGGAGATCGGGCTCCATTTGGACGTGGAGGAGACCGGCGGCACCTTTGCGGAGAACGCCATGATCAAGGCCAGGGCCGTCATGGAGGCCAGCGGCCTGCCGGCCATTGCCGACGACTCCGGCGTGTGCGTGGACGCGCTGAACGGCGCGCCGGGGGTTTACTCCGCGCGGTATGGCGGGCCGGGGCTGGATGATATCGGACGGTACCGGCTGCTGCTGGAGAATATGCGGGGGGCCAGGACCCGCGCCGCGCATTTCACCAGCTGCATCGCCTGCGTTTTCCCTAACGGGGATACCATCGAGGCGGAGGGAATCTGCCCCGGAACCATCGCTTTTGCCCCCCAGGGGGACGGCGGCTTTGGCTACGATCCCGTGTTTTTCCTGCCGGAGCTGCGGAAGACTTATGCCCAGCTGACGCCGGAGGAAAAAGCCGCGGTGTCCCACAGAGGAAAGGCGCTGGAGGTCTTTGACGGAAAATTACGGGAATATTTAAAGGGGAAACAGTGAATGGAACTGACCAGTAAACAGCGGGCCCAGCTCAGAGGCATCGCCAACAGCATCGATACCATCGTCCACATCGGAAAGGACGGCATCAACGATAATTTGGTCAAGCAGGCCAACGACGCCCTGGAGGCGCGGGAGATCATCAAGTGCAAGGTGCTGGAGAACTCCATGCTGACGGCTCGGGAGGCGTGTGAAGAGCTGGCACGGCTGACACGCAGCGAGTCCGTCCAGGTGATCGGGACGAAATTTGTGCTGTACCGCCAGCACTACGATAAGAGCAAGCGGAAAATCGAGCTTGTCCGTGACCGAAAGAATAAATGACGGGTTGACAGCGGCGGCAAAATGGTCTACAATGTAAACCGACGCCGCGCTCCCCGAAGAAAGAGGCCGTGCTATGAAAATCGGAATTTATGGCGGAACCTTCAATCCTGTTCATTTGGGTCATATCCAGGCGGCGCGGTTTGCGGCGGAGTATCTGGGACTGGACAGGCTGCTGCTGATCCCGGCCGGCATCCCGCCCCACAAGACGATGGATGCCGGCGCGCCCGATCCCGCACACCGGCTGGCTATGACGGAGCTGGCGGCGGAGGCCATCGGACCGGCGGCGGAAGCGTCGGATATGGAGCTGCGGCGGAAGGGGAAGAGCTACACGCTGGACACCGTCAAGACCGTCCGGGAGCAGCATCCCCACGCAAAGATCTATCTGCTGATGGGGACGGACATGTTTCTGACCTTCCACCTCTGGCGGGAACCGGAGAAGGTGGCGAAGCACTGCACACTGTGCGTCTTTGCCCGCAGTGAGACGGATGGGGAGGAGCTGTTTGCCGCCCAGCGGACGTATCTGGCAAAGACCCTGAAGGCGGAGACGGTCATTATTACGCTGCCCAGGATCGTGGATATCTCCTCTACGCGCCTGCGGGAGGCGTTGGCCCGGGGCGAGGGAAAGGAATATCTGGACCCCGCCGTTTACGGCTACATCCTGCGGGAGGGGCTGTACGGCGTGAAAGCCGATTTGAAGCGCCTGCCGCTGGATGAGCTGCGCTATGCCGCGCTGAGCATGCTGCGGCACAAACGCGTCCCACATGTGCTGGGGACGGAGAAGGCCGCGGCGGAGCTGGCCCTGCGGTGGGGAGAGGACGTGGAGGCGGCCCGCCGGGCGGCGCTGCTCCACGACTGCACAAAAAAACTGACCGGGGAACAACATCGGGAAATTTTCCGTCAATATGATGTGGCGATGGACCCGGAGGAGCGGGCAGAGGAGAAACTGTACCACGCTATTTCCGGCGCGGCTGTCGCTAAGAACATATTCGGCGTATCGCCGGAAGTCGAAAGCGCCATCCGGTGGCATACCACCGGCAAGGCGGATATGACCACGCTGGAGAAGATCATCTATCTGGCGGATTACATCGAGCCCAACCGGGATTTCTGCGATCTCACCGAGCTGCGCGCCCTGGCTATGCGGGATCTGGACGCGGCGGTGCTGATGGGGCTGGAGATGTCTATAGAAAGTCTGGAAAAACGGGGAGTTGCGGTCAACTCCTATAGTGTGCGCGCGAGGGATCATCTAAAAGGAAAGCAAGGAATGCAGCCATGAAAAAAGGCAGACACGAAGCCGCGGGCGGCGGCAGCCGGCAGAAGGGCGGAGACCCCTTTGCGGAGGAGACGCGGCCCAGAGCAAAAAAGAAAGCTTCCTCCAATGGGAAGAAGGCAAAGCCCTCCGGCGGCTGGAGCAAAGGAAAGAAAATCGGCGTTGCCGCGCTGTGCTGCGCGGCGGGACTGGCGCTGCTGGTCGCGGGCTGGTGGGCCATGTTCGTGAAGGCCCCGGACGTTGACACAAACGACCGTCCCCTTGTCAGCGGCGACAATCCCAATATCCAGACAGGACTGCTGGATGTGGACGGCGACGGGGAGCCGGACGAGGTGGTATCCGGGCGGAAGGAGGATTACTACACCTTCCTCCTGATTGGCCGGGACACCGCGGGCGGCGGCAATACGGATACGCTGATCCTGGTCTCTTACGACGTGCCCAACGGGCAGGTCAATATGATGAGCATCCCCAGAGACACCGCCGTCAATGTGTCGTGGTCAAACAAGAAGATCAACAGCGTCTACAACGCCAAGCAATCCAGCGGCGGCGGCATGGAGGGACTGAAAAATCAGGTGGCGATGCTCACCGGCGTGATGCCGGACCGGTACGTCGTCATCGAGTGGAAGGCCGTGGGCCGGATCGTAAAAGCCGTGGGCGGCGTGGAGTTCGACGTGCCCCGGAATATGAACTATGACGACCCGTATCAGGACCTGCACATCCATCTCAACAAGGGAATGCAGACCCTGAACGCGGACCAGGCCATGGCCATGCTCCGCTACCGGCACGACAACGATCCTAACGTAGGCTACAACGACACCGGACGGATGAATACCCAGCGGGATTTCCTCAAAGCAATGGCTAAAAAGGTGCTCCAACTGGGAAACATTACCAAGATCGGTGAATTTATTGATATCTTTATGGAAAACGTGGAGACGGACCTGACCACTACGGAGCTGATGTGGTTTGCCTCCAAGGCACTGAGTGTGGATCTGAGCACCATGCAGTCCAGCACCCTGCCGTATATCGACCTGGGCATATACCGGGGAGAGTACTTCTTCCTGCCCAACGGGCCGGAGATCGTGCCTCTGGTCAACGAGCAGTTCAATCCCTATAACCAGGAGATCACGGAGAACAATCTGCGGATCATCGTGAAGAACGCGGACGGGTCCTGTTATGTGACCGGCGGAGAACTGCTGGATTCCAAGTGGGCCACGCCGGTGAAGAGCTCTGCCGGGACCACCGGCGGCGGCGTGAGCACCACAAAGCCCACAGGTATTACGGCGAACCCCAACGTGTCCGCCGGCAATTCGTCCACGGATCAGACCGGCAGCCAGACCGGAACCGGTACAGAACCGTCTGAGACGGTCCTGCCGGAGGAGAACGCCGGTACAGAGGCTGGTCCCGGCAGCGGAGCCGATCCGGGGGAAGAGGACCCCGGTACGGAGGTTGATCCCGGTACGGAGGCTGATCCCGGTACGGAGACCGATCCCGATACAACGGAGCCGGACCCGGATACAACGGCCCCGGAACCTGACCCTGGCGAGCAGCCGCCGGAAGGCGGCGAACCAATGCCTGCGCCGGAGCCGGAGCCTGACCCCCTTCCCCAGCCGGAACCGGAGCTTCCCCCTGAGCCGGAGCTTCCGCCGGAATAACGCGGGACGACAGATCAAAACAGCGGAAAGGACAGAGCAAGCATGAAAGGAAAGAGAGAAGAGCCCCGCAGAGAGCGGAAAAAGCCGGTTTCCCGGAAGTCCGCTCCTCTGGGCGATCCTTTTGCGGAGGGTGGGGTAAGGCCAAAGAAAAAATCCGGCTGGGCCGCTTTCTGGGATTCCGGTAAGGGCAAGATTCTGGTGGCGGCGCTCAGCTGTCTGGCGGTGTTCGCCATTGTGGTGGCGGTGGTGCTGAAAACGTGGATCAAGCCGCCGGAAATTCCGGTGAACGGGCCCCAGGACCCCCAAGAGCCGGCGGCAAATCAGACGCAGCAGACGCAGACCCCGAAAGATGAGGAACCGGCGGGGCCTACCGACGACGAACTGTACCCGGACGACGGCTATAACGGCGACATGCCCACCGTCTCCGGCAACCGGAAGGAGGGGGTCTATACCTTCCTGCTGGTGGGTACCGATATGGACGACGGCAACACCGATACCATCATGGTGGTCAGCTATAACACCAAGGAGCAGGACATCAACATCATGTCCATCCCCCGGGACACCATGATCAACGAAAGCTGGGACATCAAGAAAATCAATTCCGTCTACTCCCGTACCGGCAGCAGCATCAGTTCCCTGGCAAACCGGGTGCAGAAGCTCATCGGCTTCAAGCCGGATTTCTACGTGAAGGTGGAGCTGGAGATGTTCGTCAAGCTGGTGGACCTGGTAGAGGGCGTGGAGTTTGACGTGCCTCAGGATATGAACTATGACGACGACTGGCAGGATCTGCACATCCACCTGAAAAAGGGACTCCAGACGCTGAACGGACAGCAGGCCATGGAGCTGGTCCGCTTCCGCCGGTACAGCGAGGGCGACATCAAGCGAGTGGAGGTCCAGCAGAATTTCATGAAGGCCCTTATCAAGGAGTGCCTGAAGCTGGAACACTGGGGAAAAATCAAGGCTTACATCGACCTTGCGATGGAAAGCGTGGAGACGGACCTGGAATCCGGCTCGGTGGTCTGGTTTGCCGCCAATGTGCTGGGGCTCAACGGCGTCCCGGCGCTGAAGATGGAGAACGTCAACACCTGCACCCTCCCAGGCGACTACTGGGGCAGCGCCTGGAGCCGCGATACCAACCAGGAGCAGTCCTATGTGACCATTTACCCCAGGCAGGTGGTGGAGCTGGTGAATGAGAGCTTCAATCCCTATGAGCAGAAGGTGACCACCGCCATGCTGGACGCTATGAGCATCCTGAAAAACGGTGATATCGCCTCCTCCACCGGTTCCCTGAAGGATACCCGGCACAACGTCATTATGGCCGTCCGCCGGGGTGAGGCGTACTATGACGAGGGCGGCAATATCGTGTACGGCAAGCCTCCCGCCAAACCGGAACAGGATGAATTGGGCAACTGGTTCATCAAGGATGAGGAGGGAAATGTCGTCTATACCGATGAAAAGGGCAATCCCCTGACGGGCGATCCCGGACTCCCGCCGGAAAATGAACCGGGACAGCCGGTGGTCTTCCCCGCAACGCCTACCGATGGAAACGGTGGAGATCCTTCCGGCAATCAGACGGACCCCGGCGATACAACGCCCGCGGATCAGCCGGACAATGAGGATCAAACGGCTCCCGATCTGACAGTACCGGAGGACCCGGAGGCTCCTCCGGCAGAGGAGCCGGAGCTCCCGGAGGAGGACCCGGTTGACACGGAGAAGCCGGGATGGCTGTAAACCTGGCGGAAACGACTATTACAAAAATATAAGTAAAGTGAGGTAGCGAGGTATGACACCGAAAGAAATGGCGGTCCTGGCGGCAAAGGCTCTGGACGGCAAGAAGGGCGAAGAGATCAAGGTCATGGAAGTCACGGAACTGACCACCCTGGCGGACTACTTCGTCATCTGCACCGGCTCCAGCAACACCCAGATCAACGCGCTGTGCGACGCGGTGGAGGAAAAGCTGGAGACCGAGGCGGGGGAGAAGCCCCTGCACCGGGAGGGGCACCGGGGCGGCATCTGGGTCCTGCTGGATTACGGATGCCTGGTGGTCCATGTGTTCAACAGCGAGGCCCGGGAATTCTACGGCCTGGAGCGGCTGTGGAGCGACGGCAAACCCCTGGATGTGGCGGCATTATTGGCCGAGTAACAGCATAAAAGAGGCGCGGATCAGACTCCGCGCCTCTTTTTCGTGGATTTTAGCATTGACAACCCTCGAAAACGTGATATAATACACTACGAACAAAAGCGATGAGGAAACGAGCACCGGCAAAGCGGCCCAAGCGAGCGGGGGAGAGTGAAAGCCCCGCGGCAGAGCGTCCGGTGCGGCCACTTCCGAGCGGGCGGCGACGAGCCGCACGGGCTTGCCTCCGTTACAGGGCTGACGAGACGTCCCGGGAGGGACAAATTAGGGTGGTACCGCGAAGCCTTCGCCCCTATGTGGTGGCGTGGGTTTTTTCTTTTTGCCCAAAAGGGGGGATCATAATTGAGACAGAAAGCGCGGCGTCTGGCGGCGGCGCTGCTGGTCCTTTTGATGCTGACCGGGTGTCAGGGAAAGCCGCTGCCCTCCGGTATGGAGGAAGAGGAACTTCTCAGACACGGCAGGGAAGTGGTCGCTCTGCTGGCCGGCGGGAACTATGAGGAGGTCTACGGCCTCTTGCGGGAGGACGTTGCTGGAGGAACTGAGGTGGAGGATATCCAGAATCTGGTGATCCAGCAGACGGACGGCGCGGGAACTTACAAGCAGATCGACAGCGCTATGGTCACGGGCCAGTCCTCCAATGGGGAGGCGTATGGCGTCGCCGTCCTTTACTGCGATTATTCCAAAAAGGATGTACTGTTCCGGCTGGCGTTTGATACCAATTACGAATTGATTGGGATGGAGATCAAGAGGCAGTAGGGAGCTATTTTACTGGGAATTCCGTGGCAAGGCGCAGACCCAGCTCTACGCCCAGGGCGAAACTCTCTGAACAGCAGCGAAAACGAAGAGCATGGAGGCGGTCTGCTAAGTCGATTTTGTGCTCGTTTGACATGGGGATTAGCTGTGTGAGCTGGTCAAAGGTTTCTTCTTCGGCCTTTTTCAGCCGCCATTGTATGTCGTGGGCGTAGCTGGTGAAATGATCCATGTATGTATCAGTCATGATAAGAACTCCTTTGTACTGATTTTAATACGGTGTCATTATATACCGTTTTTACAACGGTGTCAAGGGGTGTAGTGAGGTTTTATGAGAATAGTACAAATGCCGAAGTTTTCCGCCCGATTAAAGGAATTGCGGAAAGAAAAGGGCGCAAAGCAGAAGGATATGGCGGAGCTTTTAGATTGTACCTACAACCATTATCAACAAATTGAATATGGGAATGTCAATATTCCTTCGTTGACATTAGAAGTTCTGGCGGACTATTTTGAGGTATCCACCGACTATCTTCTGGGCAGGTCCGATGACAGGCGGACTTTGTAGGGTGCAACAGTTTGTTGCTCGCAAATGGCCATAAGGAGAATATTATGAAGAAAGAGTTCCGGCTTTACAATGCAATTTTTCCGATATGGGCGTTCTGGTATCCGCCGGTAATGATCGGCCTGCTGCAATATTCCTGGGTGTTTCGGTTCATCGTACTGGTGGTCCTGCTGGGGAATTTCGCCATCGACAGCCTTGTGGTATGCCTCGCCGCGAAGCGGTTGGGTCTGGAGGACCGGCGGCAGCTTTGGAAAAAGAGCATCTGGCGCGTCTGGGGCATCGGCTTCCTGTGCGATTTCATCGGTGCGGCGCTTATTTTGGGCCTGTATCTGTTGCTCAACAATGTTTTCCATACACCTTGGAGCTTTGTCACTTTCCCCAGCACGACCTTGATCGCTTTGCCCGGCGTCCTCTTAGCGGGCGTTCTGCTCTATTTTATCAACCGGAAGTTTTCCTTCTCCAAGTGCGGCCTGGACCCGGCGCAGGTCCACAAGCTCAGTCTGGCCCTTGCTGTTTTTACCGCGCCATACACCATGTTGATCCCTCTTTACTGGTAACATAACAATTTTAATCAACAAAGGAGAGAAATTCCCATGCACAAGTCATATGGCCTGAACGAAATCCGCGAGATGTTCCTGAAATTCTTCGAGAGCAAGGAGCATTTGAGACTCCCCAGCTTTTCCCTGATTCCCCAGAATGACGCAAGCCTGCTGCTCATCAACAGCGGCATGGCCCCCATGAAGCCCTACTTCACCGGGGAGGTGGAGCCCCCCCGCCATCGCGTCTGCACCTGCCAGAAGTGCATCCGCACCGGCGACATCGAGAACATCGGCAAGACCGCCCGCCACGGCACCTATTTTGAGATGCTGGGCAATTTCTCCTTCGGAGATTACTTCAAGAAGGAAACCATCACCTGGTGCTGGGAATTTCTGACCAGCCCGGAGTGGCTGGGGCTGGAGTCCGACCGGCTGTATCCCTCCGTCTTTGCCGGGAACGAGACCACGCCCGCTGACGACGAAGCCTTTGAAATCTGGAACAAGGTCATTGGTATCCCCGCCGAGCGTATTTTCAAATTCGGCAAGGAAGACAACTTCTGGGAGCACGGTTCCGGTCCCTGCGGCCCCTGCTCCGAGATCTACTATGACCGCGGCGAGGAGTACGGCTGCGGCAAGCCCGGCTGCACCGTGGGCTGCGACTGCGACCGCTATATCGAGATCTGGAACAATGTGTTCAGCCAGTTCGACAATGACGGCCAGGGCCACTACACCGAACTGAAGCAGAAGAACATCGACGTGGGCGCGGGGCTGGAGCGTCTGGCCTGCGTGAGCCAGAACGTGGAGTCCCTGTTCGATGTGGACACCGTTATGAACATCACCAACAAGGTCAGCGAGATCACCGGGGCCAAGTATGAACAGAGCCACAAGATCGACGTGAGCCTCCGGGTCATCACCGACCATATCCGCTCCGCTACCATGATGATCTGTGACGGCGTGCTGCCCTCCAACGAGGGGAGAGGCTACGTGCTGCGCCGCCTGCTGCGCCGCGCCGCCCGCCACGGGAAGCTGCTGGGCGTGGACCGTCCCTTCCTGTACGAGGTCTGCGCTACCGTTATCGGGGAGAATGAGTGCGCCTACCCCGACCTGCGGGAGAAGGAGAGCTATATCACCCGCGTCATCCGCATGGAAGAGGAGAGTTTCGCCAAGACCATCGACGGCGGCATGAAGATCTTTACCGAAATGCTGGACGGCCACAAGGAGAAGGGGGAGAAAACCTTCTCCGGCGCGGACGCCTTCAAGCTGTATGACACCTATGGATTCCCCATCGACCTGACGGTCGAAATGGTGGAAGAAGAGGGCATGACCGTGGATCAGGACGCCTTCAAAAAGCTGATGGAGGAGCAGCGCGTCCGCGCCCGGAAGGCCCGGGAAGCCCTGGGCGACCTGGGCTGGGCCGGCGTGGAGTTCGGCAAGGACGTGCCCTCCACCCAGTTTGAAGGTTATGACAGTTCTGATATCCGGGACGCCAAGGTGGTGGCCCTGGTGGTGGAAAACGAGCTGGCGGAGATGCTGATGCCCGGTGTGGAGGGCATCGTGGTCCTGGACAAGACGCCCTTCTATGCCGAGATGGGCGGTCAGGTGGCCGATCACGGAACGATTACGGTTGTCGGCTCCTTCGAGCCCTTCCAGTTGACCGAGACTGTGTTCACTGTAACCGATGTGCAGAAGAACAAGGGCGGAAAGTATATGCACTACGGCAAGCTGGCCTCCGGAACCCTCAAGGTTGGCGATTCCGTGGCCGCCTCCATTGACACAGAGCGCCGCAGCGCCATCAAGCGGGCCCATACCGCCACCCACCTGCTGGACAAGGCCCTGCGTACCGTCCTGGGCGACCACGTCCATCAGGCCGGTTCTCTGGTGGAGGAGGACTACCTGCGCTTCGACTTCACCCACTTCACCGCCATGACGGCCCAGGAGCTGAGCCGCGTCTCCCAGGAGGTCAACAACGCCATCCTGCGGGGCTATCCGGTGGAGGCGAGGGAGATGCCCATTGAGGAGGCAAGAAAGACAGGCGCCATCGCCCTGTTCAGCGAGAAGTACGGCGATGTGGTCCGGGTGGTGAATATAGGCGGCGGTTACTCCGTGGAGTTCTGCGGCGGAACGCATCTGGACAACTCCGCCAAGGCCGGTATCTTCCACATTGACAGCGAATTCTCCGTGGCTTCCGGCGTGCGCCGCATTGAGGCGATCACCGGCAAACGGGCGCTGGAGAAAATGAACAAGTTCCAGGATATGCTCTTCCAGGCCGCCGCCGCGCTGAAGGTAAAGCCGGTTGATCTGACGGAAAAGGCGGGACAGATGGTGGCGGAGGCCCGTGAGCTGCGCCAGACCATTGAAAAGCTGAAGGCCAAGGAGTTCGTCAGCGAGGCGGACCAGTTCCTGATGAGCGCCAAGCCCGTGAAGGGGCTGAAGGTGGTGTCCTTCTCCCGCAATGGCCTGAGCGCGGACGACATGCGGAAGATGGGCGATTTCCTCCGGGACAAGGATTCCAGTGTGGTAGCCCTGCTGGCCAGCGTCAACGAGGGGAAGATCACCTTCCTGGCCGTCTGCGGCAAGGACGCGGTGGCGAGAGGCGTCAAAGCCGGGGATATCATCAAGACCCTGGCTCCCATCTGCGGCGGCAAGGGCGGCGGAAAGCCCGACAGCGCCATGGGCGGCGGCAGTGATCTGCTGAAGCTGGACGACGCGCTGGCGGCCCTGGATGATTACGTCAACGAGAAGGCCAAGGACTGATATGACAAGGGATGATCTGAAGACATTTCACGAGCTGGATATTGATTTTGACAGCATCGGCCTGGACTGGGGCGGGGAATTTGTTCCCTATTTCTGCACCCCGGTAGATGCGGAGTATGTTGGCCGCATTGGCTGCGACGGCGTCCATTTTGTCCTCCTGCCGGGGGATGAGAAGGTATACTGTGTGGACCCGTCCACCGGGGACGCAGGGACCTACGTCCTGCCGGCAGCCAGCGATTTCCGGGAATTTCTGTCCTTTATCCTCTGCTGCCATGACGCCAACCCCCTGAGCCAGATCTATTTTCTGACAGAGGAGCGGTTCCGGACGTTTGCGGCGGAGGAAGCCGAGGCAAGGGAAGAAGGGGAACTTGACGGTCGTTTCAAGGCAAAGGACGCGGCGCTGGCAGTGATTGCGGAGACGTTCGGTGTTGCTCCCATGGAGCCCTACGACAAGGTCAGGGCCCTGCAGGCGGCCTTTGATCCAGGCGTACTGAAGTTTTCCGATGAATATTACGACACGCTCGGTATTGAGCGCGAATAAAAGGAGGCGGCCTTATGCTCCCGCAGGACCCCAATATTCTGTTAAGCTACGTGAACACCAAGCTCCGGGACGAGTACGGCAGCCTGGAGGCTCTGTGCGACGGGCTGGACGCTGTTCCGGCGGAGCTGAGTGAAAAACTGGCCGAGTCAGGCTATGCCTATGACGCGGACGCAAACCAATTCAAACCGGTTTAAAAGGAGGACGGCCATGCTGATCGAATTTGACAAAATGGAGGAACAGGTCATCCCCGGGTTCTTAGGCGGCGAGGGCGTGTTTCACACTAGGATGCGGGTGGACGAGCTGGGCAAAATCATGCGCGGCGCGCTGGAGCCCGGTTCCTGCATCGGCCTGCATACCCACGATACCAGCAGCGAGATCATTTATATCCTGGCAGGGAAGGGGAAGGTCCTCTATGACGGCGGGTATGAGCCCCTTTCCGCCGGAAGCTGCCACTATTGCCCTAAGGGCCATGCCCATAGTCTCATCAACGACAGCGACGCGCTTCTGGAGTTTTTCGCCGTCGTGCCGGTTCAATAAAAGGAGGAGCTTTCATGTCTGATTGTCTGTTCTGTAAGATCATTGCCGGGGAGATCCCCAGCAGCAAGGTCTATGAAGACGAGCTTTGCTATGCTTTCTACGACATCAATCCCCAGGCCCCTACCCATTTCCTGGTGGTGCCGAAGCAGCACATCCAGTCCGTCTCCGCCGTGACGGAGGAGAATGCCTCCATTGTGGGACATATCTTCGCCGTCATTGCCAGGCTGGCGGAGGAGCTGGGCTTCGCCGGCCCCGGTTACCGGGTGGTGTCCAACATCGGCGAGGCGGGCCAGCAGACCGTGCCCCACCTGCATTTCCATGTGCTGGCGGGACGGGACATGACCTGGCCTCCGGGTTGATGTGTGCTGCGGCAAAGAGGTCCCGGCGGGATAATCCGCCGGGACCTCTTTTTACGCTGCTGATGTTTCCCTGTACAGGAACATCGGTACGGGATTACAGATAACTTTCGATTCTCTCCAGTTCCGCTTTGGCCAGTTGCTGAACGCCGTCAAAGTCCACATGGGGGTGGTAGACGGCCTCCAGCTGATCGTGGGCGGCTTTGGCTTCCCTGAGAGCGTCCAACCCCTCTTCGCGGAGGGCGTTGGATACTCTGACGGAGAAGCGCAGACGGGCCTTGAACCGTTTATAGTGCGAGCTGTCCACCATAGCGTCCAGCCGTACCCGGCGGTAGGCGGGACCGATATACTCCATCCCTTCCCGGCTGGTGACGAAGCCAAGGCCAAGTTCCGGGATCAGCAGATGCTGGATGCGGTCCACGTGTTCCGGGTCGGGACAGACGATGGCGCGGAAGCCATGGGCGGAAGCGGCGGCATGAATACGCTGGAGCATGGGGGAGGCCAGACCGTAAGTATCCTGAAGCTGGTAGATCCTGGGGCACAGGGTCTGAACGCTGTCAAACCGCCAGATTGGTCCCTGGCAGGTGAGGCTGCCCAGGAAGCGGTACTCGTCCCTGCCGCCGGAACCCTTGCCGCGAATCTCCCTGCCGATGATGCCGTCGGTGCGGCGGAGCAGCCTGCCCGCGTCCAGCCCCTCCGCGATCAACGCGGCAGAGCCGTCGTCCATCTGCCGGGCCGCGCCGAAAGCCCGGTAGGCCCGCTGGTAGGCGGCAGAGCCCGACAGCGTGTGGCGGATGACCTCCGCCCGGGACTGCTTGGCGGCGGCAATGTCATAGAACTGCCCCAGATTTATGTACCGGTCCACCGCAGCGGGGTACTTGGGTTCAATGACATGGGGGGCGGTGCCGTCCACCACGGCGGTGCGGATACGGGGAATATGCACGCCGTCCAAAGAGCCCGGATCGCCGGAGCAGTAGAGGTATTCCACTTGCTCGCCCTTTTCTTCCATTGCTTTGCCGATGGTACGCATCATAGTGGATTTTCCCACGCCGGGGCCTCCTTTGAGGACCAGCAGATCGTAGTGATTCTCCGGCTCGCAGAAGCGGGAAAACAGATTCTGAAAGCCTTGGCCGCTGTTTGCGCCAAGGAAAAAATGGGTTGTTTTTGCCATGGGTTTTCCTCCCAACTCTTAGATTTCTCCTTCCAGAATATGCGGCGGGGCCTGACCGTGACAATCGGCGGACCTGTTTTGCAAAAAGGCATGACAAATCAACAGGAGGCGTGTATAATAGTGTAGAGTTCTGGAGGAGGCAAGGCTGCCTGACTCCATAAAGAGGAGCGGCTTATGATCGAGAATTTCAAGGAAGAAGCTGCGGCACTGGCCTCATCCTGGCAGGAGCTGTTTTATACGCTCCACCGCTGCCCGGAGCTTGGCAGGAGGGAGCATAAGACAGCGGCGCTGATCCGCCGCCGGTTGACGGAACTGGGGATACCCTATGCGCCTGCGGCGGATACCGGAACGGCGGCGGTCATCCAGGGGGGGCGGTCCGGCAGGACTATCGGCTTCCGGGCGGATATCGACGCGCTGCCCATTACAGAGGATACAGGTTTGTCCTATGCCTCTCAAAATCCAGGCGTTATGCATGCCTGCGGACATGATTTCCACACCGCCGCGCTGCTGGGAGCGGCGGAACTGCTGCAAAAGCGCCGGCAGGAGCTGCCGGGAGCGGTGAAGCTTTTCTTCCAGCCGGATGAGGAGGGCGATGGCGGCGCGGCCCGGATGATCGCCGCTGGCTGTATGGAGGAGCCCCGTGTGGACGCCATGCTGTGCTGCCATGTAGAAAGCGGCATTCCCACCGGAACGGCTGCGGTGAAGGTGGGGGCCATCTGCGCCGCGTCAAATCCCTTTGCCGTCACCCTTCGGGGAAGGGGCTCCCACGGAGCAAAGCCCCACCTGGGAGCGGACGTCATTGTGGCGGGGGCCCAGATCGTGTCTGCTTTGCAGACCATCTCCAGCCGCCGGACCTCCCCCACGGAACCGGTGGTGGTAACGGTAGGCTCTTTCCACAGCGGCACGGCGGGGAACGTCCTGCCGGAGGAGGCGAAGCTCACCGGCATCCTGCGGACCATGGGCGGTGAAGCCAGGGAGCGGGTAAAGGCGGACTTCCGCGCCATTGTCTCCGGTATTGCCGCCGCCATGGGGGTAGAGGCGGAAATTGAGATTTTCGAGGGCTATCCCGGCTGCCGGAACGATTCCGGCATGACGGAGCTTCTGCGCCGGGCGGCGGGAAAGATTCTGGGCCCGGAAAACGTCCTTGCGCTTCCCGAACCGTCCCTGGGCACCGATGATTTCGGCTACTTTTCCGACATGGTTCCCGGCTGCTACTACTATATCGGCGTTGGGAACGCGGAAAAGGGCTTTACATGCCCCAACCACAATCCCCATTTTGCCGCCGACCCGGAGGCGCTGCCGCTGGCCGCCGCCGTAGAGGCCCAGGCGGCGGTGGACTATTTATGCGGAGAATAGGAGGCTGCTATGAAATTTCCGCCAAGACTGAAAAAAGGGGATACCATTTTGCTGGTATCCCCATCATCTCCGCTGTCAGCCAGCCAGCCGGTGGAGGAGATCGCTGCGGCGGTGGAGGACCTGGGCTTTTCCGTGAGGATCGGGGACTCCTGCCGCGCGTCCTCCACGCCCAGTGGTTATGCCGCCGCAGCGCCGGAGCTTCGGGCGGCCGACCTGAACAGGGGCTTTGCTGACCCGGGAATCGCCGCTATCTGGTGTACCAGAGGCGGCAGTACCGCCTGGCAGCTGCTGCCCCTGTTGGACTATGCCTGCATTGCCGCTCATCCCAAGCCTTTCATTGGATTCAGCGATGTGACGACCCTGCATCTGGCTATCCAGCAGCGGTGCGGCTTCGTCACGTTCCACGGGCCGACCGCCAACGGGTTTTTCGGACAGAAGGCGGAATCCTTTTCCTGGCAGAGCCTGTGGGCCGCGTTGGAGATGGGGAAATGCCTTCCAATCGAGAACCCGCCGGGGGAGGAGATCAAAGCCCTGCGGCCCGGATGTGCCTGCGGGCGGCTCACCGGAGGCAATCTGTCTCTGGTGACCACATCCTTGGGAACTCCCTGGCAGATCGACGCCGGAAACTGCATCCTGTATCTGGAGGATGTGGGGGAGGATGTGTACGCGTTGGAGGAGATGCTGTGGCAGCTGAAATATAATGGGGTGCTGGACAGCGCCGCCGGACTGGTATTCGGCGATTTTTCCAACTGCCGCAACGCCTACCGGGAGGACTACGGTCCGCGGGCGCTGCTGGAGGACTTTTTCGCGGGATGGCCGAAGCCGATTTTGTATAACGTCCGTTCCGCCCATTGCAGACCCATGGTGACGCTGCCGATGGGGACCATGTGTACCATTGACGCCGGGCAGCGGACAATGACTGTCCACTGCTGAACATAGAGACAGCCGGAGGCTTACGCCTCCGGCTGTCTCTATGCGATTATGGAAAGATCAATCCTCTTCCGGGGCCAGCTCGGTGGTCTGCACCTTGGGCGGGAAGATCTTGGAGAACACCAGGAAGAATACCAGCGCCACCAGCAGGCCGGGAACGATGGGCTGGCTCAGCTTCATGCCGAAGAGCACGCCGTGGCAGATGTTGTCCACATAAACCACCACTACGGTGCCGGAGATCAGTGCGGCGATGGTACCGGCCTTGGAAGCGCCCTTCCAGTAGTGGCCCAGCACATAGGGGAAGAAGGCCCCGGCGGCGCGGAGCGTGAAGCAGAACATCAGCAGGGAGACGATGCTGCCGGTATTGAACAGGGCAACGAACATAGCCGCCACGCCGCAGATGGCCATGGTGATCTGGGTGACCCGCATGACTTCCTCGCTGGAGGCGTTGGGCTTGATGACCACGCGGTAGATGTCGTTGGCGAAGATGGAACCCGCGCCCAGCAGGTCGGAGTCCGAAGAGGACATAGTGGCGGAGATAATGCCCGCGAAGAGCAGGCCGCAGATGATAGTGGGCATGACCTTGACGGCCAGCACAGGCAGGGCGTAGCGGGCGCCCACGTCAGCGAACTCATCGGCGCTGAAGGTGCCCATGTTGATGAGAGCCAGGGTGATGATGCCCAGAACGGCGGGGATAAAGGCATAGATGAAGTTTACCAGCGCGGCCAGAATGGAGCCCTGGCGGGCGGCCTTTCCGTCACGGGCGGCGTAGTAGCGGGAAACCGCTTCCTGTCCTACGGTGAAGGTCGCTACGTACATGATGGTCAGGGAAATGACAGCCATGGGGCTGTAGCCCTTGAACATGTCGAAGGTTTCGGCGGGCACATTGGCGGTCACGTTGCTCCAGCCTCCGGCCATGTTCAGTGCGAAGGGCACGGCGATGATCATGCCGATGACAATGAGGAACACCTGGACGAAGTCGGTGAGGGTGACGCTCCACAGTCCGCCCATGATGGAGTAGATGGTGACCACGATCGCCACGATCAGCACGGCGGTCTTATAGCTGATGCCCAGCATGGTGGAGAGGATAACGGAGGAAGCGATAAACTGGCTGGCCGTCGCGCCGATGAGGGGCAGGAGCATGATAACGGCGGTAATCAGTCCGGAGCCCTTGCCGTAACGGCGGCGGAAGTACTCGGGAACGGTTTTTACCGTGGCGGCGCGGAACTTGGGAGCCAGGAAGGTGAGGATTACGAAGGCGAAGCCCATGGTGATGATGTACCAGGAGGCGGAGATGCCGTGGCTCTCCATGCCCTGCTGCACCACGCCCAGGGAGCTGCCGCCGCCGATCTCCGTAGCGGCCAGGGTGCCGGCCATCAGCAGGGGGCCCAGGCGGCGTCCGGCCACCATGAAGTCGGTGTTGGAAGAAATTTTCTTGGAAGAATACCAGCCGATAAACAGCATGATCAGCAGGTAGATCACAACGATTGCGGTTACAACTGGGTTAGCCATAATTTCTTTTCTCCTTCTCAAATATGTGGAATGTGCTCGCTGGGGTCATTCCTCCTTTCTTCGATTCTGGTTATATTATACAAGACAGACTGGGATTTGTAAAGAGGAAGTTCATAATTTGTTCATGACTTGACAGATACAACCGGCTGGGGTATCATGACGGTATCTGCATTTGCTGAAAAAGAAACTGGAGGGCTGGCATATGTCTGCTATACTGCTGCACCGCCCCGCTTTGGAGGAGCTTTCCTTCCGGCAGGCGTTTCTCGGGGACCCGGCGACTATGGCCTACAATCACGCCTACGGCGGGACCATTGATTTTCCGCGGGAACGCTGGGCGGACTGGTACAGGCGCTGGGTGGAGGATGAGTCTGGCGAGCGGTTCTACCGCTATCTGTATGATCCCCGGGCAGATGCTTTTGTGGGAGAAGCGGCCTATCACTTTGACAGGGAACTGAATGGGTATATCTGCGATGTGATCATCCCTGCCGCGCTCCGGGGCAGGGGATACGGCAGGCAGGGACTGTCTCTGATTTGTAACGCGGCAAGGGAAAACGGTTTGGACCGTCTTTATGATAACATTGCTCTCGACAATCCGGCGGCTGCGCTGTTTTTAAGATCCGGTTTCCGCGAGGTTTCCCGAAATGAAGAATATGTCTTGCTGGCAAAGGATCTATAACGCCGTGGAGCACCGGTCCCGGTAAATGAAAAATTTTACAGCAGCCAGACCTGTTCAGCCGCAGGTCTGGCTGCTGCGTTTTTCTTGAGATTCTTCTTTCATTCTACTGCGGCCAGCAGGCCCGCGTCCATGAGGGGTCTGCACGGTTGCTTGCTGCTGAACGTCACCACCTACAAGCAGACCCGGCCCGTGGCGATGGAGTATCGGAGGGCAGCGGACAAGGCCCAATTCCGGCAGGTGTATGAAAGCACCCTGATACTTTACGAGGCGGCGGGTCGTGCCTTGCAGGAAAGCGGCGTGAAGAAGCTGCCTGATTTGGCCGCATTGAGGGCGGAGTATGCCTGTGCATAGTACCCCGGAACAACCTGCTCCATCTGGAGAAATAGGGCTGGAATTACCTGATCCGTATCCGAGGCAAGGCTCGGGGCATCGCATACGGTACGCACCTGCCGGACCAGCCGGAGTTCGACATCTCCCTCAAGCTCACCCCGGGAGAAAACTGTGACAAAATAGACATAACTTTACACTCAGCGACCGGATTGCGATTGAAGTAGGCCTTTGCGAAAGAAGGAGCCCTGCGCAGTCTCCTCCACAATGCGCCTAATAGAAGTTACACAACAGATTCGGACTTAGAGCCTATCCGCAAATAGTCCGTACACGGCTTGCTTGCATCTTTTCCGCCAAATTTCGTTGCTTTTCCTTGCCGGACGACAGCCCGCCTGCGGAAAAGCGCCTCACTTGGCGAAAAATCTGACGGCGCAATCTGCGCACGTCCTATTTACGGATAGGCTCTTAATTAGGAAAGACTGAAAAGAGCCTTTATTCCTTGTGTTTTTGATCGGTCAGAAAAAACGCATACATTTTTTTATTTTTTTGAATTCAAAGTATTGACATTTTGCGAAAATAATAGTATAAAGAATATATACAATTATTGTGTTGTTAACAATTCAATTGAACCGCGAAGAGAACACTAAGGAGGATCAATCGAAATTGAAAAAGAAGGCAGTTTTCTTTCACTCAACCTTCGGGACTGTCTCACCGGTTGAAGAGGTTTTCAGGAATCAATTTCCCGAAGTCCAACTAATCTCGCTGGCAGAAGACGGTATTCTACCAGAAGTGATTGCCAACGATGGAGTGCCGACCCCTGCGATCATAAAACGACTGATTGGATATGCCGGCATGGCACAGGAGGCCGGTGCGTCTGTATTCGTATGTGTCTGTACCACTCTTGGCATGGCGATGCGAGATGCGCAAAAGGCCCTTTCTATCCCTCTTGTCATGATCGATGCGGCAATGCTGCGCCGGGCGGTAACCCTTGGCGATCGAATAGCGTTGCTAATTACATTCCCTCCCACCAAACAGGCGTCTATGGCTGCTGCCCGGGAATTTGCCAAAGAAGCCGGTCATGAGAGCGCCGTAATAGATATCATTACTGTGGCAGGTGCTCGGGAGGCAATTTTGCAAGGTGATTCGGCGACTCATGACCGTTTGATTGCCGCTGCGGCCCATAAAGCTGCGCTTGACCATGATGTAATTGCTTTTGCACAGGTCAGCATGGTGAATGCTGCAAATCTTTGCGCAGATATGACCGTTCCCGTTTTGACCAGCTTGGAACCCGGTATCGCACAATTGGAGGAATATTTTGTATGAGTAGGAACAATGATTTGACGGTCACAAAAGTCGAGGCCATGATACTGAGATACCAGTATGAAAACGGAATTGCTGATGCGCAAAACTTCTTTTCCATGCGAAGCGCTGTGCTTGTTCAGGTACATACCGCATGCGGCATCACCGGAATTGGAGAATCTGCGTCCTTCGGCGGGCCGGCGGAAACTACGAAATATATCATTGAGCATGAACTTGCTCCCATTGTTGTCGGGGAAGACGCCTCGGCAGTCAGCCTGATCTGGCAGAAAATGTTTGATCGTACAAGGCAGCATGGACGCAGCGGTGTAATCCTGGCAAGCATGAGTGGAATCGATATTGCGCTTTGGGATATTCTGGGGAAGAAGGCAAACCTGCCTATCTATAAACTCTTTGGCGGTTATGCTGATAGAGTTGTTCCTTATGCCAGTGCCGGGTTTTACTCCCCCGGAAAAAGTGCATCTGTTATGGCTGATGAATGCCGCAGCTATTTCAAACGTGGATTCAAATACGTAAAGATTAAAATCGGACGCAATCCCGAAATGCTCTTGACACCCCTGCACAATATGGCCCATGCGGAGGAATGCCAGTATTCCGTTGAAGAGGATTTTGCCCGTGTGGAGGCCTGCTGCGCAGTTGCGGAGGAATACGGCGCAAGAATCATGGTGGATGCCAATAATACACTCAACACCTTCAGCGCCATTCAAATTGGAAAGAGACTGGAAGATTTGAATGTATTCTGGTTTGAGGAACCCCTGCACGTGGACAATATAAGCGGATCGGCAGAACTTGCATCTGTGCTTTCCATGCCTGTGTCAGGATATGAATCGGAAGTCGGTGCATACCGTTTCCGCGAATTGATTGACCGTAAAGCAGTGGACATTGTACAGCCCGATGTGATTTGGAGCGGCGGCTTTACGGAGTGTAACCGCATTGCAAGCTATGCTGCCATGCATAATTTGCCATGTAATCCGCATGTCTTTTCCTCCGGAATCAGCCTTGCCGCAAATTTGCATTTCCTTGCTTCACTTCCCAACGGGGGACTGCTTGAAATGGATCAGAATTTCTATCCTCTCAGGGACGAGCTTTTGACAGAAAAGATCGATATTGCAGAAGATGGATTTGTGTACGTCCCTCAAGGACCGGGTTTGGGCGTGGAACTGAATCCTGATACTGTTTCCAAATATTTAGTGAACGCATAACATGCATTCAAAATATTATAATAAAAACATTAAATGAAAGAAGGAGTATTTAAAAATGATTATGAGAACGCTTGGCAGAACAGGTATGTCTGTATCTGCGCTGGGCCTTGGTGGTTTCCAGTTTACCGCACAATTTGGCGTAGCGCCGCAGGAAGCGGACAATATGATTGATTATGCTCTCGCGCATGGCGTCAATCTAATGGATACCGCTCAGATTTATGGCGCGGGCGAAAGCGAAGCGATTATCGGACGTGCCCTTGCCCGTCATAAGGATAACAAGCCGTATGTCTGTGCAAAAGTCGGACATTTCCAGGATACGGGAATCCTGTCCTTCAACAAAGAAAAGGCCATGCAGGCATATCACAATTATGATGAGATTATGCGTACCATTAAGCATTCTCTGTGGCTTTTGCGTGAAGATCACTTTGACATTCTGATGCTGCATGAGGCTGAGCGTGAATGGAACGTTAATTTCCCCTCTGGTGACTGCGTGATCATGGACGTACTGGAAGATCTGAAAAAGCAGGGCGTAGTTAAAGCAATCGGCGCATCTTCCTGGGACTGCTCCACCCTTGCAAAGCTGATCCGAACCGACCGAATCGATACCGTACTGGTCGCCGGCGGTATCAGCCTGCTGACGAGATGGATGTTCGATGAGTTGGTGCCTGCCGCGAAGGAGCATAACGTAGGTGTGATCATCGGCGGCGTATTGGGCCAGAATACGCCCGGTTTGGTTGTCAAAGACCGTAATGCGCTTGTCCCGTTTAAGGAATCCGATGATGTGAAGCTGAACGTATTGGCGCAAAAGCTGGAATGCCTCTATGATCTTGCAGACGAACTGGACCTTACCATGGTGCAGATGGCAGTTCGATATGCGCTTTCGTTCCCCGATATCCACTCTCATACCATGGGCGCAAGAGAACTGGCGCATGTTAAGGACAATATTCGCTCGGCGGAAATGGGCCCGCTGCCGGCAGAGGCCGTCGCGCGGATCAATCAGATTCAGGATGCTGGAGATACATTCGATTTCAGCACCATTGTCCATAAGAGAATGGAAAATCTGCTTAAAGACTAAGATCAAAAAATAGGGAGGAGAGTTACTGTGAGCGTAAAAACTATTCCGAATGGACAACCCTTTTTTACAATTCGATATATTGAGAACGAAAAGGATTTCCATATCGAACCGCTCAGCATTCTGATCAACATGGCTATCGAGTCCAAAGCGGATATCATGATCAACGGAATTCCGCAGGTGCCGCTGCACGGTGTAGTTGTTGGCAACATCACGATTCCCGAAATCGAAAAAGCCATCCTGATTGAAGATTTTGAGAAATACACCAAAGAACCGGACTTCTTCGATCGGATCCGCGAAACATGGCCCCATATGTATTCGCTCCGTCAGGAAGAACGCTTCCGCAACGCGCCGATGTATGTTGCAACAGGTGATGCGCATATTACGCCGAATATCGATCTGGGTGTATGTTGTGTTATCGGAGAAAACTTCTCAACCGGTCTGCATAAAACACATCCGAGGGATATTGATGAATACCATGTCCAGATTGCGGGTGTCGGCAAAATGCAGAAGTTCTATGAAAATGATATCAACACCATGTTCCAGGACATTTACATGGCTCCCGGTATCGTGCATGACACGATTTTTGATGCTGACGGAAATTATACATGGCATCAGTATAAAACCGTTACACCCTCTGTTTTTATGGGCATCAAGATCGATCGGTAAGTGTTTTCCTACATCAGCGCAGGTTTTTCAGTAGTCGTACCAAGGCCAAAAAATAAAAAAGAAGGGAAAATGGAAATGAAAAAGGCAACTATACTTATGCTCGTACTCGCGATGACCCTTTCTCTTTTCGGATGCTCTCAGGCAAAACCCGCAGAATCCACAGCACCCGCAGACTCCACGGCGCCCACTACGACGCAAGCTCCCGCAGACTCCGCCCCTGCCGAAGTCCTTACGCTTAAATTCGACTCCGGCTTTACTGCAGGCACCCCGTTAGCTGAAATTCCGCAAGAAGTTATCACTCGGGTATACGATGCCTCCAACGGGACCATCGTTATCGAGGATTACCCCTTGGACGCTTTGGGAACTTCCCCTGAGCGCGCCCCAATGCTGATGTCCGGTCAGCTTGATATTTCGGCCCATGCACTGTCGGTTTTTGACCAATATAATCCTCAGCAAACGATCATGAATGCATTTTTCATGTTTGAAAGCTGGGATCATTACCGTGCCTGCCAGGAAACAGACGTTTATAAAAAGATCATTTCCGACCTTGAAAGTGTAATCCACGCAACAGTGGTCTCTGACGTGTATCTTGGCAGACGCAACATGTTGTCAAAGGCGCCGATTGAGTCTATGGCAGATTTAAAGGGTGTCAAATTCCGTGTCCCCAATGAGCCTATGCCCATTGATGCGGTCCAAGCCCTGGGCGCTGCAGCCACGCCGATCGTTGGTCCTGAAGTATATTCTGCTTTGCAGAACGGAACTGCCGAAGCAACGGAAAGCGGTGCCGTAGAAATCGTGAATCGTGCGTTCTATGAAGTTTGCGGTAATATTACATTCACCGGTCACCAATATCAAACTCAGTGCATTTTCATCTCTGATGCGGCAAAAGCACGGATGACCGACGAACAATACGAACTGATCACGTCTATCATCAAGGAAGTTTGCGAGGAATACACCGTAAAGCAGCAGGAGGCCGAAGCTGAACAAGAGCAATTCCTTCGCGAGAAGTGTACTGCCTTCGATATCGATCTGACCGAAATGCGTGAGGCTGTACAGGCTACTTATGACAATTACGATGCGGATTGGGGAGATGGCACCTGGGAAGCTTTTAAAGCGCTTGCCTGATCAATCATTTAATTCCGATGCGACGGCAGCGGTAAATGCTGTCGTCGCAGCCTTTATCCAGTACAATTCGCTTGCAGGGAGGTATAGAGTATGATATTGGGTAAGCTTCGCCGATTTTCTAAGCGATTGGCAGATATTGAGTTGTCAATCCTAACAGCTATATTTGTGGTAGCCTTTATAGTTATCATACTGCAGATAGTGAGCCGCTATTTTTTCAGAAACCCCATCATTTGGACCGATGAATTCTCCTCCGCTTTACAAATGTTCATCGGGTTTGTGGCAATCGGCTATGGCATACTCTCAAAAACACATATCACAACAGGAGGCTTTGTAGGCAAGTTTCCCAGTGGAGTAAAGCATCTTATTACGATCCTCTTTGATGTGATTTTTATCTTTGTGTGCTATAAGCTTCTGACTGAGGTCATCCCATTTGTGCGTACAGAATGGAAGATACCGTTTGGTACGTTCGCGCTTGGCAGAGGAAAAATGTTCATTGCCGTCCCGATCGGGTATGGCACGTCTATTATTTACCTGTTGATGGAAATTATTGAGCATATACTGGAATGGATTTCTGAAGGAAAAGATACCAGTATATCCAATGGTCCTGATTCATCGGAAGAGGGAGGGACAAGTTCATGTCGCTGAATTTTATTTGGCTGTTTGTAATGCTGTTTATTATGATGGCATTGAATATTCCGGTAGCTACCTCAATGCTGATATCTTCTGTTGTGTACATGCTGGTGTATGATATCCCAATATTCAGCGCTTCCATACAATCCATTTGGAGCCCGATGTCGTCCGTTCTTCTTTCGACCGGTTTTTTCATTCTCGCAGGAAACCTGATGAACAACGGCGGCGTCACAAAACGCATATTTCACTTTGCAAACACTATGGTAGGCTGGATTCCTGGCGGCCTGGCCCATTCCAATGTTCTTGCAAGCGTTATTTTTGCTGGTATGAGCGGTACTGCCATTGGCGACGCAGGAGGTCTGGGACAGATAGAAGTTCAGGCGATGACAGACAATGGATATGATTTGGACTTTTCTCTTGCCGTCACCGGCGCGTCATCTATTCTCGGACCGATTATTCCGCCAAGCGTACCCATGGTTATGTACTCACTCGTCGGCGGCGTTTCTATCGGCCGTATGTTTATGGCCGGTATTATTCCGGGTATCATTTCGGCAGTCGGAATGATGGCCTTATGCTATGTTATCTCAATAAAAAGAAAATATGCTAAACTGAAATTTCCAACACTTAAAGAGGTTTGGAGCAGCTTTCGTTATGCGTTTTTCCCGTTGATGGCGCCGGTTATTATTCTTGCATCCATATATAGCGGAGTAATTACGCCGTCTGAGTCCGCAGTAATTGCAGCGGTATACGCCATTGTTATCGGCTTGTTCAGCAAAGACCTGGGAATAAAGGAGCTTCCTAAAATCTTTAAGGAATCATTTCAACTATTTGGTTCCGTACTGTATATCTATATTGCCTCCAAGTTTTTCGGGTTTGTGGTCACATATGAGCAAGTGCCCAATGCCTTAGCAAATCTTGTAAGAAACAGTATTGGCAACAGCAGCCCTTTCCTGTTCTTCCTTGCTGTAATTGCTATCCTGCTTGTTTGTGGCTGCATAATGGATAACAATGCGACCATTCTAATCATAGCTCCGGTGCTGGCTCCGCTTGCATCATCCTTTGGAATAGATCCCGTACACTTTGGTTTGGTATTTATTTTCACCATGATGATTGGTGTTGTGACCCCGCCCGTTGGTATAATCCTCTTCGTGCTGCAGGGTATGTCAGGTATCAGTTTTGGTAAGCTGTGTCGTGCGATAACACCGTTTATTATTCTTATAATTGGTTGTGCTATTCTGTTTGCCCTGGTACCCGAACTAAGTACATGGCTTCCGAATTTGGTCTTTGGTTAACGTTCAAACAATTATTTAAAGTACTTGCATATTCTTGTTTGAAAACATTAAAAAAGAAAGCTTGCAAATAAAAAGTCAAGGGAAAAATTAGCAAGTGTGCAAGCAGAAAGGAGGGCACGCCAAATAGACCGTCCACAATGGGCGGTCTGGCGAAAAAAGGAGGAAGTATGT
>JAAVHF010000042.1 GCA_014799845.1 Oscillibacter sp. | reverse complement strand
GACCGGGTCATGGTCATGTATCTGGGCCGCATGGTGGAGTTCGGCGAGACGGAGGAGCTGTTCGCCAACCCCATGCACCCCTATACCAGGGCCCTGCTCAGCGCCGCGCCCCAGCCGGACCCGGACGTGGTCATCGACCGCATCATCCTGGAGGGTGAGGTGCCCAATCCGGCCAATCCGCCCGCCGGCTGCCACTTCCATCCCCGCTGCGCCTACGCCACGGAGCAGTGTAAGAAGGAATTCCCGCCTCTGCGGGAGATCGATGGGCGCACAGTGGCCTGCTGGAACTGTGAAGCGTGTATGAAGGGAGAGTAATCAACGAAGGAGAGGAGCTGTGAGGGACAATGGAATTGGGCGAGGGTGAATTCTACCGGAATATCAGCATCCACATCAGTGACCGTTCCCACTGGAATCTGGCCCTGAATGTGTATAACTGCGGCAACCAGAATATGGAGATCGAACACGTCACCAGGCCGGACTACTATATCTTTTACTTTGTCAAGGAAGGAAAGGGGTACGTGACACTCCGTCAGGCTACCCACAAGGTGGAGGCGGGGCAGGGCTTCGTCCTCTTCCCCAACGAGGAGGCCCGCGTCAAATCGGAACACAGGAAGGCAATGAACGTGACCTGGGTGGCCTTCTCCGGGCACCTGGTGGACCGGTATCTGAGCCGGGCGAAGCTGTCGGTCTACAAGCCGCTTTTCTCGGACAATGAGGCCCACGAGGTGGAGGCGATGTTTGACCGCCTGCTGGCGGTCTCCACCACGCTGCCCAACCGGTACTGCAAGATCATGGCGCAGCTGTACAGTATTTTCGGATTCCTGCTGGACAACGCGTTTGACGATATCCCGCCGGAGACCGTGTCGCCGGAATTCTATCTCATCAAGGCGCTGGACTTCATTGACGCCAACTATCAGGACGACATTTCCGTGGAGGACATCGCGGCCAGCGCCGGGATCAACCGGAAGTCGCTCTACGCGGTGTTCAAGTCCCTCACCAGTTTCTCTCCCAAGGATTATCTGATCTATTACCGGATGTGCAAGGCGACCGTTCTGCTGAAGGACGCCAACCTGTCCGTGGAGACGGTCGCGGTATCCGTGGGCTACAGCGANCAGTTNCANTTNTCCAANGANTTCAAGAANAACGTAGGNCTGTCTCCCTCGGTNTACCGGCGCACGGTGNCNCAGGACCCNTCNGCGGAATANAAATCGCCCATTGACATCGTGCGCCAGCAATTCCCGGCAGCGTCCCTGCCGGAATTGCCGCCGGAACTGTGAGACTGGCGACTCCACGCNTTGAGGAGCNATATAATGCAAGNTAGGAACCTGATTATTTTTACCGATATTGGCGACACTGTGATCGACGAAGGAACGGAGGTGCGGGACCGCCCGGAGGGCGTGGTCCACCGGGCGGACTGCATTCCGGAAGCGAAGGAAACCATGCTGCGCATCTATGAGAAGGGCTACACCATCGCCATGGTGGCTGACGGCCTGGTGGAGTCCTTCCGCAACACCATGGAGGAGAATGGGCTGGATCATATCTTCACCACCTGGGTGATCTCCGAGGCGGTGGGAGTGGAAAAGCCGAACCGGCTGATGTTTGAAACGGCCCTGTCCAATCTGGGCTTGACGGAGGCGGACAAATCCCGTATCATCATGGTGGGAAACAATCTGTCCCGCGATGTGCTGGGCGCCAACCGTTTTGGCATTACATCGGTGCATCTGTGCTGGTCGCCCCGCTATCCCCACNAGGCGGCGGNGCCGGAGGAAGAACCGGACTACCGGATCTATCATCCCTCCGAGCTGCTGCCCCTGGTGGAAAAGCTGGAAAACCGGCTGAAAAAAGCGAGGTGAGGCCGCCGTGGTGCAAAAGATCATCCTGGTGTTCAAGACCCACTTTGATATCGGCTTTACCGACCTGGCGGAGCATGTGGTCCGGCAATACGCGGGCCCCATGCTGCGGGACGTGATCGAGACGTGCCGGGCCACCGAGGGGCTGGGCAGGCTGCGCTATGTCTGGACGATGCCCGCCTGGCCGCTGTGGCACATTTCAGAGCATTGCGAGCCGGAACTGCGCCCCGAACTGGAGCGGCTCATTGAGAAAGGGCAGATCGTGTGGCATGGTCTGCCCTTTACTTCCCATACGGACTTCTGCGCGCCGGAGGAGTATGTCCAGGGCCTGCAATACGCCCGGCGGCTGTCGGAGCGCTACGGCAAGCCGTACCCGGCGGCCGGAAAAATGACCGACGTGCCGGGCCATGGACTGATGCTGCCGGATCTGCTGGACCAGGCCGGAATACGATTCCTGCATCTGGGCTGCAACGAGTTTGCCACGCCGCCCCAGGTGCCGCCGCTGTTTTTCTGGCAGGGCCCGGGCGGCGGGCGCGTTCTGACCATGTACAGCAANGGCGGCTATGGAACAAGCCTGCTGCCGCCNNAGGACTGGCCNTTNCCGGTGTGGATGGCGCTGATGCACACCCACGACAACTGCGGCCCCCAGAGCGCGGAGATCATCCTGAAAATGGCGGAGAAGGCCAAAGCGGCTTACCCACAGGCGGAGATCGTCTGCGGGAGCATGGACGATTTTTACCGGGAGCTGGAAAAATGCGATCTGTCCGGCCTCCCGGTGGTGGACAGGGACATGGCGGATACCTGGATACACGGCGTGGGCTCCTATCCGGCGGAGGTCNCCCAAATGCGGGAGAACCGGGAGCGGGCCCGCAGGCTGCACCGCGCGTATTTCACGCGCTGGCGGCAGGAGGAAGCCGGGCTGCCGGACCTCGCGCCGCTTTGGGAGCGGTATGACGAGGCCGTGTGCCTCTTCGCGGAGCACACCTGGGGCGCGGACGTCAAGACNTGGCTGGGGCCGGACCGGGTGTATGAAAAGCCGGACTTTCTGGCCGCCCGGGATGCGGAAAAATACCGTTTCATGGAGCGCTCCTGGCAGGAGCAGCGCAGGCGGGCGGCGGACAGCACCTGCCTGCTGGAGCAGATAGAAAGGCGGTTCCCTCCGCCTCCATCGGAGGCGTCCGGGCAGGGGAGCCTGACGCTGCGTCAGGACGGCGGCAGGGTCACGGCGGANAACCANCGCTACCGGNTGGAATTTGACGGGNGCTCCGGNCGGATCGATCTGGTATACGATAAGCNCCTGNCCGCGCCGCTGCTGCAAAGCCAGGAGGGACAGGGCGTGTTCGCCTACCGGTATGACCGGTATGGGTACGGCGACATCAACGAATTCCTCCGCGGCTATGGGTATCATTTTACCACCTGGGGGATTCAGGACTATGGCCGGGAAAACTATCCCGACTGTGAACACGAAAGCTTTACGCCCNGTTTTACCGGCTNNGAGGTCCGGNGAAAACNGNNTCGTATTNCANTATCNGACNNAGGNNAGNNNNGNGCNNTATGGCGANTGCCGCGANNTGACCNTGACNGTGACCCTGCCGCCGGAGGGGGATACNTTTGACGTGGAGGCGGTCCTCCATGACAAGCAGGCGACGCCCTTTGTGGAGTCCGGCAGTCTGATCTTCCCGCTGGCCGGGGAGCGGACGTACCGGCTGGGCAAGCCCGGGGCGGTGATCGACCCGGAGACGCAGATCGTCTCCTGCGCCAACCACGCGTTGATGAACATCGAGCACGAGGTCACGGCATTGGGCGAAGAAGCCTGCCTGACCGTCTGCGCGAAGGATACGCCGCTGCTGGCCATCGGCGCGCCCGGGATCTACGACTATCAGAAGGAATTCCCCCAGGGCAGGCGCAACCAGCTGTGGTTCAACCTGTTCAACAATATGTGGGGGACCAACTTCCCCCAGTGGATCGAGGGGGATCTCCGTTTCCGCTACACCCTCTGGGGCGGGACCCGGGCGCAGGCGGACGACGCTCCGGCCCGCGCGGCTTCTGTCTGTCTGGGTGAACCGGACGCTCTGTCCGGGATACCGGAGGACCTGTCCCTGGTTCATACGCATCTGGAGGGCGGCACGCTCTATATTCTTCTCCGGAACTACACCGGCGCGGCGGGTCAACGGAAGCTCCGCCTGCCGGGGACAGTCCTGCGGGAGGTGGATCTTCTCCTCCGTCCGCGGGGCGAGGCGTGCCGGGATGAGCTGGAGATCATGACGCGGCCTCACGGCCTGCACTGCGTTGCGCTGGAACGCGCGGTGAAAGGAGAAAATGGATGAAGATCACCTATTACGGCACCGCTGCCGGTGAAGGCTGGCCCGGTGTATTCTGCCAGTGCTCCCTTTGCCGGGAGGCACGGCATAGGGGCGGGAAGAATATCCGCACCCGCTCCCAGGCGCTGGTAAACGACGACCTGCTGCTGGACCTGCCGCCGGACAACCAGCTCCACAGCCTTTACTACGGCCTGGACCTGGGAAGCGTGCGCGCCCTGCTGGTCACCCACAGCCACTCGGACCATTTCTATCCGGAGGACCTTGAGTTCCTGCGGGAGCCCTTTTCCCACACCTATCCCTGTCAGATGCAGATCTATGGGAACGACGCGGTGGGCCGGGGCATTCTCCGGGGCTGCCGCAGCATGGGCGGGGAGCAGGAGCGCTTCCTGTTCCATGAGGCGGACCCGGGGCAGACGTTTTCCGTGCTGGATTACACGGTCACGCCCCTGCGGGCCACCCACGCCAAGGGGGAGAAATGTCTCTTTTACCACATCGCCCAGGGGGACAAATCCCTCCTGTACGCCCATGACACCGGGACCCTCACCCAGGAGAATCTGGATACGCTGGCCCAACGGCCCGGGAAGCTGAGTCTGGTCAGCCTGGACTGCACCAGCCAGCAGTACCGGGACGGCCAATACCACATGGGCCTGGAGGACGCGGCGGAGCAGAAAGAGCGCCTGCTGGAGCTTGGCCTGGCGGACGCGGATACCGTTTGGGTCGTGAACCATTTTTCCCACAACGGCGGCTGGCTCCACGAAGAGATGGCGGCGCAGGCCGGGAAGTACGGCATGATTGCCTCTTACGACGGGATGTCTATTACGTTTTAGAAGGAGAGACGGGCATGAGCGTTTCCTATAATGAAAAAGAGAGGGTTTTCCGGCTGGATACCCCGGGTTCGACGTACCTGATCGGCCTCGTGGACGAGGAGGGCTTTTTAGGTCATATCTACTATGGCCGGCGGATTCCGGACGATAATATGCAATATATGCTGCGGGTCTGTTCCGGAAACTATGTGCCCTTCCGCGATAAAGGCGACCAGGTGTCCTTCCTGTGCGATCTTCCCACGGAATACCCCGGCTGCGGCCTGGGAGATTTCCGGGAGTCCTGCCTGCGCGTGGAGACAAAAAGCGGGGCGCGGGCATGCGGCCTGACCTATGTGAGCCACCGCATTTTCGGCGGGAAGCCCGCTCTGCCGGGGCTCCCCGCAACCTATGGCGGGGAACAGGACTGCGAGACGCTGGAGCTGACGGTCCGGGACGCGGTTCTGGGGCTGACCGCGCGGCTTTCCTACACCGCCTTTGAAAAGCTGGACGTCATCTGCCGCAGCGCGCAGATAGAAAACAACGGCGGAGAGAGCCTGAAGCTTACCGCCGCGCTCTCCGCCTGTCTGGACATGGACAACAGGGACTTTGACGTGCTCACGCTTCACGGCAACTGGGCCTATGAGCGGATGATCGGCCGGGAGAAGCTGGGCTGGGGGAAATATCGGGTGTCCTCCAACAGAGGCATCTCCTCGGCCCAGGAGCAGCCCTTCATGGCCCTGGCGGAGCATACCGCGACGCAGTCCCAGGGGCAGGTATATGCCATGAATTTCGTCTATTCCGGGAATTTCCTGGCCCAGGCGGAAATGAGCCAGCAGGAACAGATACGCATGGTCATGGGCATCGAGCCGGAAAGCTTTGGATGGCGGCTGGCTCCCGGCGGCGTCTTCCAGACGCCGGAGGTCGTGATGGTCTACTCCTCCCGCGGGATCGGCGGCATGACCCGGACGTTCCATGACCTCTACCGCCGGCATCTGGTCCGCGGCCCCTATAAGGACAGGCCCCGGCCCTCCCTCATCAACAATTGGGAGGCCACTTACTTCGATTTCGACACAGAAAAGCTGCTGGATATTGCCCGGACCGCCGCCGAGAGCGGCATTGAGATGATGGTCCTGGACGACGGCTGGTTTGGCCGCCGCAGCAATGACCGCAGCAGCCTGGGCGACTGGACCGTCAACGAGGAAAAGCTTCCCGGCGGCCTGAAATATCTGTCGGAGCAGATCAACGCCCTGGGCATGAAGTTCGGCCTCTGGTTTGAGCCGGAGATGATCTCTCCCGATTCAGACCTGTACCGGGCGCATCCGGATTATGCCCTCCAGATCCCGGGACGTTCCGGCTCCCTGGGCCGGTGGCAGAAGGTGCTGGACATGTCCCGGCAGGATGTGCGGGACTGCGTTTATGCGCAGCTCCATAAGATCCTCTCCTCTGCCAATATTGAATATGTGAAGTGGGACATGAACCGTCCGCTGACGGATGTGGCCAGCTTCGCCCTGGACGGGGACCGGCAAGGGGAGCTGCATCACCGGTACGTGCTGGGCGTGTATGAAATGCAGGAGCGGCTGCTGCGGGATTTCCCCAACCTCCTGCTGGAAAACTGCGCCAGCGGAGGCGGCCGGTTCGACCCGGGGATGCTCTATTACAGCCCCCAGATCTGGACCTCGGACAACACCGACGCCATTGACCGCCTGCGCATCCAGGAGGGAACGGCCCTGATCTATCCGCTGTCCACTATGGGCGCGCACGTAGCCGCCTGCCCCAGCCACACCAACAGCCGGTCCACGCCCTTCGCCACCCGCGCCCTCGTGTCCCTGCCGGGGTGCTTCGGGTATGAGCTGGACCTGACCAGGCTCACGCCGGAGGAGAAGGCCATGATCCCCGGGCAACTGGAGGACTACCGGAAATACGGCTGGGTATTCCGCACCGGCGACTATTACCGGCTGGCGTCCTACAGCGAAAACGGCGAATATGACGCGCTGATGGCCGTCTCCAAGGATAAACGGATCGCCGTGCTGGATTATATCCACGTCATGAGCCGGGAACGGCGGAAAACCCTTTGCCTGCCTCTGGAGGGGCTGGACGGGGCGATTCTCTACCGCTCCTCCGAGACTGGCGAGGTTCATTCCGGCGCTGCCTGGATGTACGGGGGGCTGATGCTGCCGAAGATGAAGGGTGATTTTCTGGGGAAGCTGATTGTATTGGAGGCTGTTGAGACATGAATATCCCCAGACCGGAGTATCCCCGCCCGCAGTTCGTCCGGGAGAACTGGATGAACCTGAACGGAAAATGGCAGTTTTCCTTTGATGAACCCCGCTTTGACCGGGAGATCATCGTTCCCTTTGCGTATCAATCCCAATTGTCCGGAATCGGCGTTACGGAGCGCCATGACGTGGTGTGGTACCGGCGAGGCATCCGCCTGCCGGAGGACTGGCGGGAAAAGACGGTGCTGCTCCACTTTGGGGCGGTGGACTACAGCTGCGATGTGTGGGTGAACGAAACGCACGTTGGCCGCCATGAGGGCGGCCACGTGGATTTCACGCTGGAAATCACCCGCGCGCTGCGTCCCGGCGAGAATACCGTTACCGTCCGGGCATCGGACGTACTGTCCGATCTGACGCTGCCCCGGGGAAAGCAGTACTGGCAGGCGGAGCCCAGGGGCATCTTTTATACGCCCACCACGGGCATCTGGCAGACCGTGTGGATGGAGCGCGTGGAGAGGGACCATATCCTCCGCGTGGACATTACCCCTGATCTTGACCGGCGGGAGGCCGCTTTTGACTACGTCCTCTCAGGAGAAGGTCTGGAGCTGGAGATCGAGCTGGCCTTCCAGGGAAAGCTGGTGGCGAAAGAGCGGACGGCGTCCCTCCGCGCCGGCGGCAGAGCCGTGCTGGCGCTGGATAAGGAGCGGCTCGGCGAGGACAATTTCATTTCCGCCTGCGCCTGGAGTCCGGAAAAGCCCCGGCTGTTTGACGTGACCTACCGGCTCTATCGGGGGCAGACCCTGGTGGATACGGTATCCAGCTATTTCGGCCTGCGGAAGATCTCCGTAGAGGACGGGATCATCTTACTGAACAATTACCCCTATTACCAGAAGCTGCTGCTGGACCAGGGGTACTGGCCGGATTCCCTCCTGACCGCGCCAACGGACGAGGCCTTTGTCACGGATATCCGGTACGCGAAGGCCATGGGATTCAACGGCGTCCGCAAGCATCAGAAGGCGGAGGACCCGCGGTTCCTGTATCACGCGGACCGCCTGGGACTGCTGGTCTGGGGTGAGGCGCCCAACGCCTATGAGTACTCCCCGGATTATGTCCGCCGCTTTACCGGAGAGTGGATGGAGCTGATCCGGCGGGACTACAATCACCCCTGCATTGTCGCCTGGACGCCCCTGAACGAATCCTGGGGCGTGGAGAGCATCAATACCGACCCCCGTCAGGCTCATCACAGCCGGGCCCTGGTGGAGCTGACAAAATCGTTGGACGCCACCCGCCTGGTGATGTCCAACGACGGCTGGGAACAGACCGTGCCGGATGTCCTGGGGATTCACGACTATGAGGCGCAGAAGCCCCTGCTGGAAAAGCGGTATGCCTCTCTGGAGAGCGTCCTCCGGTTCCGCCCCGCGGGCCGCCGCCTTTTCGCGGAGGGCTCCGGCTATGCCGGACAGCCCGTCATGGTGACGGAGTGCGGCGGGATCGCCTATCACGCGGATCAGGGCGGGTGGGGCTATACCGCCGCCGGCAGTGAACAGGAGTTTCTGAACGCCTACTATCAGGTGGTATCCGCTTTTCTGGAATCGCCGGTGGTACAGGGCTTCTGCTATACCCAGCTGAGCGACGTGCAGCAGGAGCAGAACGGCCTGCTGACCTTCGACCGGAAGCCCAAGGCAAACTGTGAAACGATCCGGGCCATCAACGAGGGCCGCTGGCATCCTGAGACATAGAAAAGAGGACGGAACCATGGAACTTTGGTATCGCGCGCCGGCGGAGCGCTGGACGCAGGCGCTGCCGCTGGGAAACGGACGGCTGGGCGCAATGGTATACGGCGGGGTGGAGGAGGAAACCGTCTGCCTCAACGAGGACACGTTCTGGTCCGGCTATCCCAGGCCCCTTGACTGCGGCAGTAAGGAAGATGTTTTTCGCGAGATCCGGCGGCTGACCATGGCGGGGCGCTTCGGCGAAGCGCAGGAGCTGTTTGAACGGGACATGAGCTTTCCGCCCGGAGAATCCTACCAGCCCGTGGGCGGCCTGAAGCTGACCTTCCGTCATCCGGGAGAGGTCAGGGATTACCGGCGGAGTTTATGCCTGGAGGACGCGGCTGTACGGATCTCTTACCGGGCGGGGGAGACCGGGTTCAGCCGGGAAATGCTGGTATCGCATCCGCATCAGGTCCTTGCCGTGCGGCTGGAGGCAGACCGTCCCGGCGCGCTGTTCTTTTCTGTCGGCTTTGAGAGCCCCCTGCGCCACCGCACATGGGCGGAGGACGGCATACAGTGGCTTCTCACCAGAGCGCCGTCTCTGGTGGAACCGGATTACAGCCATACGCTCCCGGAGCCCGTGCAGTACAGCGACAGACCGGAGGAGCAGGGCATGCTGGCCCTGACCGGCCTGCGCGTTGTGCCGGACGGCGGGCGGCTTCGGAGCGATGGGACACGCCTGTCCGTCTCGGGCGCGGACAGCGCCACGGTGTATCTGGCGGTCCGGACGGGATATCGCGGCCCTGACCGCCTGCCGGACACACCGGCGGAGGAACTGCGCCGGCTGTGTCTGCTGGATCTGCAATCCGCTCCGGACTATGCCGCTCTGCGGCGGACCCATACGGCGGACTATCAGGCCTATTATAACCGCATGGACTTCCAGCTGGATGGGATCGACCGGAGGGAGCAGCCCACGGACGAGCGCCTGCGGAGATTCGAGACAGACCGGGACGATATGGGCCTCTATCCGCTGCTCCTTCAATACGGACGGTATCTGCTGATCGCCGGGTCCCGGCCCGGGACGCAGGCGATGAACCTCCAGGGGATCTGGAACGCCCAGGTCCGTCCGCCGTGGAGCAGCAACTATACCCTCAATATCAACACACAGATGAACTACTGGCCCGCCCTGCCGTGCAATCTGGAGGAATTGCAGGAGCCTCTGGAGCGGCTGGTACAGGAGCTGTCCGTCACCGGGGCGGACGCGGCCCGCCGGCTGTATGGCGCGGGAGGCTATGTCTGCCATCACAATACCGATCTGTGGCGCTTTGCCTGGCCGGTGGGCAATCACACCCAGGGATGCACCGGCTACGCCTTCTGGTATATGTCCGCCGCGTGGCTGTGCCGGCATCTGTTTGACCGGTACGCCTATCATCTGGATCGGGACTATCTGCGGGACACGGCCTATCCGCTGATGAAAGGGGCGGCGGAGTTCCTTCTGGATCTCCTGATTCCCGGGGAAGACGGCAAACTGATCCTTGCCCCGTCCACCTCTCCGGAAAATAATTTCCGGTATGAGGGACGGAAGTACAGCCTGGACCGTACGGCCACGATGTCCACGGCCATTGCCCGGGAGATTTTCCGGAACTGCGTCAGGGCATGCGCGGTATTGGAGACAGACGCGGATTTTGCCCGCCGACTTCAGGGGGCGATGGACGCTATGGCTCCCTATGAGACCGGCAGTCAGGGCCAGCTGCTGGAGTGGTCCCGGGAGTATCAGGAGGATGATCCCAATCACCGGCATTTGTCCCTTTTGTACGGCGCGTATCCCGGAGATGAGATCAATCGGGCGGATACGCCGGAGCTGCTGGATGCCTGCCGGCGCTCCCTTGAACTGCGCGGGGATGAGGGGACCGGCTGGAGCCTGGCGTGGAAGGTCTGCCAGTGGAGCAGGCAGCACGAGGGGGACCGGGCCCTTCAGACGCTGAATATGCAGCTGCGGCTGGTGGAGGAGGACGGCATCCGTATGCGGGGCGGCGGCAGCTACGCGAATCTGTTCTGCGCGCATCCCCCGTTTCAGATCGATGGAAACCTGGGCGCGGCTGCCGGAATGGCGGAAATGCTGCTGCAAAGCCGGGAGGGGCAGCTGGACCTGCTGCCCGCCCTGCCATCGGCGTGGAGCGGCGGGCGCGTTGCCGGGCTGCGGGCCAGGGGGACGCTGTGCGTGGATATTGCCTGGAGGGATCAGGCGTGTGAGGCCGTACTGGTTTCGCACTCGGAGCAGACGGTTTCTGTTTCCGCGTTCGGCGGGGAACGGCAGGAGCTTCATCTCCAGGCCGGCGTACCCTGCCGCCGGACGTGGCGCCGCCACGGAGAAATTACAGCAAATAAAAGAGAGGGGTCAAGAGAATGAAACGAAGCGAGATCAACGCGGCTCTCAGGGAACTGGAAGCCATGGCGGCAAGGTGCCGCTTTGCGCTGCCCCCGTTCTGTCACTTCACGCCGGAGGACTGGCGGAACAAGGGGCACGAGTACGATGAGATCCGGGATAACATGCTGGGCTGGGACATTACGGACTACGGTCTGGGAGACTTTGACAAAGTAGGTTTTTCACTCATTACCATCCGCAATGGCAATCTGAAGCTGCGGGACAAGTACTCGAAAACCTATGCGGAAAAGCTGCTCTATCTGAAAGAGGGGCAGTACTCCCCCATGCATTTCCACTGGTCCAAAATGGAGGATATCATTAACCGGGGCGGCGGCAATGTGCTCATTCGGGTCTATAATTCGACGCCGGATGAAGATCTGGATAAAGAGGGAGACGTCCATGTGCATTTGGATGGGCGGGAACTGGTGGTTCCGGCCGGTACGCAGGTAAAACTGACGCCGGGGGAGAGTATTTCCATCTATCCCTACATGTACCACGACTTTGAAGTGGAAGCGGGGAGCGGGGCGGTCCTCTTGGGTGAAGTGAGCCAGTGCAATGACGACAACACCGACAACCGGTTTTATGAGAAAATGGGCCGCTTCCCTGCCATCGAGGAAGACGAGCCGCCCTACCGCCTGCTGTGCAACGAGTATCCGCCCGCGGCCGGGTAAGGAGAAAATCCGGGGCCTGCTGACGGAACATCACAGCGGGCCCGTGCGGAACGGTCCAGGGCATCCTGCCGCCTTCCGCCGGGAAAGCGGCAGAAATCCCTGACCGCGCAGGGCTTCCGGCGAAAAGCAGAGGCTTGCCGTGAAAATATCAGACAGATATTACCCCGTGTTCAAATTTTGGGCACGGGGCTTTCTTTGCCTGTTTTCAGAGAAATCGCGATGTGTTATCCTGCGGCCATAGAGGATAGAACGCCTCCCAATAAGACAAGATATATTTTAAGGAGGGCACATCATGATACCCAAGAGCCTGAGCAAATTAGGCCTGAAGACCGCTTACAGTTACATTGAGAAGGACCCTGAGAAGAATCTTCCCAAGCTGATGGCCTGGGTGGACAGGCTGGCCGGGTCCGGTCCTGACAGCTTCCAGGAGCAGCGGGACGCTTTCCGCGCCGTCATCAACGACCCGGGCAATAATATGTATCAGCTCATCATGAACATTTTCCGGGATGTGGACAACGATGTGCTGAAAGCCACCTTCGAAAATTTCTTCCTCAACGCCAACATCATCGGCTGGCCCATCCAGGAGGAAATGCGGAAGAAGTACAACTGCAACATCCCCTGGGCCATCCTGCTGGACCCCACCAGCGCCTGCAATCTGCACTGCACCGGCTGCTGGGCCGCCGAGTACGGCAATAAGCTGAACCTGAGCTTTGAGGAAATCGACTCCATCATCCGGCAGGGGAAGGAACTGGGCGTCTATATGTATATCTACACCGGCGGCGAGCCCATGGTCCGCAGAACGGATCTGATCCGGCTGTGCGAGAAGCACTCCGACTGCCAGTTCCTGGCCTTCACCAACGCCACCCTGATTGACGAGGCCTTCGCGGACGAGATGCTGCGGGTAAAGAACTTCATTCCCGCCATCAGCCTGGAGGGCTTCGAGACGGCCACCGATGGACGGCGGGGTGACGGCGTGTATCAGAAGGTGGTCAGGGCGATGAACATTCTGAAGGAGAAAAAGCTGCCCTTCGGCATCTCCGCCTGCTATACCAGCCAGAACCTGGATTCCATCAGCTCTGACGCTTTTCTCGATCAGCTGGTGGAGTGGGGGGCGCGGTTTATCTGGTATTTCCACTACATGCCCGTGGGCAACGACGCGGCTCCCGTGCTGCTGCCCGACCCCCGGCAGCGGGAGCGGATGTATCACCGCATCCGGGAGATCCGCGCTACAAAGCCCATCTTCGCCATGGACTTCCAGAACGACGGCGAATATGTGGGCGGATGCATCGCCGGCGGACGGCGGTACCTCCATATCAACGCCAACGGCGACGTGGACCCCTGCGTTTTTATTCACTACTCCGACTCCAATATCCGGGAGAAGACGCTGCTGGAGTGCCTGCAGGGGCCCATGTTCATGGCCTACCATGACGGACAGCCCTTCAATGAGAACCATCTGCGCCCCTGTCCCATGCTGGAGAATCCGGAGCTGCTGCGGGAGATGGTTCACCGCACCGGCGCCCACTCCACCGATCTGCAATCCCCGGAGACGGTGGACCACCTGTGCGACAAATGTACATCCTACGCCCAGTGCTGGAAGCCGGAGGCGGACCGTCTGTGGACTGCCAGCGAGGCGGCCAAGCGGGAGAAGAACGTGTAGGGGAGGCTGTCTATGCCCAAAAGCGACTGGGGGAAAAAGATCCTCCACTCCAAAACCTATAAGATCATCATCCTCTGCATCTGGCTGATCATTCTGGGGACCTGCCTGCTCTACCGGGACCGGTTCTCGGTGGAGAACGTCTTGCGGGCGTCGCCGCGGAATATGCCGCTGGCCGCGCTGTTCATGCTGCTCCTGTTCGCGCTGAAAAGCCTCAGCGTCTTCATCTACTGCGGCATCCTCTTTATTGCCTCCGGGATCATTTTTCCCCTGCCCGCGGCGATTCTGGTGAATTTCCTGGGAGCGGCGGTAATGGTATCCCTGCCCTACTGGCTGGGACGGCAGATGGGCGGGGAGCTGATCGACTCCATCGTCTGCAAGTACCCCAAGACGGCATTCCTGCGGCAGCTCCAGATGGAAAACGAGCTGTTCCTCTCCTTCATCACCCGCATCATCAACATTCTGCCCAGCGACATCCTCAGCCTCTACATGGGCGCGTCGGGGATTTCCTACGGCAAATACCTGCTGGGGAGCATCGCCGGGATGCTGCTGACCATCGTCACCTTCCCCATCGTCGGCTCCAGCATCACCAACCCCGCCTCGCCGCTGTTCATTGCGTCGGTGGCCGTCCAGGTGGTGGTGACCGTGGCGTCCATTACCGGGTACGCGCTGTATCTGCGGAAGAAAAGAAAATCTTAGAATCAGGCCGGGACCGTTCCTCGCGGATGGTCCCGGCTGTTTTTGTCCAAAGAGTGGAATTTTCTTCCGTTCGGATTTATTGATATTGTACAATTCAATTCCCGCGTGAAATATGCTATACTGCAACAAACGCAGCCCTTTCCGGGGTAAACTCAATGGAGGAGTACCATAAAATGCCAAATTTCACGAAACGTGCCATCAAGGAAGCGTTTTTGCGGCAGCTCACAGAGCGTCCTTTGAGTCAGATCACCGTCAAGGACATCGTGGAGGAGTGCGGCATCAACCGCAATTCCTTCTATTACCACTACGAGGGTATCCCCGCCCTGCTGGAGGAGATCATTGCCGGAGAATTGGACCGCCTGACGAAAACCTATCCAAACATCCATTCCATGGAGCAAGGCGTGGACGCGGCGGTGGAGTTCATCCGCGCCAACAAGCGGGCGGTGCTGCACATCTACAATTCCCTCAGCCGGGACGTCTTTGAGCGGTATCTGATGGAGACATGCCGCTATGTGGTGACGACCTATGTGAACACCGCGCTGGCCGGGCGGGCCATCAAGGAAGCGGACAAATCCATCCTGATCCGCTATCACACCTGCGCCTGCTTCGGCAATATCATCGACTGGCTCAACGGCGGCATGAAGGACGACCTCTCCGCCTACTTCCGCCGCATCTTCCAGCTGAAGATCGTCCGCGGCTGGGAGGACGGCATCTATGTGCCGGTGGAGCCGTGACCTTCCGTTTTTAGGCAGAAGCGCTCCCGTGTCTGGTTTTTAGTCGATTTGATCCCCGTGCCTGATTTTTGGGCACGGGGATTTTTCCGCCCATTTTCAGAAACGGTCCGCCCTGCTATACTGTGTCCATACCAAGGAGGTGAGCATATGAAAATGCGTTCTATGACGCCCATGCGGGTGGCCAAGACCGGATATATCCTGATGTCCCTGATTTTCTGCGTGCTGGGCCTGCTGTTCATTCTCCGGCCGGACCAGTCCCTCGCTGTGATGGGACAGGTGCTGGGAATTGCCATGATCGCCTTTGGCGCCTTCAAGCTGGTGGGCTACTTTTCACGGGACCTGTACCGGCTAGCTTTCCAGTATGACCTGGAGTTCGGTATCCTGCTGATCGTGCTGGGCGTCATTGCACTGCCCCGGTGGTCAGATGTGATGAGCGTACTGGCGGCGGCGCTGGGAATCGCCATTCTGGCGGACGGACTGTTCAAGGTCCGCATCGCCATGGACTCCCGGGCCTTCGGCATCCGCGACTGGTGGATGATCCTGGTCCTGGCGGTCATCACCTGCGGCGCGGGCGGACTGCTGGTGCTGCGGCCCTGGCAGGGCGCGCGGCTGCTGGCGCGGCTGCTGGGAGCGGCCCTGCTGTGCGAGGGGGGATTAAACCTCTGCGTGGCGGTCAGTACGGTGAAGATCATCGACCACCAGCGCCCGGACGTGATCGAGGCCGAGTACACCGAGATCAATGAATACCAATAAATTTTATTGAAAGGAAGACTGAGCACTCATGCGTTTTTCCAAAGCGGTAGTCAAGTACCGCATCCCCATCCTGATCGTGTCCCTGCTCCTGCTGATCCCCTCTGTTCTGGGTATGGCGGGGACCCGCATCAACTACGACATGCTGGACTACCTCCCGGCGGATATGGACACCGTAGTGGGACAGAACGAGCTGCTGGAGGAGTTCGGCAAGGGGGCCTTCTCCTTCATCATCCTGGAGGATATGCCCAATAAGGACGTGGCCGCGCTCAAGGCGCGGGTCGAGCAGGTGGATCATGTGGAGACCGTCCTGTGGTACGACTCCCTGCTGGACCTGTCGGTGCCCATGGAGCTGCTTCCCCGGGAGCTGTACGACGCGTTCAACACAGATAACGCCACCATGATGGCCGTGTTCTTCGATACCTCAACCTCCTCCGACCTGACCATGGACGCCATCCGGGAGATCCGGAGCATCGCCGGAAAGCAGTGCTTCGTCTCCGGCATGTCCGCCCTGGTGACGGATCTGAAGGACCTGTGCGAGAAGGAGGAGCCCATCTACGTGGGTATCGCCGTGGCCCTGGCCTGCGGCGCCATGCTGCTCCTGCTGGACAGCTGGCTGGTGCCCTTCGTGTTCCTGGCCAGCATCGGCATGATGATCCTCATGAACCTGGGCAGCAACTACTTCATGGGAGAGATTTCCTACATTACCAAAGCGCTGTCCGCCGTGCTGCAATTGGCCGTTACGATGGACTACTCCATCTTCCTGTGGAACAGCTACAATGAGCAGCGGCGTCTGCACGGGGATAAGAATGAGGCTATGGCCTCCGCTATTCAGGCCACCCTGGCCAGCGTAGTCGGCTCCTCCATCACCACCGTGGCGGGCTTCATCGCCCTGTGCTTCATGTCCTTCACCATGGGCCGCGACCTGGGGATTGTGATGGCCAAGGGCGTGCTGCTGGGCGTGCTGGGCTGCGTGACCGTACTGCCCGCCCTGATCCTGGTGTTCGACAAGCCTCTGCAAAAGACCCGGCACAGGTCCCTGATTCCCAACATGGCGGGGATGGCCAAGGGCGTGGTGAAGATTTTCCCCGTGTTCCTGGCGGTGTTTGCCCTGGTGATCCCCCCGGCGCTGTACGGCTACAACAAGACCAACCAGGAGGTCTATTACGACATGGGCCAGTGCCTGCCGGAGGATATGGAGTACGTCATCGCCAACAGCAAGCTCTCCGAGGACTTTGACATCGCCTCCACCCACATGCTGCTGGTCAGCGCGGATATCCCCTCCAGGGATGTGCGCTCCATGATACATGAAATGGAAGACGTGGACGGCGTGAAGTACGTGCTGGGACTGGAGTCCGTCCTGGGTTCCCGGGTGCCCCTGGAGGTCCTGCCGGAGTCCGTGACTTCCATCCTCCGCAGTGACAAGTGGGAGCTGATGCTGGTCAACTCCGAGTATAAGGTGGCCGGCGAGGAGGTCAACGCGCAGATCAGCCGTCTGGGCTCCATCCTGAAACGCTACGATCCCGCCGGGATGCTGATCGGCGAGGCCCCCTGTATGAAGGACATGATCGAGACCACGGACCACGACTTCCAGGTGGTCAACGCGGTATCCATCATCGCCATCTTCCTCATTATCGCCCTGGTGGAAAAGAGCCTGAGCCTGCCCTTTATCCTCATCGCGGTCATCGAGGCGGCTATCTTCGTCAACCTGGGCCTGCCTCACTATCTGGGTCAGAGCCTGCCCTTCATCGCTCCCATCTGCATCAGCACGATCCAGCTGGGCGCAACCGTTGACTACGCTATTTTGATGACGACCCGTTATAAAATGGAGCGCGTCAATGGAGCGGATAAGAAAACCGCCGTCCATACGGCGCTGACAACCTCGATTCCCTCTATCATCGTCTCCGGTATGGGCCTGTTCGCCGCTACCTTCGGTGTGGCCCTGTACTCCGAGATCGACATTATCAGTTCCATGTGTATGCTGATGGCCCGCGGGGCTGTGGTCAGCATGGTATCCGTGATTTTCATCCTGCCCGCCCTGCTGCTTCTGTGCGACGGGCTCATCCGGGCAACTACCTTTGATATGCGCGGCAGAACGAAGCGCAGCCATTCTAATCAGGAGGTCTATGTAAAATGAAACGATCCGTTGTAAAAGCTGTATCCCTGTGCCTGTGCGGCACGTTAGCCGCCGGATGTGTGGGCGTTCACGCCCTGGCTTCCGGTAATGAGGCGGCGGAACCTGTCAAACCGGTTCAGCTCAGCGCCGCCGCGCCCGTCCAGGCTTCCCAGCCCTCCGCCAAAGACGAGACCGTCTATGTGCTGGCCAAGGCCGACGGCACGGTGGAAAAAATCATCGTCAGCGACTGGCTCAAGAATGCCGGCGGCAGCGCGTCCCTGGCGGACTTCGCCAGCCTGGACGGTGTGGAGAACGTGAAGGGCGGCGAGTCCTTCACTCTCAGCGGCAGCACCCGCGTCTGGGACGCCCAGGGGAACGATATCTACACCCAGGGCACCACGACGCAGGCCCTCCCGGTGGATATGACCGTCAGCTATACCCTGGACGGCAAGGCTGTCTCACCGGAGGAGCTGGCCGGGAAGAGCGGCAGGGTCACCATCCGCTTTGACTACGCCAACCACGAGTATCAGATGATGGACGTGGGCGGTAAGCAGGAAAAGATTTACGTTCCCTTCGCCATGCTCACCGGCATGGCCCTGGACAGCGGGATTTTCCGCAATGTAGAGGTCTCCAACGGCAGGATCTATAACGACGGCGACCGCACGGCGGTGATCGGTATGGCTTTCCCCGGGCTGCAGGAAAATCTGGATGTGGACCCCGAAAAGCTGGAAATCCCTGATTACGTGGAGATTACCGCCGATGTGACCGGCTTTGAACTGGGGACTACCTTCACTGTGGCGGTCAGCGATCTGTTCGGAGAGCTGGATACGGACCGCCTGGACGACGCCGGTGATTTGAACGAATCTCTTGACAAGCTTACTGACGCGATGGACCAGTTGATGGACGGCTCGGATCAACTGTACGATGGCCTGTGTACGCTGCTGGACAAATCCACCGAGCTTGTGGGCGGCGTTGACAAGCTGGCGGCGGGGGCCGAGGCCCTGAAAGCCGGCGTGGATGCCCTGGAAACCGGCGCGGCCCAGCTTCAGGGAGGGGCCGAGACCCTCAACGCCGGCCTGGAGACTCTGAACGGCAACAGCGAGGCCCTGAATACGGGTGCGAAACAGGTCTTTGATACCCTGCTTGCCTCCGCCGGCCGGCAGTTGACGGACGCCGGGGTGACGCTGCCCGCGGAGCTGACGGCGGAAAATTACGGCACGGTCCTGGATGGCGTAATCGCCGCCCTGCCCGAGGCGGCGGCGGGACCCGTGGTCCAGCTGAAAGCCTCCCTGGACAGCTATAACCAGTTCTACCAGGGCTTGCAGAGTTATACGGCGGGCGTAGCCCAGGCAGCCGCCGGGGCCGCGAGCCTGAAGGCCGGCGCGTCCCAGTTGAACGGCGGCGCGTCCCAGCTCAGCGGCGGTACAACGGAGCTGTACGGCGGCATCATGACGCTGAAGAACAGTACCCCTGCCCTGGTGGACGGCGTGAGGCAGCTGCGGGATGGCTCTAGGGAATTGGCTGACGGGCTGGATGAGTTCAACCGCGAGGGCATTCAGAAGCTGGTGGATGCCGTTGACGGCGATCTGGAAGGTCTCGTGGAGCGCCTGAAGGCTACGGCGGATGCGTCCAGAGGCTACCAGTCCTTCTCCGGCATTGATCCAGAGACGGAGGGACAGGTAAAGTTTGTCTACCGTACAGCGCCTGTGGAGGTCAAGGACTAAGAGCCTATCCGTAAATAGGGCGTGCGCAGATTGCGCCGTCAGATTTTTCGCCAGGCGAGGCGCTTTTCCGCAGGCGGGCTTGTCGCCCGGCAAGGAAAAGCAACGAAGTTTGGCGGAAAAGATGCAAGCAAGCCGTGTG
>JAAVHF010000041.1 GCA_014799845.1 Oscillibacter sp. | reverse complement strand
TGCAGCTATTCATCAACCCTACCCACGCCATCTGATCGCGGGCTTTCAATTCTTCGGTGGCTCCTGCCGCCTTTGCCATTTCCGGCATCATCCTGTCCAACCAATCGCGAGCAGTATCCTCAATGTCCAAAAGGTGGTTCTGCAATTTGCCGCTGGACACCAACTCACGATACAATTTGCGGCGGTGCTGCTTCAGATAGTTGAGCCGCATACGTCCATAGGTGCCGATGTCCCTGGCTGGCTCTGCCGGTTCGGGGTCAAGCACCAGATCGGGGATGTAATAATCTCCAACTCGCGTATATGTCAATTTGTTTTCCATACTCTGCTCCCCCATAACTCAAACAGCGGCGCGGGGCTGCGCAGTGGCTTTTTTGGTTCCTTCTTTGGCAGATCGCTGACGTGAACAAATATGCCTTTTGCCATATCCTCGGCACGGATAATATCGTTTTTGTGGTCCGTTTCAGCCCTTTTCCTGGCTTTAATCTTATCCTCATACCGCTTCTGCGCTCCGCTGGCTTTACGGCGCAGATAGTTTTGATGCAGCTTGTCCTTGCGTTCTTCTTTTTTCCGAAGTTCCTCCTGTTCCTCCGGGGTCAACTCGACCTCGCCATAGTGGGGCGGGATATAGCGGCCTACAAAGTTGAAATGGATTTCAACTTCCTGCGTGGTGTCGATGCTCCCTTTGCGGTCACGCTCATGGACAAGGATTTTCTCAACAAATTCATTGAGCATGGTATTTGTCATGGTATCAAAATCCTGATATTTGTCAATCAGAGCGATAAATTTTTCAGCAGATTTCCGGCTCTGCTCAAAGGTTCCAACCGTCTTTTCCAGTTCCGCGATTTCAGCGGCAAGTGCATCCTGCTCTTTCGCGTACTGGGCATCCAGAGCAGCATACCGGGCATCAGGCAGACGGCCCAGGGCATTGTCCTCGTAAATCTTGCACATGAGCCGTTCCAGTTCTCCGGCCCGTTTCTGTGCCGCCGCCAGCCGCCGCTTTTTCTTCTTAACGTCACTGTCCTGCTGCTGCGCCTGGGCCTCCTGGACCGTCTTGATAAACTCGCTTCGGTTCTCTTTGGCATAGGCGGCAATGGCCCGAAGCATATCGGAAACAAGGTCCAAAACAACGCTTTCCCTGATGCGGTGTGCGCTGGAGCAGGAAGTTCCAACTGGGATTTTGCCGTATTGAGCGCAAGTATAATACGGGACACGCTTTCCGTTATTGATTCGCTGAACGTACATCTTGCCGCCGCAGTCGGCACAGCGAAGAAGTCCTGTCAGCGGTGCGGCTTCTCCCCAGCCGTCCGGGTAGCGCTTGACGTTGGCACGGATGCGCTGCACATTGTCAAACGTTTCCTGGTCGATGATCGGCTCATGGGTATTCTCAAAAATCGTCCATTCGCTTTCATCAACATAGTGGCTTTTCTTGTCCTTAAAGTGCTTCTGTGTCTTGAAATTAACCGTATGACCTAAATATTCCCGTTTTTTGAGAATCTGTACCACGGCAGACGAACCCCAGCCACAAGGGTCCTTAACAGCTTTGTTTTTGTTCACACCCTCCCCGTACCGGGCAAGGTGGACAGAAGGGATTTCAATTCTTTCCTGCGAAAGCCGGGTTGCGATTTGATAAGGGCCATAGCCTTCCAGCGTCATAGCNAAGATNCGGCGNACAACAGCGGCGGCTTCCTCGTCTATAAGCCANTTTTCCCGCTTCTCGTCCCANAGGTAGCCNTANATNACCGTNCCNGTCAGATGTTTNCCGCTCATGCCCTTNGCCTTGAANACTGACTTGATTTTNCNGCTNGTNTCNCGGGCNTAAAATTCGTACATGATGTTCAAAAACGGGGTAAAGTCATTATCTCCCTTGCTGCTGTCNACGCCGTCATTGATGGCNATNAGCCGNACACCGCGCTGCCGAAGTATCTCCATGATCTGNCCGACTTTGAGATAATCTCTGCCTAATCTGGACATATCTTTGACAATGATTGCCTCTACGCGCCCTGCTTCGACTTCCTCCATCATNGCNGTNAANCCAGGACGGTCGAAGCGGGTTCCGGAAATTCCATCATCCGTGAAATGGGTGGGATTAGGAAAACCGTTCCGGCGGGCGTAGTCCTCTAACATGGCCTTTTGATTCTGGATTGAAAAACTCTCACCACTTAATTCATCGTCGCGGCTGAGCCTTTCGTACAGAGGGGTGATCTTGGTTTTTATCATGCAGTAACCTCCTTGAAATGAAATATGCTCTAAGCATCCCTCACCTATCACTGAAAAATTGTGTGATTAGTAAGTTGCTTAGAGCATATATCACCAGCAGAAAGCAGAAATTTCTTGTACTGCCGGACGGCAAAATGCTCCGGCCCCTTTTCTTCCAGCCGGGCGAACATTTCATCCACGGGGCTTTGAAACTCGGCGTCGTCCTCCCTTGCTTCACTGGCATTTATCATTTCAAGCAAGGTGGTGAAATTCTTTTCGTCCTCCGGGGCCTCATACCAGATGTAGCCGATTAGGGCGGTGTAAAAAAGCCGCTCGGACTTCACCCAAAAATCCTCTGCCGATTTTTCACCGTCGCCCTTGGTGTTGGCGATGATGGTGTTTACCAGCTTCAAGATGTCCTTTTCGCTGTGCAGGTAGGCGAACGGGTTATACCGCATGGACTTGGAGAAATTGATGGTGTTCAGCACCTTGATCTGATAGCCGCCCCGCCTCAAAAGCTGGCCCACCTCGATCAAGAGGCTGCCTTTTGGGTCAGTAATGCAATAGCTGCTATGCATCTGCATGAGGTTGGGCTTAACAAAAAATCTCGTCTTGCCGCTGCCGGAACCGCCAATCACCAGCACATTTTTGTTCCGGGCGGTCTTGGGGTCTTTGGGCCTGCCGTTCATCGTCAGCCGTTCGGTCTGCGTGAGCAGGATGTTATTTTCAAACACGGGGTCGATATAAGGGGCTATGTCTTTGGCTCCGCCCCANCGNGCGCTGCCGTATTCCATNCCGTGGCGGTATTTCTTGGCGTTCTTGCNNNNCAGGTANACCGCCAGCCGNACCAGCACCGCGCCCGCTNTGCCGATACACAGGTCAAAGGGNTGNAAGCTGGGCAGGCCGTTGGCNAACGCCNCCGCCAGGCTGTCCATNANGTGNAGCATCTTTTGGGTCAGGTCGGCCCCCGCCGCCAGCCGGTACGCCTCGCCCANCTTGCCGAACAGGTACACNAACAGCAGATAGGGCAGNTTGNNNATNANNANNTTNTTNANNTCNGGCTTCACNGCTCCATCCCCCTTTCNCTGATCTTCTCCTTGGCCCGCTGNACNTTCCGGCCTGCCGNTTCNCGCAGGACNGACAGCGCCTTGCGGATGGAGGGCTTGGCCTCCNGNGACAGCTTCTTGGCGGTGAACTCCTTGAAAGCCTGTTCCAGATTGTCCGCGTCCCGTGTTTTGAAAATCACGATGTAATGGGGCGGCTGGGTGGTCTTGTCCTTGCGTAAGGTGAAGTCCACGCCGTATTTTTTGGCGCAAGGTTTGAAAGCAGCGATATTGGCGTCTGTGATCTCAATGTTGGACAGCGCCGCCCCGTGCTGCTNCAACTGCTTTAGGCTCTGCTGGCCGTGGTGGAGCTTGGGGCCGTGNTTTCTGGCCTCCAAATANTTTTTNAGGGCNGCTTGGAGAACTTGGGCCGTCAGCTTCCCGGTTTTCATGGATAATGCGATGGTCTTTTGAGTGACTTCCTCCTGCAAACTTCATACCTCCTTTGCCAGAAGCCGGGGCTGAAAACTAAGGCGGAACCACCAGCCGCCGAAGATAAATCCGCATCAGATACGCACCCGCAGGCCNTTCAGNTCNTCGGCCCGGATGCCGACGAGATACCAGGCNGCGGCGTACTCAATGCGGGTGGGCTTCCACCGGCCTCCCACCATCACGTCGAAGCACTGTCCACAGTGCAAGCCGCCGTAGTAGTCGGCCAGGTCAAAGCGGATGTCGTAGCGGTCTGTCCGCTCATCGAAGATCAATGCGCCCTGTTTCATGTTCGGGGCCTCCTTTGTTCAGATTTTGCCCTCCGCCATATCGTGGGCAACAAGGGCGGTGTAATAGCTTCCCATAGTGCTGGGGGCGTTGAACAGCACCGCCAGCAGATATTTCTTGATGTTGCGGATTTTNGTGGTGTTCTGCCGCATACNGTCCATGACAAACTCNATATGNCCGCTGTTCAGTTTCAGCAGCTTGGCCTTTACCAGCTCGGCGGGGTAGTCGTCACCGGCCACCCGGATAGTCTTGCGGGCTGTGCAGACGGTTTCAACCAGCAATTCCAAAATGCCGTCCAATTCCTCNGGGTCGATCTTGGAGTNGNGCAGGAGGTGGTCGTACTCGATATTNTCNTTGATGATCTCCCGATAAATCTCAACGGCGCTCTGCGTAGCCGCTTCCGTTCTTTTCCTTTCCGGCGGCGAAGCCGCAACAGCCCCAGCGGGAGGGGGCGAAAGGGAGGGAATGGAATGGGTACTTGATGCGTCCGTAATTTTTTGGTCTTTAGTTACTCTATCTTTATTTAATTGCGTTGGATTTTCCGACGTCGGNTTTCCCGTTGTCGGGTTTTCCGACAACGGTTTATCCAACGACGGCGGCAAAGAAACAGGGCTTTCATGGATGATGTACTCGATGCTGCTGAACTTGCCGCTTGCGTCGGTGGTCTGGTGGCGCTCGATGTACCCGGCCCGTTCCAGCTCATTGACGGCGGAACGAATAGCGTCCTTGCTCTCCCGGTTAATATGGCACAGGCCGGACAGAGTGTAATCCCAATCTTCCGGGAGGCTAAGTATCTGCGACAGCAGGCCCTTGGCTTTCAGGGACAGGGNTTTGTCCCGCAGGTGGTAGTTGGACATGACCGTGTAGCCCTTGTTCTTTTCCACGCGGAATACTGGCATGGCTTTCCGCTCCTTTCGGTGTCTGGACATGAGAAAAGCGGCGTCCTATCTCCCCGCAGGGAATAAGAACGCCGCTTATGCGCTGATATTTGATTTTTTAGTACATATCATGCTTGTCAACTACTCGAAAACCTTGATTTTTCAGTGTTTTCAGAAGTTACGTTATCTAACCTCAGCTTTTGTCATGCCGGTTTTTTCGGAAGTTTGACAAAGCATGGCAGACGTGCTATCATGGCTGGGAACCAAACTTTTTTACAGCAGGAGAAATGAGGCGCGGCATGTTTGACTGGATCATTCAAAACGGAACCATCATTGACGGCGCCGGCGGCGAGCCATATACCGCCGATCTGGCGATTCTCGGCGGAAAAATCGCCGCCATTGGCCGCCGCCTGGGACCGGCGGTCCATACCCTGGACGCGGCGGGAAAAACCGTCACCCCAGGCTTTATCGACATTCATCGCCATGCCGACAGCGCCGTATTCCGCCCCGGTTTTGGGGAACTGGAGCTGCGCCAGGGGCTGACTGCCATCATCAACGGCAACTGCGGCCTCTCCCTGGCTCCTGTGGAGGGACCCTACCGGCAGGCGGTGCTGGACTATCTGCTGCCGGTCACCGGCCCCGTGGACGAGGCGGTCCCCATCGCCTCTATGGCGGACTATCTCGCCGGTACGGAGGGCCTGCCCATCCATACCGGAATGCTGGTGGGACTGGGCACCATACGGGCGTCTGTGGCGGGTTATTTTCAGGAGAGGCTGGACCTGGGGCAGGTCCGGGAAATCCGGCGCATTCTCCTCCGCTCTCTGGAGGAGGGCGCGGCGGGCGTATCCCTGGGACTGGGCTACGCACCGGACTGCTTCTGCACCACCGATGAGCTGGCGGAGCTTCTGGAGCCGCTGCGTGGGAAGGACGTCCCTGTCACCGTCCATATGCGGGAGGAGGGCGACAAGGTCTGCGAGGCTTTGGAGGAAATGCTGGAGATCGCCAGGCGGGTGGACGTGCCCGTCCACATCAGCCATTTGAAGGCCATCGGCAGGCGCAACTGGAACAGCAAGATCCCTCAGGCCATTCAGATGCTGAACAACGCCCGGGCCCAGGGCCTGGACGTCACCTGCGACGCCCATATTTACACCGCCGGTTCCACCCAGCTGATCCACATCCTGCCGCCGGACTATCTGGTGGGCGGCGTGGAGGGCATCACCCGGCGGCTGTCGGACCCGGCCAAACGGGCGGAGCTGGCGGAACGCATCCTTCACGGAACAGACTTTGATAATATTGCCGGACTGGTCGGCTGGGAGGGCATCTACTGCTCCACCCTGAACCGTCCGGAAAACCGGCCCTATGTGGGCAAGAACTTCATGGAGATCGCCGATGCCATGGGGAAGGATCCGTTTACCTGCGCCTGCGATATTCTGGTCAGCGAGCGGTGCGCCGTCACCATGATCGATTTTATCTCCGATGAGACGGACATCCTGCGGATTCTGAAGCTTCCCTACAGCGCGGTGATCTCTGACGGCACCTATCCGGTAAACGGGAAAATGCACCCCCGGGTCTGCGGCACCTGCGCCCATGTGATCGAGAAATTTGTGCTGCACGATCATGCCCTCACGCTGCCCCAGGCGGTCGCCTCCATGACCGGCATCCCCGCCAGGGCGCTTCGCCTTCCCGGCAAAGGGGTCCTTGCGCCGGGTATGGACGCGGACCTGTGCGTGTTTGATCCGGCCAATATCCACGAGCGCGCCACCTACGATGCGCCGGAGCGCATGTCTGAGGGGATGGACTGGGTGTTCGTCTCCGGGACCCCGGCCATCGCGGAGGGGCGGCTGACCGGTACGCGGACAGGAAAAAGCATCCGGAGGGAAGCAGGTCGGATTTTTACATCACCCCGCGGATGACCGCTTGCCTTTTCCGGAAAATCATGGTACAATCAGACGAAAATTTGCCCCGGAGGTAAGACCCAATGCGGATGCGGAAAAAGAAAAATCTCATTCCCCGGATGGAAAAATGCGCGGCCTGCCAGGTGAAGGACGGCTTTGCCCTGAAAGGCCGCTGGCGCGAGACGCTGATGCCCGCGGCTAAGGAGCTGCGCCTGGAGCTGGGCTGCGGCAAGGGCCGCTTCACGGCGGAGACCGCCCGGCAGAACCCGGATATCCTCTTTATTGCCATTGAGAAGGTGCCCGACGCCCTGGTGGTCGCCATGGAGCGGGCCACGGCTCTGGAACTGAAAAACGTGTTCTTCGTGGTAGGGGACGCGGCGCTGCTGCCGGACTACTTCGCCCCCGGCGAGGTGGACCTGATTTACATCAACTTCTGCGACCCCTGGCCTCCCAAGGGGCAGGCCAAGCGCCGCCTGACCCACCGGGGGTTCCTGGACCTCTACCGCAAGGTGCTGGTCCCCAACGGGCAGGTCCATTTCAAAACGGACAACCAGCCGCTGTTCGAGTTCTCCGTGGAGGAATTCCCCCAGGCCGGTTACGCCCTCTCAGAGGTCACCCGTGACCTCCACAAGGACGGCCCCCGCGGCGTGATGACCGACTATGAGGCCAAGTTCTACGAGCAGGGCCAGCCCATCAACCGCTGTGTGGGTACTCTGCTTCACAGAGAGCCCGCGCCCCAATCCACAGAGGAAGACGCGGCAGAATAAAGACAAAGGGACTCCGGTGCTGCATCCACCAGCCGCCGGGGTCCTTTTGTCCTTATTTCCGCTTTACCGGGAGCCAGATCTCGCTCTCATAGTCCGCCGCGGAGGTGTCCTTCTCCATAGAGTACCACTCCACATTCGCGCCCCACGCAATCTCAAACTCCGGATTTCCCGGCAGCCACTCCTGAAAGATCTTGGTATTCACGCTCTGCAATGCCTCCGGCATGGGCCCGCTGCACCGGAACCTGGCCCACTCCAGCGCGGGAAACGTATATACCGTCAGTCCTTCCGGTACCTCCCGTCCATCGTACTTCCCGGCAATCAGATACCGGAACCGGCCCGGAGCGGCGCAGTCGTCAATGCACACGCCAAACTCCCCGATGCTGCACTCGCAGACGGCTTTTTCCATCGCCGTTTCCGGCTTCTTACCCGCCCACAGGGGCGCGCACTGGGACGCAATGAATTCGTCCCAGAACTCAGGAATCTCCTGATAAGAGGAATCCATCGAAAATTCCCGTTCAACTCCGATGATTTGCCAGCTTTCCATTTTCTCCACAATAAAATCCATACCCTGTCCTCCCCGAATAGAAAGTGTGATTTTCAGCGGCAGAAAGGGAACCAGCCGTTCCGGGCTCTGCCGCAGCTGAGCGGGGGAGACCCCGTGGAACCGGCTGAACGCCTTGCTGAAGCTCTCCGGTGTGTCGTAGCCGTAGCGGTAGGCCAGGTCAATGACCTTCTCCCGTCCCGCAATGGCCTCCAGTCCCGCCAGATACAGCCGCCGGTTCCGGACATACTCGACCATGTAGTACCCGGTCACCAGCTTGAAGCCCTTTTGCAGATAAAGAGGGGAGAGGCAGGCCGCCTTTGCCGCCCCCTCTGCCGGATTTTCCTCCAGCAAGTGGTCCTCCAGATAGGCAATTGCCCGCTTCAGCGTCTCCGTCCATTCCATACTGCGTTCTCCTTCCGCTTGATGGGTTTATTCTACACGATGATGAGGCGGTTGTCATGTCCTTTTTTGCTCAGATTTGTCCGGGAAATCTTAAAGGCCGCTGTCCGTTCGGACAGCGGCCTTCTGCCTTAAAAATCTTGTCAAATCTTATTGAATCTCCAGTCTCCTGCTGGCGGGTGCAGCCTTGGTCTGCTTGGGCAGCGTCAGCTTCAGCACGCCGTCCTCATAGGCGGCGGAAATATCCCCGGCGCGGATGCCGGAGATGTCGAAGCTGCGGGAGAAGGAGCCGTAGGAGCGTTCACAGCGGATATAGCCGCCGTTCTCGTCCTTCTCCTCCGTGACGGCATTGCGTTCCGCGCTGATAGACAGCCGCTCGCCGTCAATATCAATGTGGATATCCTCCTTCTTCATGCCGGGCAGATCGGCTTCCAGCACATAGGCGTCTCCGGCGTCCCGGATATCGGTCTTGAAGGCGGTCACGCCGCTGCCCGTGAACAGGCTGCGCTCCAATTCCTCCAGATCCCGGAAGGGACGGTACAGGTCCACGCCGCGGCCGCGGGTAAAAGGCATCATTTCAAACATGGTGAAAAACCTCCCATTTCTTTTTGTTTATGCACATAGTATGCTCTTAGATTATGAACAAATATAGCGGAGAATATGTCTGGTCCATGAATTTTAGCGCTCGACGATATAGAGTGCTAAAATTCGCGCGGTAATTGGATGAGCAGACAAATTATGACAGGCATTCCCGTCATGCTGCACAAGGTACATGACCGCTGCCGCCGCTTGCAATCCGCCGCCTTTTTTGCTACAATAGCAAAAAAGCGAGAAAAATCACGGGACTGTTATGTTTATCAGAGAGGGGAGAGACGGGGATGAAACGCCTTCCGGCGGCGCTGGCGGCGCTGCTGCTTCTTTTGCTGTCCGGCTGCGGCGGGACGGAGGGGGCCGATATGTCCTCCTTTGCCCCGGCGGAGGAGGAGCGTCTGGTGATCTACACCTCCCATCCCGCGTCCGTCTATGATCCCCTTGTCAAAGAATTCGAGGAGCGTACCGGCATCTGGGTCCAGGTGGAAACCGGCGGTACGGCGGCGCTGCTGGACCGGCTGGAGGCGGAGCGGGACGACCCGCAGTGCGACCTCCTGTTTGGCGGCGGCGCGGACAGCCTGACGGCACGGAAGGACCTGTTTGCGCGCTATGCCACGCCTCTGGCGGAGGATATCGCTCCCGGGTTCCTGTGCGGAGACGGCAGCTGGACGCCCTTTTCTTCTCTGCCGGTGGTGATGATCTATAACCCCGTTCTGGTTCGGATGAACCCGCCGGATGGCTGGGAAAGCCTGCTGAACCCGGTGTGGCGGGGGCGGATCGCCTTTGCGGACCCAGAGACCTCCGGGTTCAGCTATACCGCGCTGGCCACGCTGACCCAGGTCCTGCCGCAGGAGGATGTTCTGGAAACGTTCTATACCAATTTGGGCGGGCGGACGCTGTCCGGCCTTGGCGAAGTGCTGGACGCGGTATCCGACGCGGTGGCGGAAGGAAGCTGCGCCATCGGCGTGACGACGGAGGCGGCGGCGCTGGAGGCCGTCGGGGCGGGCCGGGACGTCGTCATGCTGTATCCCAGGGAGGGGACAAGCGCGGCGGCGGACGGCCTGGCTGTGATCAAGGGCTGCGCCCACGAGGAAAATGCCCGGCAATTCATTGATTTCGCCCTTGGGGCGGATGTGCAGCAGTATGTGGCGCGGGAGTGCCTGCGTAGGCCGGTCCGGACGGATCTGCTCCAGCCGGAGGAGGAAACGGAGGGGCTGGTCCTCATGGAGTACGACCTGGCCAGGGCCGCCGCGGAGCGGGAAACCATTCTGGCGCGGTGGCGGGAACTGGAGGAGGCGTCATGAGGACATGGGTGCGCCGGTCCTTCCGGAACCGGATCTTTGTGACCATGCTGCTGGCCGCGCTGCTGCCCCTGCTGCTGTGCGGCGCGCTGATGATGCGGCTTCAGATCGTCCGCAGCGAACAGCGTCTGGAGGAGGACGCCAGGACCCAGCTTGCGGAGCTGAGCGGGGCCCTGGACGGCTTCCGGGACCTCTGTGAAGAGGCCATGGAGGAACTGACGGGCAGCACCGTGGTCCGCTCCGCACTCCGCCGGGGCGGCGGGGCCTCCCGGACCCTGTACCAGGTCCTTTTTCAGACTGCCAGGCCCATGGAGGAATATGTCCGCTTTGATATTTATGACGGGGAGGGCGTCTGCCGGTACACCACGGCCAGNTCCNTGCCGGNGGGAACNCTGGACCCGGACTGGGGNATCCTTCGCTCCGCCCGGGAATCGGAGGGCATAGCGCTGCAATCCGAGCTGGACGGCGGGCTGATCGCTGCCAGGGCCGTCCGCAATTACGCCGGTACGCCCCTGGGCTATGTAACGGCTGCGGTGGAGCAGAGCGGTTTTGACCGGCTGTTTGCCGGGCTGTACCCCGACGCTACCGAGGTGCTGCTTCTGGACTGCCGGTGGAGGCCGGTCTATTATTCCCGCCCGGCCCAGACTTCCGCGGCGGCCCAGGCGCTCCGGGATCAGATGCTGGCGGGGGAGCCTCTCTCCGGCGGCGGATACCGGTTTTTTACCCTGAACAATGGGGGGACCGGCTTTTTCCTGGTGCTTCAGCAGCCCCGGGCTTTCACGGACCCGGTGCTGGGGGCCATCTATCTGACGGGGATCTTTATGGGGGCGCTGTGGATGGCGCTGAGCCTGCTGGCCGCGTGGATCCTCAGCCGCTATCTCTCCGAACCGGTCCAGCAGCTGGACGAGGCCATGGGAGAGGTGGAGCAGGGCCGTCTGGACATTCGTCTGGAGACGGACCGGGCAGACGAACTGGGGCGTCTGACCAACCGGTTCAACCGCATGACGGAGGAGTACCGTCTGAATCTGGACCGCTCGGTCCAGCGGCAGCGGGAGCTCAACGAGACCCGCCTGCGAATGATGCAGGCGCAGCTGAACCCCCATTTCCTCTACAACACCCTGGACACGGTAAAGTGGCTGGGCGTAGGCCATCAGGTGCCCCAGGTGGCCCAGCTGGCCACCGACCTGGCGGTGATCCTCCGNTCGTCCATCTCCGGGCCGGAGATCGTGCCCCTGGAACGGGAACTGGAGCTGGTGGAGCGGTACGTGGATATCCAGTCCGTCCGCTTTGAGGACCGGTTNGTCTGCGAGATCGATGTGCCGGAGCGGTANCAGTCCTGNCTGGTGCCCAAGCTCTGCCTCCAGCCTCTGGTGGAAAACGCCATCGTTCACGGCGCGGCGGACCGGGAGGAGGGCTATGTAAAGCTGTGGGCCGGGGAGGAGGACGGCGATCTGCTGCTGTCCGTTTCCGACAACGGNCCCGGCATTCCGCCGGAGGTCCTGGANCGGCTCAACAGCGGGGATANGCAGATCCCGGGCGGACATCTGGGACTGAACAATGTGAGCAGCATTTTACGCCTGCACTACGGAGAGCGNTACGGGCTCTCCGCCAAAGCCAGCGCGGGGGAGGGCAGCTGTGTCTGCCTGCGCCTGCCGATACGGAGAGAGGAGAACGCCGATGCTGAAGGTTTTGATCGTTGACGACGAGCCCCTGGTCCGCCGGGGGATCGTACTGGGAGTGGACTGGGCGGCCATGGGCTGCGTGGTAGTGGGCGAGGCCGCCAACGGGGAGGAGGGCATTGCCGCCGTGGAGCGCTACAGNCCGAACCTNATCGTCACCGATGTGCGGATGCCCCGGATGGACGGCATTGAGATGATGAACCGCCTGCGGGAGAANGGGTGCCGGGCCCATGTGATCGTNCTGACGGCCTACAGCGACTTTTCCTATGCCCGCAGCGCGCTGCAATTCGGCGCGGACGATTATCTTTTAAAACCCTTCCGGGACCAGGAGCTGACCGCCGCCATTGACAAGGTCCGGCGGAAGGAGCGNGAGGCGACCGCCCTCACGCCCCAGGATACGCTGCCTCTGGTAAAAGGGGACAAGAGCAAATACGTCCTCCAGGCCCTGGAGTACATCTCCGCCCACTANGCGGATCAGGACATCTCCATCACCTCCATTGCCGCCCATCTGGGCGTCAGCGAGGGNCACCTGAGNCACGTATTCAAGAAGGAGACCAGCTATACCATCATAGGCTATCTCACCCAGTACCGGGTCCACACGGCGATGAAGCTGCTGAAGGATTGCCGGTACAAGGTATATGAGGTNGCGGAACTGGTGGGNTACCGGGATGTGGCCTATTTTGGCAGCACATTCAAGAAGCTGGTGGGCGTTTCACCGTCGGAGTATCAGGACCGCTGCCGGTAGGATNTTGAAAAATTACCATAAAACCAGGNAAACNCCGTGNGGTTTTTGGGCGATTTTGCAATAACAATTGTATGTTTGACGAAGCGGAAGGATACCGTCCTGCTGCATGAAAGCGACTTTTTTGNGGAAGAATGAAACATTNGCCTCGACAGTGGAGAAGAGATGTGATATAGTATTTCCTGATCCGGCAAAATTTGGTTTGGGGGAGAAGACTATGGTAGTTCCGGTCATTTTGTTTTTTATCGGTCTGGTGTGCCTGATCAAGGGNGGCGACTGGTTNGTGGACGGCGCGGTGAATATCGCCCACCGTTTCGGCGCGCCGGAGCTGCTNATCGGCGCNACNGTGGTTTCCATCGGCACNACCCTGCCGGAGGTCATGGTTTCCGCCACCTCCGCCCTGGGGGGCCACGGGGAGATCGCCTATGGCAATGCCGTCGGCTCGGTNATCTGCAACGCGGCGCTGATTGCCGCCATCACCATTGCGGTCAAGCCCGGAAAGATTGAGCCGAAAACGCTGCGCTCTCCGGTGATCTTTTTCTTCGCGGCGGCAATCTTTTACGCGGGCATTGCCTATACCACCGGCTATTTCAGCCGCTTGACCGGTATCATCCTGCTGGCGGTTTTTGTTGTCTACATGGTGGTCACCGTTCTCCAGATCAAGGGCGCGTCCCTTCCTGCCGGGGGAGGGGAGGAGACTGCGGAGAGCAGCCTTCCCAAGGATCTGGGCCTGCTGGCGGTAGGCGCGGTGCTGATCGCCGTGGGCGCGAAGCTGCTGGTGGACAACGGCATCATCATCGCCCAGGCGCTGGGCGTTCCGGAGTCNGTNATTGCGNTGACCTTNATCGCGCTGGGGACCTCTCTGCCGGAACTGGTGACCGCCATTACCTCCNTGATGAAGGGCCANGGCAGCCTGTCCNTGGGCAACGTGGTGGGGGCNAACCTGTTTAANCTGGTGCTGGTNTCCGGNGTTTCCGTGACCCTTTCCCCCTTCCGGATTCCCCAGAGCGCCGCCATCAACGGTATGAACGCGTCGCTGGTGCTGGATCTGCCGGTGATGTTTTTGGTCATGCTCCTGCTGACGCTCCCCGCCCTGTTCAAGGGAAAGCTGTCCCGGATGCAGGGAATTCTGCTGCTGGCGGTATACGCCGCCTTCTGCGTGGTGCAATTTACCCTGTAACCATGCCGGGGGCGCAGGAATATTTTACCGGCCGCCCTTTTTCGACAAAAACTCAATAGTGGAAGAACTTATAATGACTGCAAGCAAACGTGATTGCTTGCAGTCATTTTTTACGCCCGAAGGAGACAAGCCATGGAGATGAAATATAAAACGGAGAACCGGCAGCTGACCATCACCCTCACCGGAGAGCTGGATCATCACGCCGCCAAGGGATTGATGGACTCCATTGACCGCTGCATTGAGCAGAACCTGCCCGCCAAGACCCTGCTGGATCTGGGAGGACTGACCTTTATGGACAGCTCCGGCATAGCGGTGGTGCTGCGTGCCAAGCGGCGGATGGAGGCGCTGGCGGGGGCGCTGGTGGTCGTCAATATTCCCCGTCAGGCGTCCCGGGTACTGGAAACAGCGGGGCTGGGGCGGTACGTGGATCTCATATGAACATAGGAGGTGTGTCATGAAAACCAAAAGCACCAATTACATAACCCTGGAATTTCTCAGCCGCAGCGCCAACGAGGGCTTTGCCCGGGGGGCCGTGGCCTGCTTTGCCGCCCAGCTGGACCCCACACTGGAGGAACTGGGGGACATCAAGACCGCCGTCAGCGAGGCGGTGACCAACGCCATCGTCCATGCCTACCCGGATCAACTGGGGAAAATCGTCATCAAGGCCCGCATCCTGGAGGGAAACGTGCTGGAACTGACGGTGCGGGACTGGGGCCGGGGCATTCCGGACGTGGACAAGGCCCGCCAGCCCCTCTACACCACCGGCGGCGAGGAGCGCAGCGGCATGGGCTTTACCATCATGGAGAGCTTCATGGACCGGCTCGCCGTCCGCTCGGCGGAAGGGAAGGGGACCCGGGTGACCATGCGCCGGCGCATCCAGCCCCGCCGGCCGCTGCAATGACTGCCGAGACCCTGGATCTCCTGGCTCTGGCCAAGCAGGGAGATGAGACCGCCACGGCCCGGGTGCTGGAGGAGAACAGCGGCCTGATCTGGGCGGTGGTCCGGCGGTACTTCGGCAAGGGCGTGGAGCCGGACGACCTGTACCAGCTGGGGTGCCTGGG
>JAAVHF010000040.1:18768-23264 GCA_014799845.1 Oscillibacter sp. | reverse complement strand
TAGCTTCCTCTGGCTATCGGCGATTCTGCAACGGCCACATCGAGTGGCCGTGCAGAATTCAATTGTGCATGACCGCTCGATGCGGTCATTGCACAATCACAGAACTCGTGGATAGACGCTAAAGTCCGGCGCATTTGGGTGCGCGCTATCGATAGAATCAAACCAGTCAGGTCGTAGCGTAATAAAACAAAACATTCGAGGGATTCTCAAGGGGCTATGGCCCCTTGAGGGTGCTTTTGGTTCTTTTCCCACAAGGGAAAAGAACGCCTAAACCCCCTTTTCCTCCAGCGCGCCGATCAGGCTCCTGAGCCTGATCTTCACCGCGCCCAGGTTGGTGATCTCGTCGATCTTGATCTGGGTATACAGCTTCCCGGATTCCTCCAGAATCCGCCTCACCTCGTCGGTGGTGATCGCGTCCACCCCGCAGCCGAAGCTCACCAGCTGCACCAGCTGCACGTCCCTGTTCTCGCAGGCGAACCGCGCCGCCCGGTACAGCCGCGCGTGATACGTCCACTGGTTGAGCACATGCACCGGCACCGGGTCCGCCAGATGGCACACGCTGTCCTCGCTGACCACCACGAACCCCAGGGACGCGGCCAGCTTGTCAATGCCATGCCCGATTTCCGGGTCGATGTGGTAGGGCCGCCCCGCCAGGATCATGATCCGCTTGCCGTTGGCCCTCGCCCAGGCCACCGCCTTCTCGCCCTGCCTGCGCACGGCGAGCATATGGGCCTCGTAGGCGTTGAACGCCGCGTCCACCGCCCTGCGGACCTCCCTTTTGGTGATATCATGGAACACCGCCGAGAGGCTGGCGTACAGCTCCTTGGNCAGNTCCTTNCGGTTGTTGATGTTCANNAANGGGTAGAGGAAATGNGTCCGCTCCAGATCGTCCATGTTCCCGTGGAGCAGCTCGGAGTAGTAGGCCACCACCGGGCAGTTGTAGTGGTTGTCGCTCTCCTTCTCGTCCATATTGTAGGTCAGGCAGGGGTAGAAAATCGCGTCCACATGCTTCTCCAGCAGGACCTCCATATGCCCGTGCATGATCTTGGCGGGATAGCAGGCCGTGTCGGAGGGAATGGAAAACTGCCCCTTCTCATAGATCCGCCGGGAGGAGAGGCCGGAGACCTCCACCTTAAATCCCAATTCCGTAAAGAACGCGTGCCACAGCGGCAGCAGCTCGTACATCCCCAGCGCCAGCGGCAGGCCGATGGTCCCTCTGATCTCCGCCCTGGGCTCCAGCGCCATCAGCGCGTCCCGTTTCCAGGCGTAGAGGTTGGGCAGCTCCTCGGCGCCCGCCAGCCCCAGCCCCTTCTGGCACTGGTTGCCGGAGATGTACTTCTTCCCGCCGCCGAAGCTGTTGACGGTCAGCCGGCAGTGGTTGGTACACCCCTGGCAGGTGGCGGCCTTGGCCGTGTGGACGAAGTCTGCCAGCTTTTCCGGGGAAATAAGAGAACTCTGCCGCAAGTTTGCCTCCATGGCGTACAGCGCCGCGCCGTAGGCCCCCATGAGCCCCGCGATAGCGGGCCGGATGACCTCCTTGCCCAGCTCCATCTCAAAGGCCCGCAGCACCGCGTCGTTGTAGAACGTGCCGCCCTGGACCACCACATGNGTCGCCCANNTCNTCCGCGCTNCCCGCNCGGATNACCTTGTANATGGCGTTCTTCACCACGCTGACGGAAAGCCCCGCNGANATATCCTCCACCGTGGCCCCATCCTTCTGGGACTGCTTCACGGAGGAGTTCATGAACACGGTGCACCGGCTTCCCAGATTCACCGGGGCCTCCGCGTGGAGCCCCTTCTCAGCGAAGGCGGCCACGTCGTACCCCATGGACCGGGCGAAGGTCTCGATAAAGGACCCGCACCCGGAGGAACACGCCTCGTTGAGCATAATGGAGTCGATGGCCCCGTTTTTGATNTTNAAGCACTTGATGTCCTGCCCGCCGATGTCCAGGATAAAGTCCACCTGGGGGCAGAAATGCCTGGCGGCGGTGTAGTGGGCGATGGTCTCCACCACGCCCCTGTCCACGCCGAAGGCCGCCTTGATCAGCTCCTCCCCGTACCCGGTGACCGCGCTGCCCCGGATGGTCACACGATCGCCGCAGAGCCGGAAGATGTTCTCCAGCTGCTCCCGGACGATCTCCACCGGATTGCCCCGGTTGGAGCTGTAGTAGGTGTAAAGCAGCTCCTTCCGCTCCCCCAGCACGGCAACCTTGGTGGTCGTGCTGCCGCAGTCGACGCCCAGCCAGACGTCCCCGGCGTAGGAGGCCAGATCCCCCTCCGCCACCGTGGCGCAGGCGTGCCGGTTCCGGAATTTTTTGTAGTCCGCCTCCGTGGCGAACAGCGGCGGCAGCAGGTTGGACGCGTCCCGCACNGCGGCGCTGTGGGCGATCTTCTCCCGCAGCTGGTCCATGGTGTAGNCCCCGCCGGACTCCCGGGCGTACAGCGCCGCGCCCATGGCCACGGCNAACCGCCCGTACTCCGGAAACACCGCGTGCTCGTCGTCCAGCTTCAGCGTCTCCTGAAACCGCTGCCGCAGCCCCTTGCAGTAGTACAGCGGCCCGCCCAGGAACAGCACCTTGCCGGTGATCCGCTTCCCCTGGGCCAGNCCCGCGATGGTCTGGTTCACCACCGCCTGNTAGATGCTGGCGGCCACGTCGGCGTGCTTGGCCCCCTGGTTCAGCAGGGGCTGNATGTCCGTCTTGGCGAACACCCCGCACCGGGAGGCNATGGGATACAGCCGGGTGCTCTGTAAGCTCAGCTCGTCCAGCTCGTCGGCGGTGATGTTCAGCAGCGTCGCCATCTGGTCGATGAACGCCCCCGTGCCGCCGGCGCAGGAGCCGTTCATCCGCTCGTCGATGCCGCCGTCAAAAAAGATGATCTTGGCGTCCTCGCCGCCCAGCTCCACCACGGCGGAGGCGTCCGGCTCCAGCTGCCGCACCACCTCGCCGGTGGCGAACACCTCCTGGACGAAGGGCACCCCGGCGCTCTCCGCCAGTCCCAGCCCCGCGGAGCCGGAGATCGCCGCCGTAAAGGTCCGCCCGCCCACGATGGGCGCGGCCTCCTCCAGCAGCTCCAGCGTCTTCTGCCGCACCTGGGAGAAGTGCCGCTGATATTTTTCATACAGGACCGACCCGTCTTCCACCACCACGATNTTCGCCGTGGTGGAGCCGATGTCGATGCCAAGGGTCAGGTTATGNTCGTTTTTCATATTCATTCTCCGTACAAGCCCATTTTGCGGTCATTATAGCACAAAANCCGGGGAATGTTTATGGACAAAGTGTTAAATATATAGAAAGGATTTTATTTCCGGTTTTACCACTTTTGGCAAATGGTAAAAATTTGACAACGGGCGGGTCTTTGTGGTACGCTGAAAGAAAAAGNTTTTCAGGAGGATACGCCCATGAACCAGACCCTCCGCCAGGACGCGGATCAGATCATTTCCGCCAGTCTGCGCGCCGTGCTGCCCGACGAGGCGGTCCGGCGGGCGCTGTCCGGCTTCCGCTGCGAGGGGAAGACCCTGCTGGTGGCCGCCGGAAAGGCCGCGTGGCAGATGGCGAAGGCCGCCGTGGACGCGCTGGGCCATGTGGACGGCGGCGTAGTGATCACCAAGTACGGCCATGTAAANGGCGAGATCCCCGGCGTGGAGTGCCGGGAGGCGGGNCATCCGGTGCCGGACGAAAACGGCTTCCGGGCCACGGCCAGGGCGCTGGAGCTGGCGGAGGGGCTGTCGGAGAGGGACACGGTGCTGTTCCTGCTCTCCGGCGGGGGCAGCGCGCTGTTCGAGCGGCCCCTGGTCTCCGGGGAGGAATTGCAGGACGTTACATGGCAGCTGCTCTCCTGCGGGGCGGACATCGTGGAGATGAACACCGTCCGCAAGCGGCTCTCCGCCGTGAAGGGCGGCAGGTTCGCCCNGGCCTGCGCCCCCGCCAGGGTGTTCAGCATCGTGCTCAGCGACGTGCTGGGCGACCCGCTGGACATGATCGCCAGCGGCCCGGCCTGCCCGGACGGCTCCACCTGCGCCCAGGCCAGGGCCGTGGCGGAAAAGTACGNCCTGCGCCTCACGCCCGGNGCGCGGGCNCTGCTGGACCGGGAGACNCCGAAACNGCTGGACAACGNNNCCNCACAGATCACCGGCTCCGTGCGGGAGCTGTGCGCCGCCGCGNCCAGNGAATGCGCGGCGCTGGGNTATGAGCCGGTGCTGCTGACGGACCGGCTGGACTGCGAGGCCCGGGAGGCGGGCCGCTTCCTGNCGGANATCCTGCGCACCCACGCGGGNGGCGGCAGGCCCCTGGCCTTCCTGGCCGGAGGCGAGACGGTGGTCCANCTTACGGGCAGGGGGCTGGGGGGACGCAATCAGGAGCTGGCCCTGGCCGCCGCTCCCGGCATTGCCGGGATANCCGGCGCGGCGGTGTTCTCCGTGGGCAGCGACGGNACGGACGGCCCCACGGACGCCGCCGGAGGATATGTGGACGGCGGCACGGANGCCGCNCTGCGCG
>JAAVHF010000040.1:0-18763 GCA_014799845.1 Oscillibacter sp. | reverse complement strand
GGGCTGGACGTGTTCGCCGTCCTGCGGGAAAACGACGCGTACCACGCCCTCCANNCCGTGGGCGGNCTGATCGTCACCGGGCCCACCGGCACCAACGTCAACGACGTGGCNGNNGCGCTGCTGCGGGGCTGAGGGAGCGCGAATCACCGGGAATGGAGACGCNATGACCTACGAAGANTTCAAAANTCAATACGGCCTCCGCCTGAACCGGCAGCAGGAGGAGGCCGTCCGGCAGACGGANGGGCCCGTGCTGCTGCTGGCNGTGCCGGGGAGCGGCAAGACCACGGCGCTGGTNACCCGGCTGGGGTANATGCTNCNNTGCAAAGACATTCCCCCGGANCGGATCCTCACGGTCACCTATACGGTGGCGGCNNCCCGGGACATGAAGGCCCGGTTNACCGGCCTTTTCGGGGAGGAATNCGCGGACAGGCTGACCTTCCGCACCATCAACGGCCTGTGCGCCGTGGTGATNCAATATTATGTNCGGCGGAAGGGGACGGANCCCTTCGCCCTGCTGGACGACGAGCGGCGGNCAAACGCCGTCATCCGGGACNTNCTCGCCCGCNCCGGCACGNCGTTCCCCAGCGACCTCCAGGTCAAGGACGCCCGGACAAACATCACCTACTGCAAAAATATGATGCTCTCCGAGGCGGAGATCCNNGCCCNCAAGGTGGACGGGATGGATTTTCCCCAGGGTGTATTTTGNATACCAGGACTTTCTCCGCCGNTCCAGGCTGATGGACTANGACGACCAGATGGTCTTTNCCTGCCGGATTTTCCGGCAGTACCCGGATATCCTGGCCCACTTCCAGCGCCGCTGGCCCTACCTGTGCGTGGACGAGGCCCAGGANACCTCNAANATCCAGCACGCCATCCTCCGCCTGCTGGCGGCGGGGAGCGGCAATATCTTCATGGTGGGCGACGAGGACCAGAGCATCTANGGCTTCCGGGCCGCCTGGCCCCAGGCGCTGCTGGAATTCGAGGCGGTTTTCCCCGGNGCGAAGGTGCTGAAGCTGGAGACCAACTACCGCTCCGCCCGGNCCATCGTGGAGAAGGCGGACGCCTTCATCCGCCTGAACCNNNACCGCCGCCCGAAGCGGATGCANGCGGAAAACCGGGAGAGCGGCTCCATCCNNAAANTCANGCTGGAGGACTACAGCCGCCAGTACNNNTATCTGCTCAAGATCGCGGAGGACTGCGCGGAGTCCACGGCGGTCCTCTACCGGAACAACGACAGCGCCCTGCCGCTGATCGACCTGTTGGATCAGAAGGGCATCCCCTACGCCTGCCGCCAGCGGGAGAGTTTCTTCTTTACCAGCCCCCTGGTGCGGGACATCACCGACATGCTGGAATTCGCCTTTGACGACGGGAACAGCGAGCTTTTTCTCCGCTTCTATTACAAGCTGGACCTGAAGCTGAAAAAAGCCCTGGTCACCAGGCTGCTCTACGGGATGGCGAAGGACAAGAGCGTCTTCGATGCGCTGCTGGAAAGCGGCGAGCTGGAGCCGTGGCAGGTCGGGAAGGTGAAGTCCATGCAGACCCACTACAGGAAGCTGCCCTATCTGACCAGCTTTGCCGCCATCCAGCGGCTGGTGCGCTATATGGGGTACGGGGAGTACATCCAGAACCAGCACGGCGACACCGCCCGGCTGGACGTGCTCCTCTCCCTGGCGAACCAGACGCCCGGAGTGGGGAAGTTCCTGTTGCGTCTGCGGGAACTGAAGGAGGGCATGGAGGGCCGGGAGCCCCACCCGGACTGCCCCTTTGTGCTGTCCACCATCCACGCCAGCAAGGGCCTGGAGTACGACCACGTCATCCTGATCGACGCGGTGGACGGCCTGCTCCCCTCGGTTTCGGAGGAAAACGGCGCGCCGGACGAGGAGGACCTCCAGACCCTGGAGGAGGAGCGGCGGCTGTTCTATGTGGGGGCCACCAGGGCCAGAAACCGGCTGACGTTTCTGTGCTACGGGAACAAATTCGGCGAGGGCTGCAACGCTTCCTTCGGCTTTATCTCCCGGTTTTTGGGCGAGGCCCCCAAAAAGCGGAAGGAACCGGCCCCCGCCTCCCTGCCAACCAGGTCCGCGGGGCCTTCCGCCCCGCAGATCGCCGCCTGGATGAAGGACTACATTCCCGGGACGGAGGTGACCCACGGCTATTTTGGCCGGGGCGTGATCATGCGGCTGGAGAAGAATGTGGCGGTGATCTCCTTCCGGGAGGCCGGCGTCAAAAAGATCGACCTGCCCACCTGCCTGCGGCAGGATAAGATCCGGCTGACCCGTTTTGTATGAGAGGCGGAGGGAGCCATCGCGGCGCGATGGCTCCCTCCGTATGGTTTTTCAGCACTTTTTCCGGGGATAGGGGCGGCGTTCGTCGGTGCGGTCCAGCAAATAGTCCACACTGGTTTTGTGGAAATCAGCAATTTTGGAAAGAATGTCAGGGGGAATCTCGTGTTTTCCTAATTCAAAATTGCTGTACGTCTGTTGTGAGCAGCCAAGCGCCTGCGCAATTTCTCTCTGTGACAGGTCTGCGTCTTCCCGCAAACTGCGAATTCGCATATACATACCATCACCTCAATGACAGTATATTTCACAACAAAACGTGGTATTGCGTTTTACAACAAAATATTGTAAAATATACGTATAGGAGGTGAACGACATGAAGCAGAAACCCATCCCGGTTTATCTGACGCTGCCGGAGCCGATCTATCAGCAGATCGACCAGCTGGCCAGGGAAACCGGGCGCAGCAAATGCCGATACATCCGGCAGATCATCCGGCGTTACCTGGAATATCTGGACAAGGCCGACAAGCCGGACGAGCCGCCGGTGAACTGGAAGATCGATTGACGGCGCAGAAAAGGGACAGTAAGCCCAAAATGAGGCCCCGGAGAGTCGCACCTCTCCGGGGCCTCGGTTTTTGCGTGAAATCTGTGAACAGTCGTCACTTACTGCAACCTTAGTATAACACAACCACGGACGGAATGCAAGAGAAAAATAAATCATGGAAATCAATTTTGGCAGACAGCAGCCGGAGGGAGTTCTCCGTAAAAATTGATTTCCCTGCCCTTTCCGCATTTTCAGTTGCAAAAATTGTCGAATAGTGGTATCCTGTTTTCGCTGCCCCACCCTATACTGGCAACAGGAGGGGGTGAAATCTGTGAAGGAATTTATCGCTTTTATTGTGTCGGTCGCGGCGAGTGTAATGGGGAATTACATCAGCAAGTGGCTTGACCGTCACAGCAAGGGACAGTAAGCCCAGAATGAGGCCCCGGAGAGGTGCATCTCTCCGGGGCCTCGGTTTTTGCGTGAAATCTGTGAACAGTTATCGCTTTCTGCAGTCTCAGTATAACACAACCACGGACGGAATGCAAGAGAAAAATAAATGATCTTCGTGCTGTTTTGACGGTATTTCAGCGTCTGCCGGGTTTCCGTCCGCGCTGTGCGCCTGGTTTCGCGGATTTGGCGGGCTTCCGCTGGCCGGAGGCCGGACGGCTGTCGTGGGGGCGGGAGCGCTTTTCGCCTTTTTTCGGTTTCCCGCCGTGGGGACCGTCATTCGCCCGCTTCGCGTCCGAACGACCGGTCCGCGCGTCCGCCTGCGGACGCGCCAAGGGCCGGACCAGACACTCCTTCCCGTAGCCGATCAGGTCCTCCCGGCCCGCCCGGTGGAGGGCCTCCACCACCAGACGGCGCATCTCCGGACGCTTCCATTGCAGCAGCGCCCTTTGCAGCGCCTTGTCGTGGGGGCTTTTCGCCACGTACACCGGCTCCATGGTCCTGGGGTCGATCTCCGTGTACCACATGCAGGTGGACAGCGTCCCCGGCGTGGGGTAGAAGTCCTGCACCTGCTCCGGCTGGCGGCCCGTTTTGTTGAGGAACACCGCCAGCTCCACCGCGTCATTGAGGGTACAGCCGGGGTGGCTGCTCATCAGATAGGGCACCAGGTACTGCTCCAGGCCGTAGCGCTGGTTCAGCCGCTGGTACCTGTCCTTAAACCGCTCATAGACCTCGAAATGGGGCTTGCCCATGTAGTCCAGCACCCGGGCGGAACAGTGCTCCGGGGCCACCTTCAGCTGCCCGGAGATGTGATACCGCACCAGTTCGGACAGAAACTCGCTGTTTTTCTCGCACAGCAGATAGTCGAACCGGATGCCGCTGCGGATGAACACCTTCTTCACCCCCGGCACCGCCCGGACCTTCCGGAGAAGGGCCAGGTAGTCCGCGTGGCTGGGGTCGATGTTCTTACAGGGCGTGGGAGCCAGACAGGAGCGGTTTTTGCACATGCCGTTTTTCTTCTGCTGCTGGCAGGAGGGATGCCGGAAGTTGGCCGACGGCCCGCCCACGTCGTGGACGTAGCCCTTGAACTTGGGGTCACGGGTGAAGCCCTCCACCTCCCGGACCACGCTCTCATGGCTGCGGGAGGTGATCATCCGCCCCTGGTGGAAGGCCAGGGAGCAGAAATTGCACCCGCCGAAGCACCCCCGGTTATGGGTGACGGAGAACCGGACCTCCTCGATGGCCGCCACGCCGCCCAGCGCGTCGTACATGGGGTGGACCTCCCGGGCGTAGGGCAGCTCCGCCACCGCGTCCAGCTCCTGCCGTGAAAGAGGCATGGCGGGGGGATTGACCACCAGGACGCGGTCCCCGTGGCGCTGGAGGATGGTCCTGCCCCGGATGGGGTCGTGCTCCTCGTACTCGATCTTAGTCGCTATTGCGTAGTCCCGCTTGTCGGAAACCACCGCCTCAAAGGAGGGGGCCGTGACGCTCTCACAGGCGCAGATGGGCTCCTTCCCCGCATACGCCGTGCCCCTGATATCCGTCAGGCTCTCCGCCGGCTCGCCCCTGGACAGCCGCTTCGCGATCTCCCGTGTGGCCCGCTCGCCCATGCCGTAGACCAGCAGGTCCGCCTGGGCGTCAAAGAGGATGGAGCGGCGCACCGCGTCGTCCCAGTAGTCGTAGTGGGCGAACCGCCGCAGGCTGGCCTCCAGCCCGCCGATGATAACGGGCGTATCCGGGAACGCCTCCCTGGCCCGGTTGGCGTAGACGATGGTGGGCCGGTCGGGCCGCAGGCCCATCCGGTTGCCGGGGCTGTAGGCGTCGGAGGAGCGGCGCTTTTTGGCAGCGGTGTAGTGGGCCACCATGGAATCGATGTTCCCCCCGCCGATCATCACGCCGTACCGGGGCTTGCCCATGGCGCGGAACGCGTCCGCCGAGCGCCAGTCCGGCTGGGCCAGCACGGCCACCCGGTACCCCTCCGCCTCCAGCACACGGGCGATGATAGCCGTGCCGAAGGAGGGGTGGTCCACGTAAGCGTCGGCGGTGACCACCAGAAAGTCGTAATACCACCAGCCCCGGTCCTGCATGTCCTGACGGCTGACGGGAAGGAAGTCAAATCGATCCATAGCGCATCTCCTGTGTGATATCCTCTTGACAAAAAAAGCGATCCGGCTATAATAAAAGATAGAAAGGGCGCTGCCGGTAAGCGGTCAGCCCCCCTTTCGTTACGAGAAGTAACCGCCGAGCTGGGGAGCTATAGGGCGGTTACTTCTTTTTTCTGTCAGCCGCAATAAAGAGGCCGATTATGCCGATGATGACCAGACTGTATGTAAACATATCAGCGTAAGTTACCACTGGGCAGCCCCCCTTTCCTGAGATCAGGGGGCAAGAAGCGCCCCCTGTCAGGAGGGCCAACCGCCTGTCGTTACTGGCAGCGCTGAAAGATGATTCTTTCCTATGCCCAGCATACCACACCGGAGGCGTGATTGCAACAAAAACCGACGGGGAAGCCGCTGCCGGGGTCAATAGAAGCCGCTGCCGCAGTCCTCCTCGGGATCAGCCGCCGCCTGTTCGCACGCCTCCCGCTCCGCGGCCTCCCGCCGCAGCTGGAGGAGGAACTGGTCCATCCAGTCCAGATCCTTCCGGACCCTTTCAGGGCTGTCCCGCCGGACGGGGGCGGAGCGATTCCGCGTGGAATACTTTCTCTGCGCGGGGCGGTCAGCCCCGCGGAAAGAATATTCTTTTTCTTTCTTTTCTTTGTATTGGTCTTTATCTTTCTCTTTGTCTTGGCTTGATTCGCTTGCGGCCGCTTGCGCCCGGGCCCGTCCGCCTTTCGCGCCATTGATCCGGTTTGCTTCGCATATGGATTCATAAGAGGCCGCGTCCCGGTCCAGCTGGGCGCGGAGCATGGGGAAGAGAATCCGCTCATTCCCTTGCAGCCCAGTGACTTCCCCGGTTCTGGCGTACCGGAGCAGGGCCGTGAACAGCCTCCCCCGCTCCCCGTCGTCCAGAGGCTCGATGGCGTCCAGACTGTCCACGAAAATTTTGATATAGGTCAATGCCATACCTTCACCGCCTTTCACCCATAGAGGCGAAGACGGGAAAAGTTGCACACATTGACGCAACCGTCTCAGAAATTTTGCCGCCGTTTTGTTGCCGGGAAACGTGCGGCCGGGATATACCCCCGCGTTACTCCCCGATGGCCGGGATCTCACGGATCACCCGGCGCAGGTCCATCACCATGCCCCCCACCGCGGGGACGAAGCCATACTTGGCGAAATAGCCCTGCAGGGGCGCTTCGCAGGTAAGGACCAGCGTCTCCCGGTCCCGGGCCCGGGCGTACTGCACGGCCTGGCCCAGCATCTGCACGCCGTAGCGCTGGCCCCGGAGGGCGGGGACGATCTGATAGTCCGTGACGCGCAGGAAATCCGGCTCCAGGGTCATGACGACCCGGCCCACACAGTCCTCGTCCAGCATGGCCTCGGCGGTCCTGGTATCTCCCTCCGTGGTGTTGCGGAACCACAGGCCGGGCTCGGTGGCCGCGTCGTCCTTGTGCCAGGTCTGGCGGCGGAAGGTGGACACCGACGCGGGCAGGTGGCTGGCGTCGTCCCGGAAGACCACCCGGATGTCATCGCCCTCCACCTCCAGCAGGGAGACGGCGGTATTGTCCCCGTGGCCGGTGCCGCCGATCTCCGCCAGGGACATGCCCTGCAGGGTGCCCAGCAGGGTACGAAGGGCCGCGCCATGGCTGGCCGCGGCTACGGCGCCGCCGGGATTCTCCGCCGCGATACGGCGGATGCCCGCCAGCATCCGGTCCCGGACCTGGGCGAAGGTCTCCGCGCCCTCCGCCCGCCACAGGTCGGGGCGCTTGTTGAAATCCACGTACATCCGCCTGTCCAGCCGCTGGATCTCGCCCCAGGTCATCTGCTCCCAGACGCCCAGGCGGATCTCCCGCAGCAGGGGCAGAGGCCGGAAAGCCAGTCCCCGGGGGCCGTAGAGGGCGGAGGCGGTGGTATGGGTGCGGGTCAGGTCGCTGCCGTAGACGGCGTCGATTTTTTCGTCCCGGAAGCGGTCCCGGAGGTAGGCCAGCTGGCGGTACCCCTGGGGGGTGATGACGCTGTCGTACTGGCCGTGGGCCACGCGGAAGAGGTTGCCCTCCGCCTCGGCGTGGCGGACAAGAAAAATTTTTGTTGTCATGACAGTTATCTTATTCGCGCCATGCGGGCGCGAACGCTCCTTGTTTCTTATCTGAACTTTTTCCCCGCGGGGGAGCGTCCCGTCTATTGCCGGACCGCGTCAGACGCTCCCGCCCGCGGAAAAATGCTCCCGAAGAATCCGGCTTCCGGTTTCGTAGGGTTCCCGGGCTTCCGCCAGAATATCGTTGTAAATACGGACCGCCGCGGCCTGCCGCCGGAGGGCTATCTCACGGCCTTTCGCGGTGAGGAAGCGGTCATAGATCCTCTCCAGCTTGACCTTATATTCCCGGAGGACCGAGTGGCATCCCGCCGGCTCCTCCGCCGAACCGTCGGATACCGCGCCGTCCGGCAGGCGGCTGTACAGCGGCTGGCCCACCTGGGCGGCATAGAAGAACGTGCGGGCCATGCCGATGGCCCCGGTCACGTCCAGCTTGTCCGCGTCAAAGAGGATCTTTGCCTCAATGCTCGCCGGCGGGTCATCGGAGCGGAAGCGGTGGGTGCGGACGCAGTCCCGGACATGGGCGGCAAATCGCTCCGGGAATCCCTGGTCCAGCAGGAAATGGTACGCCTTTTCCGCGCCCACCCGGGCGTGGCAGAGGCCGGGGTCCCGGAACTGCTCCGCCCGGCCAATGTCGTGGAGGAGACAGGCGGCGATCAATACGTCCCGGTCGGCGGAGGGCTCCGTCGACCCAATCTCCAGCGCCAGATACAGCACCCGGCGGACGTGCTCCCCATCGTGGGCGGAATCGCCCATGCAGGCGGTCATATAGTTTTCCAGAAGCGAGAAGGTCTCCGGTTTCATCGCGGCGGCTCCTTTCAGGCAGATGCTTTCTCTATTATATATGAACTGGCAGTAATTAGCAAATTAAATTTTTTTCAGGCGGCCATACTATAAGCGGACCGTGGGAAGGAACGACAAAGGAGTGGAGAAAATGAAAGGATTTTTCAAAGGGATGCTGCTGGGCGCTGTGGCCGGGGCGGCGGCGGATATGGCTATGCACACAAACGCCGTGAAAAAGACCCCCGCCGGCAAGGCCATGCAGACGGCCACCGACGTGGTGGACGCCGCGGCGGCCTCCGTCAAGGAGACGCTGGACCGGTAGGCTAAGACATCCCGGACCCCGGCCGCAGATTCCGCGGCCGGGGTCCCTGGCGTTCCAATCATTTTGCAATTTGTCAGGCGCACGTTTCAGCGCGGGCCCTTATCTCAGGCAATCACTCCAAAGAACCATAGTCAATCTTCCGGTTCTTGAAGTAATACTCCTTATCGCGCTCGCCTACCTCCCGCAAAACCCGGCACGGGTTCCCGACCGCGACCACGTTGGAGGGAATATCCTTCGTCACAATGCTTCCCGCGCCAATGACCGCATTGTCCCCGATCGTAATACCGGGCATCACAATGACCCCCGCGCCAAGCCAGCAGTTTTTGCCGATCCGGACCGGCATATTGTACTGGTATCCCTGCCGGCGCAGTTCCGGTAAAATCGGATGTCCCGCCGTAGCGATGGTCACATTCGGGCCGAACATCGTATAATCCCCGACATAGATATGCGTATCATCCACCAGCGTCAGATTGAAGTTGGCATAGACGCCTTTGCCGAAATGCACATGACCGCCGCCAAAATTGGCGTGAAACGGCGGTTCCAGATAACATCCTTCGCCGATTTCGGCAAACATTTCCTTCAGCATGGCCTCGCGCTTCGCGCCCTCTGTGGGGCGGGTCATGTTGAAATCATAGAGCCGGTCAAGCCGTTTGGTCTGCTCCTCCATGATCTCCCCGTCACCGGGCAGATAGAGCTCCCCCGTGTGCAGCCTGTCTTTCATTTTGCTCATGTTTCATTCTCCTTCACTGTCGGGCTTTTGACCCATTTATATGTTCTGTAAAGCCTCCCCCATAGAGGGAGGCGGCACGGCAAAGCCGCTCCTGCGGCGGCCGCCATCCGCGCGCTTATCAATAGCGGCAGGGTTACATCCAGCTTATATCCAATTGGTATCGCGCCAGCTGGATATCCGCCTTCACCTTTTCTCCGTGGAAGTCGCTGCCGCCGGTAACGTGGAGATGATATTTCCGCGCCAGGGAAAGATAAAATTCCTGCTGCCGCGCAGTGTGCCGCGGGTAAAAGCACTCGATGGCGTCCAGTCCGTATCCGGCCAGCTGCCGGACCAGCCCGTCCAACGCGCCGTCCTCCAGGCCCGTCTGGTAGGGATGCGCCAGCGAGGCCCTTCCTCCCGCGCCGTGAATGGCCTCCACACAGGTTCGCGCGTCCGGTTTCTGCCGTTCGATGCGCTGGTATTCGTCTGTGTCCAGATACCGGTCAAACGCTTCCGCGGTCGTTTGCACATAGCCCCGGCGAACCATGGCCCGGGCAAAATGCGGCCGGGCAATAATATCGCCGCCGGCCAGTTCTTCCACCTCCGCCAGGGAAACGCGGACCCCCTTTTCCCGGAGGAATTCAATAATGCGGTATTTTCGTTCGTCTCTCCCCCGCTTCAGGTCCCCGCACAGCCTCCCCAGGCCGGACGCGCCGGGAGAAACGCAGTAGCCCAGAATATGGAGGCCTCGGTACTCCCTTGCCCCCAATTCCACGCCCCGCAGCACCCGCACGCCCTCCCGCTCTCCCGCCAGAACCGCCTCGTCCAGGCCGTCCAGCGTGTCATGGTCGGTAAGCGCCAGGGTCTCTATTCCCCGTTCCTTCGCCAGACGCACCAGCGCCGAGGGGGCGTACTGCCCGTCGGAGGCGGCGGAGTGGGTGTGCAGATCAGCGGCCGCGGTCACAGCGCGCCCCCGAAGTATTTTTCATAAACAACAATGTCCTCTTCCGAGTCGCATTCCAGCCAGAGGTCGTCCGTAGAGATGGTCTGGACCGGATAGCCCCGCTGAAGCAGCTCCTGAAGCAGCGTGGTCATGTCCAGCTTGTTCAGCGGCTTGGCCAGCGGCTGGCGGATGGTCTCGTTCACCCAGCCCCAGCTCTCCGGGGTGAACCGCAGCAGCCCCATAAACTGCCCCTGGATATCCTCCCGGGCCAGCGGCTTCTTCCCGATCTCCAGCAGGCGGCCGCTTTCATCCACAGAAAAGGTCTCCAGGTCCTCCAGGGGGTTCGGCATCCGCTTCTCCCACAGCTCCCAGCAGCCGCTGTAAGAGGTGATCGCCAGGGGCGCGGCGCTGTTCATCAGCGCCCGGACCGCGCCGGAGGAAAATACAATGTCCGAGTAGCAGACAATGCACGGCCCGCTCCTCAGCCAGCTGTCCGCCATGGTCAGGGAGTAGAACATGTTGGTCTGCTCCCAGATTTCATTGTGAAAGAAGGCCGCTCCGGGCACAGAGAACATATCGCTGCGGTAACCGGTCACAATGCCGACGTCCTCTCTGGAGAAGCCCGCTCCCTCCAGCGACTCCAGGCACCGGTCCAGCAGCGTCCTGCCCTGGAGCGTACACATGCATTTCGGCCGGTCCTTGGTCCTCTCTCCCAGGCGGCTGCCCCGGCCGGCAGCTAAAATGATCACTTTCATAGTTGAAATACTTCCTTTATCCATTGAATGTCCCGCTCTCTGGGGGGATGACAGCGCTCCGGGTGCCACATGATCCCATAGATCCAGGGATAGTCCCCGTGGGTGACGGCCTCCAGAACACCGTCGGCGCTCCGGGCCATTTCCAGCAGCGGAGCAGGGCACTCCGCCGCGCCCCAGCCATGGAAGCTGTTCACCGTATCTCCGTTGGACAGCGGGTGCTCTACCCGGATGTGCCCCTCCACCCTGTGAAGCGGGGCGCCAAAATAGTCCAGCAGCATCTGCATCCCCCGGCAGACCCCCAGGAGAGGGACCCCCCGGTCGATGGCATACCGGATCAGAAACCGCTCCACCCTGTCCCGCTCAGGGGCGTCTCCGCCGTAGGACGCCAGGTCGTTGCCGCCTGTCAGCAAGATCCCGTCCGGTCTGACCGCTTCCATCAGGTCCCGAACCGTCTCCGCCCGGTTTGGCAGAAGCAGCGGCAAAAAGCCGCAGGCCTCCGCAAAGGCGGCCCACTCCTGCGACAGGGCGTCCCGCCATTCTCCGATGGCCGCGATGTGCTCCACCCGCTGGGTTACCGCGATACATTTTTTCATACCGCCGCCACCGTCCGGTTCCCGCAATCCACCTCAAGCCGGCGGGCCGCGGCATAGCGGGCAAACCGCTTCTCTCCAACGCCGATCACCGCGGGAATATTAAATTCCGCGGCCCGGATGGCCATGTGGGAATTGGCCCCGCCATACGCCGTGATAAACCCCGCGATGGAGTGGGAAAAAATCCAGTCGTAGCCCGGGTCCGCCCCCCGGATCAGGATCAGCCTGCCCGTCAGGTCCTCCTCCGAGGGAAGCAGGAGCGGTTGGGCCGAGCACCGGTTCCGGGTAATAAAATTGGGGCTGCCGTCCGGCATAAAGAAGCTGTATACCTGGCCCTCCTCCCAGATCAGGGGCGGAAGCGTAATCCCGGCGGAGCCGCGCTCCAGCCGCCGGCCCGCCTCGATAGAGGTACGCAGCACCTCTTCCAGCCCCCCGGCCCCGGAATAGGCCTCCATCACCCGCTGAACCGTCACGTGGGACATATCCTCACGGCTCAGGCCAAAGCTCTCTCCCAGCCGGGCGAGCAGCTCCAGCACATCGGACAGCGTCCGGGTAAAAATAAATTTCGCGTACTCCCGGCCCTCGATGGCCTGCTGAATAAACCGGAACAAGGACAAAACGTCCGTCTTTAACCGATGCTCCTCCAGCATGTGCTGGAGCTTTTCATACTGCCCCAGCGACAGCCTGAAGGACGCCTCCGGTTCAGGGTCCGCGCTCCGGGGCCGGTCGAATTTGAAATAGGCTCCGCCGTCCGTGTCGTAGCGGGGAGAGCAGATGTCGTAGGTCCCGGGCCGCAGATGGCCGTACCGCCTTAAAAATTCCGGCGGGGAGAGTATGGACAGGTCCCGGGAGATATTTTTCCCCACGGTGGACAGCCCGCTCATATACAGCGCCCGCTCCTCCTCCGATATGATTCCGGACACCACCATGGAGCGCAGCAGCTCCACCGCGATAAAGCCCGCCCGGGCCAGGCCCGCGAAGGGCAGGGTGCCGTAGCGCTTGCAGTACTCCAGCAGCCAGTAAATCTTTTCCGCCGTGCCCAGGCCGCTGTCAAGGATTTTCTGCCGCTTCTGCTCCAGGATCCCGATCTTTTCCGCGTCCTTTTTCCAAAGCCCGTCTTCGCAGAGAATGGAGTTGGTCAGCTCCCGCAGGCAGTCCGTCAGGCACGCGCGCTCTTCTTCATCAAAGCCGCCGGCCAGCAGCCGCTCGACGCGCCGGGGCAGATCGAAGGTATAGCAGGTAAAGGCGATCTCAAACTCCACTTTGTCATGGTATTCAGGATGGGCGCGCAGCCGGTCCAGATAGTATTCCACCAGCTTTTCCGCCAGGGGGTCGGGCAGCGTCTTGGGCAGGAACGAATTGAAGCTTACCCGGGCGTCAATATAGGGCAGCCCCCTGAAGTCGATCATCAGCGGGAAAGAGCGCAGATTCCGATACCCGTAATTGTCCCGCTGGTAGGCCCATACGCCGTTGGTGATGATCTCTTTATACAGACTGAGCGCCAGCGCCCTGGGATGGATCCCAATCATCTCCGCGGGGTTCCAGTCCGGCATGACGCCGTAAATGGTCTTCCGCCCGTACAGGTCCGGGTGAGGCAAAATTGAGGAACGCAGCTTATCCTGAATCTCCCCCAGGTACCGCCGCTGTTCCTCCAGATCCGCCAGCGGCCCGGAGAGCACCAGGGGGCGGACCTGAAGCAGATACAGCACGCCCTCCGATACAGCGAACTCAATGTCCAATGCCGGGCGGCGGAACAGCTCCTCCAGCTCCCGGCACAGCGCGACCACCCGGTCCAGCGGCGCGGGAGGCGGTTCCGGAGCGCCCTTGAAGTGATAGAACGTCTCCAGGTGCTGTCCGGTGCCGTCGGTCACGGAGCTGGTAGAGCCGGTAGACGCGTCATAATTGAGGATATAGTAATTCCCTCCGGTGTTGGGGTCCACGGTAAACGCTACGCCGCACAGCTCTACATGGGACAAAAACGGCTGAATGAACACCTGGTTTTCCGGGTCCGAACCCATCGCCCGCACCACCCGCGCCACGGCCCGGGTAATTTCCGCCTCGTCCCGCACGTCCCCTACGGAGAGGAATTTTCCGGCGTTGGAGCTTTGCGCGGTATCCTCGTCTTTGGCGCTGCTGCGGACGATCAGGCGTCTGCCGAACAGCCCGCTCTGCTTGACAAGCGATACGCAGCGCTCCGCTTCACCGGCCGTAAAGCGGACCTGCGGCAGGACCCGCGCGTTCTTCAATTTCCCCGACAGCTCACACAGAGTGTCCGCTTTGCTTTTGAAGTCCATTATACCGTCACCGCTTTGTAGACCGCACGGTAAATGCGCGCGACAGATAAGGGACCACAATTTGATCCATTCCCTGGATTTTTTCCTCAATCATTGTCAGAATTTGCGCGAACAGCTCGTCCCCCGCCTGCGCGTGGATATCATTGACGGACCGCCAGGCCCCCATATACCGCTCCGGACTCATGACGGCCTCATGGGGCGCTTCAAGCAGGAACAGCTCCTCAAAAAAGGGCGTGGACAACAATTTCCCCTCCATATCCCGCATATTTGCCCGGGACCCGGAGGAGACCCGCTTCAAATTGGGGACCATTTGCTGGATAGAGCGCTCAATATCCATATGCAGGGCGCTGCCCTCTATATTTCTGGGGTTCCAGATGGCCGTAAAGAAGCCGCCGGGACGCAATATGCGATGAAATTCCTCCAGGGCTGCGGGCGCGTCCGTCCAGTGGAAAGAGGACCCCATCAGCACCCAGTCCACGCAGTGGTCCGGAAGATTTGTCGCCTCCGCCAATCCCTTTGACCAGATAAACGAACTTCTGCCCTCAAAAAGCCGGATTCCCTCGGCCCGCATGGCATCGTTAGGTTCTACCGCGTAGCCCCGCAAACCGATATGCTCCAGATCCTGGGTCAATTTCCCGGTTCCGGCGCCCACATCCGCTATCGTTTCCATGGGACCGTTTACCGATTCAATATAGCCCTTCAGCACCCGCAGCGCCGTTTCCGAATAGCCGACCCGATTCACATAATCTTTGGCCAGCTTTGTAAAATCTCCTAACTTCACGTTCAGTGATCCCTCGCTTTCCATAAAATTTCCGTCTGTTCTTCCGGCGTTTTCTGTCCGTCGTTCTCCAGGACGAGGTCCGGCGCTTTCGGTTCCTCCACCTGGAAATGCACGCCCGCCACGTCCCGGTCCCCGTGACTGTACAGTCCCTTCTGGTCCCGCCGGCGCAGCGTCTCCATGGACGCCTTTACATAAACCTCAAAGTAGCCGGGTATGTTGGCCCGGTTCCATTCCCGCACGCTGTCAAACATGGAAATGGTGCAGCAAACCACCGTCAGCCCCTGCCGGGCCAGCAGCGCGCACAGCCTGGCGTTGCGCATGGCGCTCCTGCGGCGGTCAGCCTCTGTGTAGCCCAGGCCATCCCCAATGGCTTCCCGCAGCTCATCGCCGTCCAGAAATACCACCGGCTCCCCAGCGGCTTTTAATTTTTCGTACCAGAGCCGGCCGATCGTCGTTTTGCCCGCGCCGGACAGGCCGGTCAGCCAAAAAACTTTATTTGTCCGTTCCATATTCCTCTCCCGCGCCGTCTTCCATTTGTGGGAAAATAACTTTTGGAAAAACAAGCTTCCCCTGCTTGGCCAGATACCAGACACTCATCATGGTTTGAAACAATCTCTGTCTGTATTCCTCTTTCGTTACTTTTTCCCACCTCCCTTTTTCCACGTATTCTTTCTCACATTTGAAGGGGAATTTCATTAAAAACGCCACATCGTTGTCATCCATCGGGCATTCCTCAAAGTCAAAAGCAGGGTAGCCATAGTGCCGCAGGATCGCGTCATAAAAAATTTGAAGGCGAACCTGGTCAAAAGCGGAAAACGCTGAATCTATATTCCTGCTCAGCGGAGACAAATCAAATCCGCGAACGGAAGCTTCACCGTTTACTCCTTCCATTTCCGCGTCCGCGGTCAGCATTCCGGGTTCATACGGTACATTCAGGAGCTTACACAATGCTTTACAGGTAGGAGCCGGATATCTTTTCAAATCCTCAAACCGATATGCGTAATAGCTCTCGCGCAGTTCCGGATTCATAGAGTATTCTATCATCATAACCTGCGGGATATAGATACTGCCTTCCCTCTGGTAAATCCGCCCTACGGTCTGTACCGGCTCCCGGAAGGCATTCAGGAGTATCCTGTATGGAAAACCCAGAACCAGCGGATCATGGATCTCCGTTTGGTTCAGATGCGGCTCCCAGAGAATTACCGGGACAATGCGTGGATTAACATGCGGTTTGTCATGATAGTACGTGTATATAAAATAGGCACGGAACAATTCCGGAAACGTAAAACGCTCGATATGCGCGTTTTTCAGCCATTGAATAAACCCGCCCAGATTGGAGACGCCCCATTGGATATCGGGGCTGTGATACAGGCACTCAAAATCCTGGGTTTTATATTCTTTGGACACATTTTTTAATATATGCTCCGGCAATACCGTCTGATATAGCGGGCACCCCTGAATACGCGTCTCATAAAGCAAATCGCCGCCATAGTTCATTGCAATATGATCATTCCGATTCAATACATCCAATCCCAGCAGCGTGCCGGTATAACCGCGCTTATACCAAAAGCAGATACGCTGCATTTCTTCAATTCGCAGCTTCTGGGGCTCCATCGCACTGTAGTCGATCCCAAAATGCCGCTTGAAATCCAGCGGATACAAATCCCGGTTTTCGCCGGTTAAGAATACAAACTTCCTCTGCCGCAGCAGAGGCTCCAGATTGCAGGCAAGCATCAGCCGCTCCAGCGGCTCCAGCGACGAATACATCAGGTAAATGTGGTTATCCCCCGCAAAATCCTCGCTGCTGCGGACATTGTCATTTAAAAACGTCAGGTTGTAAAAATTGTCCTCATCCTCTACCCGAAGCGGTTTGTCCAGATGTTCAAAAAAATACCGCATCCGGTCTGCGCTTTTTGCGTCATACAGCCCCTGAAAACAGTCGTTGCCCCGATCATAACAGTAGTAGAGCTCATCACTGATTGGGAAGAGTTTGACGCTCAAATCCTCAAATTTATGAAACTGTTTTTCCCAAAAGTAGGGGTACTTTTTCAGGGTTTTTACGTTTTCCTCATAGTTCTCGCGCAATTCCGTCTCGTTTGGAGCGTAGTAGGCTTCGTCCAGTATTTGCAGCACAGCCTGACGTTCTTTACTGTCCGCGCTTTGCCGGTACACATCTACAAATGTTAAAAACGCGTCCCGGTACTCCTGCCGGTCAAACAACTGTACCGCTTTCTCAATAGATGGAGCCGCTTGTTTTTCCATTCCATCACATCCTCCTTCCGCTTTTTCCAAAACAGCAAATTCCCTGTAACGATACACATACTCATTGATGATACAGTATAACAAAAAGGAGCCGTAATTTCAAGGCATACCTCTTCTTTGTTCAGGGTAGTTGAATGGGTAAACCTTCTATGAACAGGCTTCCTCCAGAAGTGATCAAGGCTCCCTCTTTGAGGGAGCCTTTCTACAATGGTTTGGGGGTAGACACGCCGAAGAAGCCGTAAGGGGTATGATTAGGGTCAGAAAACCTCCGGACATAGCAGAACCCCTGAAACCATGCGGTTTCAGGGGCTTCCCGTGGCGGAGATGGAGAGATTCGGATTTTACTCAGAGAAATAAACAGGGTATAATTCCGTGCAATAGTGTTAGAAAATCACGATGATTTTTCTGAATATCACAACTTTTGATAAATCACGTACAATGGGGTAAAATCATCTGAAGGGTCAGAACCAGAGGGCCGGGGGAGCCATCCCCGGCCCTCTGCCTATTCAGAAAACACCTTGCTCAACTCGATGAAGCATCCGTTCAGGACGTTGACCTTTGCTATATCCTTTTGCCCGTATTCCTCGTGCGGGAGCAAAAGCCCCTCATTCAGTGTGAACACCTGGACCGCCTTTTCTTCCGGGCTTACGATCCAGTATTCCCGGACCCCGGCCCGCTGGTATAGGTTCAGTTTTACAAGTCTGTCATGCCGCCGGGAGGAAGGAGACATAATCTCAATCACCAAATCCGGCGCACCCTTGCACCCGTGATCGTCCAGTTTGGACATGTCGCACACTACGGAAATATCCGGCTCAACCATCGTATCAACATCGTCCGGGGTATCTCCTTCCACCTCAAAGAGCCGGACGCCAAAGGGAGCCGGATAGACCTTGCATCGCTTCCCCTCAAGAAAGTTATAGAGCTGTGCGGCTATCGCCATGCTGATCTCCTGGTGTACCCTGGACGGCGGGGCCATCATGAAGGCCTCCCCGTTGATGATCTCAATACGTTCATTCTCGCCCCAGGTGAGGCAATCGGCAAACGTGTACCGCTCTTTCTTCGCTGGTAATACCATGTAAATCACTCCTTCCCTAGTTTACCCCCGGCAGCCGGGTTAATACCCAGCCGCAAGGATGATTGATCCCGCTGTGCCTGTGTTGCGATTGCCCGCGCCACAAAATCCGGCAATGCCTCTCCGGCGGCTTCCGCGGCCCTCTGAGCGGTCTCCACCGTTTCAGAGGGTAAAGATACCACCCCGGCCCCAGGTGGCCCTTCCGGGGCCTGCTGCGCGATTTCTGACGGTGTTATGCCGTCGTCTCGCTCCATAGCTAGATCTATGGCCCGATTGATAAAACCGTTTACAGACTCGCTATGGGCCTCTGCGTGGGCTTTGATAAGGTCCTTGCGTCCTTTAGGGACAGTAAGCTCCATGCGGTCATAGTTAGCCTTCACGTATTTATGAACTGCTTTCTGCTGCGACTTTGATACTGCCACGGCATTTTCTCCTTTCTGGGGGAGCGCCCGGATTATTGGGCAATCTTCTCCATCTTTACCATGATTATACCGCAAGCATCTACTCCCGTAAATAGCAAAGATTCACAAATATATTCCCGTAAATATGGTTATTCTGCCAACAGGCATATTCCCGTAAATAGTGTATGCTTATCATTGTCAGGAGGGAACAGAAGCGTCTGCGCCAGTGATAAAATGTCAGAAAACGCCGAGGAAAAAATGTAATTTAGTGGCGGAGGTGAAAGAAAAAAGATAGACTCCCTATAGGGCAAAAAAGCCCGGGAAGGGAGTCAGGAAATGAAAGGAGCACAGTGGATGGAAATCCGAAGCGACAGGCAAAAGGGCATG
>JAAVHF010000039.1 GCA_014799845.1 Oscillibacter sp. | reverse complement strand
GCGCATTTCTGGCGATGGGACGAAAATTACGGAGCGGACAGATGCTCTCGATCGAAGGTAAAATTGCTCTGCGTATTGCGGTCGGGGCAGTTGCCCTTTATGGAGCCGTATGCTTCGTCCGGCAAAATATCGTTGACTATCTGTTTTTGCGGATAGAGTTTGTCTTTTTCGATTATGAAAAGCCCTCCGCACTGGTGTTTGGCGAGTTGCTGGCTATTATGACGTTGTGGGTGCTGGTTGGACATTTACTGTGGCGCGGTGCCAAAAAATTTCGATAATTATATAGCACAGCCACATCAAAGCCATCCGTAAAACACGGAGGTTTTGATGTGGTGTGTTAATAAACAGTTTTTTCCTAAACTTCTGCGGCAGCCAAGCAGACCTATTCAAGACTGGGGTAAGCCGTTGTGGCACAACAGTTTTTCCTTAGCTGAACTAAAGGGATAACCATATTATTTAATATCCAAAAGTTGAAATTGGTGTTTGGTTTCCGAACGCATAGCCAGCCCCGGCAAGGGGCTATTCAAAGGGATTGGAACGCTGTTTCAACAAGCAAAAACTGGCTTCGATGGGCAACGCTGGAGGTCAGTTTTGAGCATTTGTAGGAGCAAATGTACGGCTCGCAAAGTAGCGCACACCAGTTTAGATGACCAGATTGTAGAACACCACCAGCATCCCGCGGTTCATGCACTGGCCAAGAGCGAACTGGTGTTCATCAGGACCATTGGACAGTTCTCGGGCACTTGCAATGGCCGTTATGTCCACCGCCCAGCTGCCCGCTGGTACACCGTTGAACTACTTGTTGCTGCCCAAGTTCTCCAGCTTGGTGGAGATCTTTCTGTGGCAAGAAAAAGGATATTCTTTTTCGGTTCTCTTCTTTGAATACTGCTATACAATATTTGATATGGGGTGCCATTGCTATAGTTGGACTAGCAGAAAGGATATCCGTTGACGGAATGAGGGCAATATGCTTTTTCATCTTGTTCATATGCTTTCCTCTCAAATAGTGACCACATAACCAGCCACAGACAGACGTGGAACACATGGAAACCCTTTTTCCAAAGAGTGCTAGAAAGCAAATGAGTTGGAGTAAAAACAACTATAAACCGTCAAAAAATATCTAAAAAATCTTTGCTGACCTCTTTGAAGACAGTGGTGCAATTTCTGAACCGACGAGAAACCTCTTTTCATTTTCCCCTAAGTATGGTATACTACAGGCAAGGAGGTGGGCCAGTTGCGTGTATATCTCGATATGTGCTGCTATAATCGCCCCTATGACGACCAATCGCAAATCAAGGTGTCTCTGGAAACCCAGGCCAAACTGCACATTCAGAATTTGATTCAAAAGAAACGCCTGGAGCTGGTTACCTCTTACATGCTGCGTTATGAGTGTGGGCAAAATCCATACGAGATGCGCAGGAAGGCAATTATGCAGTTTGTTGATATGCATACAATGGCCTATGTTGGTTTAGAGCGGAAGGACGAGATCGAGTCTATTGCTGCGGAAATCATGAATACAGGTGTCAAATTTAAAGATGCCTGTCATGTTGCCTCAGCTATTTATGCGAAATGTGAGTATTTCATCTCCACGGACATGCGGCTGTTAAAATACAAAACAGATAGAATCAAGATGGTAACTCCAATAGAATTTGTTACGGAAACGGAGGATGAATGATATGTCTCCCAGTACGGCTGAAATTATGAGCAGGGGAATGAAATGCCTGATGGAGCAGTTAGGTGTTGTAGAGGCGGAGCGTTTCGTAGCCACCGTTATTCGGGAAAAGTTTGACTATACCCGCTGGCAGCGAGACTATTTTGACGGAAAGGCTCCGGAAGAAATTACCCAGGAGGCAGAGGCGTTTGAACGGGGAAATCCCTACAGTGGGAATGCTGTACGGCTTTGACCCATAACTTGACCCAGAATAGGAAAAATTCTAGTGGAGCCAATGGACAGAAAAGGGCTGGAAAGGATATGCTTCTGGACACAATCAGCCTGAAAAGCACTAGAAATGCCTGCTTCTCACTCTTGAGAGCAGCTACGGACCAGAAGGCCGGGGGTTCGAATCCCTCACGGCGTGCCAAGAATCGACAAATTTCGACAAGGAATTTGCCGATTCTTTTTTTGCCGTTTTTTCGTTCAGCGCATTTTTTCATCAACGGATTATCCGATTCTGTGAAAAACTTTCATGATTGTTGCACATAAACATGCAACTTTTCTTTACGTGAGGACCTTATATAGAAGGATGTTAATCCTTGCTTTTTATAAGGAGGTTCCTGCATGACAGAAGAAAATTACAACTACCGAACAAGCCAAACCTTGCTGCGTAACCAGTTTCCGGGAAAAGGTAAATGGGAGATACTCATTATACCAAGATTTGAGCCGCATCTCGGTGATTTTGATGATCTTCTCCTGATCGGATTTGACAAAACGCATCTGGAGGATCGAAATCATCTTGACCGCATGGTACACTTTTTCTTGTATGATTACCGATTTGAGCGAGTCTGGAAAAATCCTGACAGTGACATTGAAAAATTAGCTCGCTATCGTGCGGTATTTTCGCCGGATTTCAGCATGTATTTGGAAATGGCTCCCGTGATGCAGCTTTACAATGTGTTCCGCAACCGCTGGTGTGGAGCATACTGGGCATCAAAAGGTATTCGGGTCATACCGACCGTAAATTGGGGCGATGAATCCACCTTTGATTTCTGCTTTGAAGGAATCAGGAAAGGCAGTGTGGTAGCCGTTTCCACCTATATGGCATCGGAACACGGAAACCGATGCGATCAGAAGGAATGGTTCATGGCTGGATACAATGAGATGCTGAGGCGTATCGAGCCGATAAAAATTATCTGCTATAATACACCGTTTCCGGAGATGCAGGGAGACATCGTTTATGTAGATTATGAACGCAGCTCATGGAAATATATGAGCTATGAACGTTCCTGCACGAGTGAGGATTTGGAATCTTTCAAAATTGGTGGACAAACGCCACCTATCCATGATACAATAGCTTCATTCATAGATGTACCATTGACAAAGGGCGGTGGTAGTGCCTATGGCGGACAGTGGAGGCCGAGTCCCAATAAGCCAGGAGATCAACGTTTTTTAGGAGAACCAGGTCAGATTATTTCCTCTCACGCATCAGGAAAACGCGGAGGTTATGAGCGCGATACAAAAATAGGTGATGATGGAAGGGCGGCTGTGGAACGGCATTACACAGATCATGGTAGGCCAGATATTCACACTGATCCACATGACCATATCTTTGATTGGTCAAAAGGTTTTCCGGATCCGGGACCACCTATCAATTATCCGGATGGAGCGCCGGAATTCAAGCGATTCGGAGGGCATAGATATATGCATAAGATGATAGGAATGAATAGCTTTGAGGATAATTGTTTCAAAACCATCAGCGATTTCAAGTGGTGTGTGAATCATGGCGGAGAAGTGGAATTTGAGTGGAAGGGACGATCATATGGAATTTGGCCCAAACTACGCAAAACGCCGGATGCTCCGCTCCAGATGGTGATTTCGCAGATTCATATAGACAATCCGGCATCCACTGAAAAGTGGTGCGATACCGCCGATGATGTTCTGGAATACCTGGTGAGCGGCGACCGGCTGCGGGATGTGATTACACAGGTCACAGTATGGGACCGCACGATTTGAGCATATAACAATACCGATCAAGAAATCGATTTTAACCGCTTATTGCAAAACTCCGGTGAAATCAGTTGATTTCACCGGAGTTTTGTTTGGTTTCTGAACTTTTTGTGGCGGTTTATTTTGGACTGCCCTTTTTGACCCATATCTTGACCCATACGGGAAAATTACTGGATAGCACTGGAGAGGAAGCTGCTGACGGTTTTGGCTGCTTTGGTCTGCATTGCGGTGGTGACGTGGGCGTAGGTGTCCAGGGTGAACCCCGCGGAGTAATGGCCCAGCATGGCGGACAGGGTTTTGATGTCCACGCCGTTCTGGAGGGCCAGGACTGAGAACGTGTGCCTGAGTGCGTGGAAGGGGATTTTCTCCAGCCCAGCACGTTTCAGTACCCTTTGGAGCATGTGCAGGACGCTGTCCGGGGAGATGGGGCCTCCGGTTGGGGACGGAAACACGTACTCGCCGGTGGATCGTCGTTTCATTTGCTTTAGAAGTTCTACTGCGTCAGTCCCTATCGCAATATTGCGGTAGGAATTTTTCGTTTTCAGGGGAGCTTCCACTACTGCCCCATTCTGGCGTAGGATTTGGCGCTGGACTTGGATAATGCCCTTGTTCAAGTCTATATCGCCCCATTTCAACCCCAGCAGCTCACCTCGCCGCAGGCCGGTGGAGAGATCGATGTAGTACAGCTCAAATACTCCGCTGCGTCTCGCTTCCGCGAAGAAGGTGTCCAGGAAGTCCAGAGGAAGAATTTTCATTTCCTTCTTCTCTAACTTTGGCAGCGCACAGCCCCTAGTGGGGTTCGTGGCGATGATCCGCTGCTCCACCGCGCAGTTGCAGGCAGACGAGATCATCTGATTGATATTACGGACCGTTTTGACACTGAGGCCCTTGGGTTTGTTTCTGGCCTCGATCCGGTCCACTCTGCCGGATTCCAGCAGATGCTTGTAGAGCTTTTGCAGATCCATGGAGGTCAGTTTCTCCAGTGGGATATTTCCGACTGCCGGTTTAATATGGTTCTCGATAAACCCTCGGTAGGTCTTGTGGGAGGATGGGCGGATGCTCAGTTTGGCATAATCCTCCAGCCAAGTGTCCAGCCATTGGCCGACTGTGTATTGGCCCGCTTTGCTTGGGTCCAGGGCGGAGCCTTTCTCGATTGCTTTCTTGAGTTTTTCCTTGACTTCTGCCTGGGTCCTACCCAGCACGTTCTTGTAGATGGTCTTACCTGTTTCTGGATCGTGACCTGCAGTGTAGCGGCCTTCCCAGCGGCCGTCCTTTCGCTTGCGAATATTCCCTTCTCCGTTTGCTCGTCTTTTTGCCATGCGAGTTACCTCCTTGTTTTGGTAACGACACACAGTACCACACTTTCGTTGGAATAGCTACCGGGTTACGGCAGAGTTATCAGAAAGTTTATACTTTCCTCTGTGATAAAATTGCCTTTAGATTTATACATTTCCCCTGCCTCTCAGGGCGATCAATGATGCCCCCAGAATCGCATATCCCCGCCTGGAACCCCGAAAAATCCTTGAAGGGAGGGCGGTTCCGGCCACGCGGGGTCAAATTTGACCCCCGCACTCCAAAACATACCCCCGCGTTGATCCCTGGTCCAAAATCCTGGAAACCGTTGCCTCGACCCGCATTGCGGGACGGCGTGAACCGAGCGGGAGGCGCTGCGCGACCCCCGCTCTTTTTCCTGCACCGAAATCTACCCTCCAGATTTTTCGTAGGTATGGTAATCTTGCTGGATCACTGTGCTGGCTTACTTCGTCCACGCAGTGCTCAACACAGCGTTTCTGGGACGGGTGGTATTGAACGTCCTCTGGCTCTGAAAATTGGCACACAGGGCTTCACACGGCCAACAACGGGTAAAATTATTCTCTCTGCCATTCTTTGTTTTCTCTCCACAAATTTCTAAGTCATCTTCTCTTTGTAGACGGTGGTGCAATTCCTGAACAGACGAAAAACCTCTTTCCATTTTGCTGCGGGTATGGTATACTGGGATCAATTTCAGAGAGGTTGTCGCAATATGATTCCTGTTTACTACGTCTTGCGCGTTGATAGAGCTTCCCGGTTTGTAGCCAATATCCGTCCTGCTGTCCAAAGGGATTTCTTAAAGACAGAGCAGGAAAATTGGCAGACGAGTTGGTTGACTGATTTCATTCAGGATGAGGCGCTGGAAAATACGCAATGGAAATCGCCGGAACAGGAGAGTTGATCGGCCTTGGGGCGTATCGTAATATGCCGGAAGGCATTCTGGTATATGTGGAGTACATTGAGAGTGCGCCGAGCAGCAACCCTACCCTTACCCAGAATCGCAAGTACGTGGGGATTGGTGCTGCGTTGCTGGCATTTGGTATTCAGCTTTCCATCGACTATGGCTATGGCGGCGCAATCTACCTGAAAGCAAAAACAACCGAGATCCGGGAACACTACATTCGTGACTTTGGAGCAATCCCCTTCAGTCGGTATGATCCTTTTCTGCTGCTGATTGACGGCGATGCTGCCAGAGAATTGTTTTCACAGTATTTGGAGGAGGAGTGAGTAATGCTGCAGGAAAAATTCACAAGGTTGGATGATTTAGCTGGTCCGAGTGGATATGTAGTGCCTCCGACAGCTGAAGATTTAGCATATGTCATTCACTTTCGACAGATTTGCCATCGGTACAATATTGATTTTGCCAAGGCTGACCAGGATGAGCGGGAGTTTGTACTGCGAATGGCTGAGAAGAGTTTTTATCCGAAACGTGCCTGACCCATAACTTGACCCAGAATAGGAAAAATTCTACTGGAGTCAATGGACAGGAAAAACGGTATCCACGCTGCCATCCTCCATCTGCCTGACCACAGCAGACTCCGGGCGGTACGTCCCCAGCATCCCGGTGCTGATATATTCTTCAAATTCAGTTCTCATAAAACTCCTTTCTCAATAGCCCATCATACCCTGACCTTGGCTGTGGCTGTCGTGGCTCAGTTTCTGTCCCTGGGCTAATTTTTTCATTGCTTCTCTGCGGCGCAGCTTGCTGTCCGTCCAGACTGGCGGCGCGGGGAGCGGTGGCAAATCTGCGTCCTGTTCCAGCTGCTTTCCCAACTGGAGCAGTCCCTGGCTGACCTCACCGAGCCAGCCGATGGCTGGTTCTGAATATTCTCCGTGGAAGTCTGTCATCTGACGGTAGACAAACAGTGCTTCCAAGTTTTCTTTGAGGAACGTCTCATCGTGGAGACTGCTGTCCCGACACCTGCGGCCATTGGGACAGGTGAAGGTGATATGCTTTCGGGAATCTGTCCAGGTAACCTGATAGCCCTCTCGCTCCACCGGGTCAAAACGCTTTTCATCCAGCATGATTTTGAAATGCTTTGGAATTTGTTTCAGAATTGAGAAGGGATAACTGGCAATCAAGGCCGCGATTGTGCCGCCAATCACAATGATCGCACTCTGTTTATCCACGAAGTTCCCAATAGAGCCTAACCCAATCCCCCATATCATAAGAGCGAAACCGATCACGATGCCAACGATAGTAGAAATATCCATTTACATCAATCCTCCATTCTGTACTTCTTCAAGGTTCATCATGGGTGGAAAGAGTTTCCTCTTAAATGCAATGATCCGATTTACAATC
>JAAVHF010000038.1:7415-13385 GCA_014799845.1 Oscillibacter sp. | reverse complement strand
TGTGTCATTGGCGTTGCCTTGCTGCTCTTGAATCTCTCCAGGTCCCTCAGGTCAGCCCTTGCACTATTTTGCCTCCTGCTTGTGGTCGCTTTTTTGCCGGGGTTGCGGAGTAGGGCCTATATTAGTAAGGGTTATTACTTTCCGGCCTGATCCCGGCACAGCCGGTACATGGTGGAGACCCCCATACCGGTAGCGCCCTTGGGCTGATAGGGCTGGCTGAACTTTCCGGAGTGGCTGGTACCGGCGATGTCCAGATGGAGCCAGGGCGTCTCTCCTGCAAAGGCGGCAAGGAACAGTCCTGCCGCAATCGCGCCGCAGCCCTCGCTGGAGTTGTACAGGTCGGCTACCGGGCTTTCGATGAGCTGCTTATACTCCGGATAGTCCGGCATCCGCCAGAACTTCTCTCCGCTGCGCTCCGCGGCAGCCTGAAGTTCGGCAAAGAAACCGTCATTGTTGGCCATGACGCCCGCGGACACGCTGCCCAGCATCCGGGCAATGGCTCCTGTCAGAGTGGCAATGTCAACTACTTTACAGGCGTTCTCTTTCTGAATGGCATAGGTAATGGCGTCCGCCAGGATGAGGCGTCCCTCGGCGTCGGTGCTGCCGATTTCAATGGTCTTTCCGGACATGGAGCCAATCACGTCGCCGGGGAGGAAGCTGTCCGGGGAAATGCGGTTCTCCACGGCAGGAATCACCGCCGTCACATTCACCGGAACCCGGTTTTCCGCCAGGGCCAGGATCGCCGCGCACACCGACGCGCCGCCGGCCATGTCGCCGGCCATGCCCCCCTTCAGCCCGGTCTTGAGGTTATAGCCGCCGGTATCAAAGCACACGCCCTTGCCCACCAGAGCGATGGGGGCCTCCTCTTCCTTTCCGCCGCGCCAGCGGATAACGATCAGACGGGGCGGGTTGACGGAACTGTCGCCTACGGCGTGGAATGCCTCCATTCCCAGCGCCCGGGTCTCCTTTTCATCCAGCACCTGGACCTCTACGGGCAGCTTCTCCGATGCCTGGACAACGGCCTCGGCCAGCAGCACGGGCGTCAGCTTGTTGGCAGGACGGTTGACGAGATCCCGGGCAAAGCAGATCCAGCGGTCCAGCACGGTGGTCTCAGAGAGCACTTTTTCCGCCTCTGCGCCCTCCGTTCCGGTGAGATAGAGCGCAAGGGGCTTCTCCTCCTTCCGCTCCTGCTTCCAGTTTTCATTGCGGTAGAGCGCAAGCTCCGCGCCCTGGATCAGGGCCGACAAGCCCTCGCCTCCCAAGGCCTCCACTGCGGGAGCCGCGTCCACCAGAGCGGAAGCGCCGCCCAGCTTCCGCACCTGCACCGCCGCCTTGGCAGCGGCCCGGCGAAGGTCCTCCGCCGTCAGCTTTTCGCCTTTGCCCAGATGCACCAGCATCTGCCTGGGCTCATCGCCCATCTCAAGGTCGCCGGGCCTGCCGTCCAGACGCAGCGACAGACGCCACCGGACTTCCTCACCATTCCATAATTTTACCATTTCGTAATCCTCACATTTCCTATCGTTTATGCCGGTCAATATTTTTTCTTGATAGAAAAAATATCAAAAAGAAGAAATCAGGTTACGGCGGAAGCCCGCTCCTGCTCGTACATCTGACGGTAAGCTTCCTTCCGTCCCTCCTGCGTGGCCCGCCGGAGACGCTCTGTCACACGCCGCTCCCGCAGCCTCGCAGTCAGCAGCGGAGAAAACCGTTTGCCCTCCTGAGCGGCTGCCTCCTCCACCGCCTCATCAAACGTCATGACGCCGCCGCCAAAATCCTGGCTTGCATAGGCCAGCGTCCGGCGGTAGAGCCCGTCCACGTAGTCCGCCTTCCCGGGAATCCGCTCCGGCTCCTGCCTCAGATACTGGCAGTAGAAAGCGGGCAGGGAGACGATCCCATACATCCCCTCCGGGGTACGATCCTCCGGGTCCGCCGAATCCAGCAGCCGCTCTATTCTTGCCAGCAGCGTGCCGAAATCGTTGACGCCGCAGTGGCAGTCAATGGCGCAGCAGACAAACGCCCAACGCAGCTCCGGCGTCATGACCCGCTCTTTGCTGTGGCTCATGCTGCTGGCCATCTGCTGGTGGGTCATGTAGAGGTACCGCTCCCAGGGAAGCTCCGGCGCAGTACGTCCTGAAGCCGCTCCAGGTCCACCGGCTTGGAAACATGCTCGTTCATCCCGGCCTCCCGGGACCGGCGCACATCCTCCACAAAGGCACTGACGCCGGCCCGTGTGGCCCGGTACTCGATCTGCGCCCAGTCTCCCTCCGACACCGGCAGGATGGGGAAATCCGTGCCGGCCAGCTGCCGCACATGGGCGGCCATATCCAGAGAGGACATATCCCCCAGCTCCTGCCCCAGCAGCATGGTGCAGGCCGCCGTCCCCTGTATACTTGACCGCGTTATTGATGATATTGACCAGGATCTGCCGCAGGCGGAGGGGATCGCCTATCAGACTCTCCTCCGGCACCTCCCCGATCTCAAAGGTCAGCCGGTGTTTTTTCTGTTCCGCCTGGGGGCGGACGATCACCGCCACGTCATGGACCAGGTCCGCCAGCGAAAAACGCTCCTCGCTGAGCGTCATCCGCCCGCTGCTGATCCGGGAGATGTCCAGCACATCGTTGACCAGGCTCATCAAATGGGCGGAGGCTGTGCGGATCCTGTCCAGACAGTCCTGCACCCGGGCCTTCTCGTCGATATGGCTCAGACCGATGGCCGTCATGCTCATAATGGCGTTCATGGGGGTGCGGATATCATGGGACATACTGGAGAGAAAACGGCTCTTGGCCCGGTTGGCCTCTTCCGCCGCCAGCGCGTCCCTGAGCGCCGCGTTCTCCCGCTCCAGTTCCTCTGCGCGCTGGGCCAGACTGCTGTTTCCCAATGCTTCTATCCGTACTTTTCTCCTTCCGTCCGTCTTTTGTCTCTCAGGCACCGCTTTCAGCGTAAGCAGTCCACATTGTATCATACTCCCCTGGAAATTTCCATAGTGTCCGGCAAAATTGTAGTCAAATAAAAGAAGATGCTCTCCGGACAATGCACCAGAGCGGGCCGAGGGGCAGCGATCTGCTTCCAGGAAAAGACAGTCAGACCAGACGCGCAGATACTGCACATTTTTTGAAAAATGTTTTTTGAGCCGTTTGATTATACCCGTTTACCTCTTAATATTCCGCATGTCCAGCTTCATACAGTTTACCGGAGGCGATTTTAATGAAAGATACAATTTTGATTTTGAGTGAGCGGCACCCGGAGATAATCAAAGTGAACGACCAGTTAATCCATCAAACTATCGCCATTTGGCTTACAAAAGAACTCCACAAAGGATGTATGCACCGATTTATCGGCGCAGATATTTAAAATAAATTCTTGCCGGACGGCGGCTCAGGGGCCTGATGGCCATGAGCGATTGCGCCTTGAAGGAGGTGTAACAAATTCTTTGCGCGATTTATACACGACTGAGTAAGGAGGATGAAGACAAGCAGCAGCTTGAGTCCGAGAGCATCCAGAACCAGAAGTCTCTGCTGACCCATTACGCCATCGACCATGGGTGGGATATCTACTCGATCTATTGCGATGAGGACTACTCGGGAGCCGACAGCCTCCGTCCGGATTTCAACCGGATGCTGGCTGCGGCCAAGCAGAAGAAGTTTCAAATTATCCTCTGCAAGAGCCAGTCCCGATTCACCCGCGATATGGAACTGGTGGAAAAGTACATCCATGGCATGTTTCCTATATGGGGAATCCGTTTCGTTGCAGTAGCGGATAACGCGGATACCGAGGTCAAAGGTAGCAAAAAGGCCCGTCAGATCAACGGACTGGTCAACGAATGGTACCTGGAGGATTTATCGGAGAATGTCCGTATGGTTTTTGATCTGAAGCGGCGGGAGGGACAGTACATTGGCGGATTTCCCATTTACGGCTATCGAAAAGATTCAGCCAACAAAAACCGTATCGTTATAGATCCTGAGGCTGCAGAGATAGTTCGCCGGATTTTTCAGTGGTCATTGGAAGGCTATGGCAAGCAGCATATTGCGGCTATGCTCAATGATGCCGGCGTTCCAAATCCTGCCCGCTACAAGGAGGAGAGAGGCTGGACCTGTAGCAATCCATCGAAAAATGACTATGGACTCTGGAACAAAACCACGATCTGGCGAATTCTCCATAATGAGATGTATACCGGAGTCATGGTTCAAGGGAGAAGGAAAAAGGTCAGCTATAAATCCAAAGTTTTGATCGATGTGCCAAAAGAACAGTGGTATCAGGTAGAGGGAACTCATGAGGCGATCATTGACGGGGAAACCTTCGATGCTGTTCAGCAGAACCTGAAACTGAGATCCAAAACCGATGGCAGCAGCGAAGTACACCTGCTGTCCGGCTTAGTGAAGTGCATGGATTGCGGCGGTACCATGAGCAAAACAACCAACTGCCAGAAGGGGAGGCCCCGTACATCTTATCTTCGATGCAAACTCTATGCTGACAGTGGGAAAACAAAACTCTGCGCCCGCCACTCCATCCGCCTGGATAAGCTGACCGATCTTGTTTCAGAGCGCATCCGTTATTATGTTCAGACCTGCTACAAGTTAGAGCCTCTGGACGTCCAGCCCAATCGGGACACACGGAGGGAAGCGCTGGAGCAGCGGCTTGCAAAGATCGACAGCGAGCTGGCCGATCAGGGAAAACCCTGGCGGCAATCAGATTTGATGGAGCGGGCAAAAGAACTGCTAAAGCTGGAGACTGTTCCCCGAGAACTGGCTGCCGCCCTTGTCGAAAAAATTGAAATTGGCAAAAGGAACCCGGACACCGGCGAGCAGCAGGTTCGCATCACTTGGAAATTTTAATCTTTGTGTCCTATCGTTACTCACACATGGGGGAGAGAAACAAAAGGACACTTTTATTGGACAAGCACTTTTTCGCCCGTCAGCATGGGGCGGGTATGCGGCCATGCTCACCCGCCGTTTTCCGGCATTCCCTCTTCGACAAATCTACAAAATCGCACCGGCGTTGACATTTGATAGGAAATGAATCATTCATGGCTGCGGCCAGTCCGAAAGTTTCTGGTCAGAATAGGAAAAAACTATTGACTTTGAGCTTACTCCAGGTGTTATGCTGTAAGACAGGGAGAAACTACTCAGGACATAGAAAAGGAGACGATACGACATGCAATATCGTACATTGGGCCGCACCGGTATTCAGGTGGGCGAGATCGGCATGGGCTGCGAGGGCTTTGCCGGCAAGANAACNGCCCAGCAGGTCCGGGAGATGGTGGACCTNATGGNNTCCGCCGGGGTCAACTGCATNGACCTNTANACNCCNNANCCNNAGNTGCNGGAGCNANCTNNGNNNGGCNNTGGAGGGCCGCCGGGAGAAATTTGTCCTNCAGNGNCANATCTGNTCCGTNTGGNAGNACGGNCAGTANAANCGNACCCGCNNCCTGGNNGANTCNANGGNNNGCNTNGCNGANCNNCTNCGNCTNCTGCGNACGGACTNNNTGGACGTNGGCATGATCCACTANGTGGACGCNNTGTCCGANTGGGANACCGTGCTNNAAAACGGCATNCTGGACTACGCCNTGGAGCTGAAAGCNGCNGGNACNATCNGGAGCNTCGGCCTCTCCAGCCACAACCCGGAGGTGGCCCTGGCGGCGGTNAACACNGGNAANATCGANGTNCTGATGTTCAGCGTGAACCCCTGCTACGANCTCCAGCCCGCCAATGAGGACGTGGAGGAGNTGTGGGCGGACAAGAACTANGANAAGCCNCTGGTNAACATGGACCCCCAGCGGCAGGAGCTGTATGANACCTGCCAGCGNCTGGGCGTGGGCATCACGGTGATGAAGGCNTTCGGCGGNGGAGACCTGCTGAANGCGGACATGTCCCCGGCGGGGGTGTCCCTGACGGCCTTCCAGTGCCTCCATTATGCCCTGACCCGTCCGGCGGTGGCCTCCATCATGTGCGGGGCCCGNTCCATGGAGGANCT
>JAAVHF010000038.1:0-7410 GCA_014799845.1 Oscillibacter sp. | reverse complement strand
CCAGCATCGCCTATGAGNNCGCCNGCGANGAGGAGAAGGACTACGCCGCCGCCTTTGCCGCCATGCCNAANATCAGCTGGGTGGGCCACTGCATGTACTGCGGCCACTGCGCCCCCTGCCCCAAGGGCATCGACGTGGCCGGCGTGACCAAATTCCTGAACCTGTGCAAGGCCCAGGGGGAGATCCCCGAGACGGTTCGGGAGCATTACGCCGCCCTGCCGCACAAGGCGGGGGAGTGCGTGGCCTGCGGCGCCTGCGAGAAGCGCTGTCCCTTTGGCGTGGCGGCGGTGGAGAACATGAAGCAGGCCGCCGGGCTCTTCGGCGCGTAAGGGGGCGGAAGAGCGGAAATGACCATTGCGGAGACAAGCAAGAAGTATAATATGACCGCCGACACCCTGCGCTACTATGAGCGCATCGGTCTGATCCCGCCGGTTCCCCGCACCAAGGGAGGCATCCGGAATTATGACGAGAACTCCTGCCGGTGGATCGAGCTGATGAAGTGCCTGCGTTCCGCCGGCGTGCAGATCGAGGCGCTGATCGAGTACGCCGCCCTGTCCCGCCAGGGGGAGGGGACGGAGGANCGGCGGAAAGCGATCCTGATCGAGCAGCGGGAGCAGCTTCTGGCGCGCATGGAAGAGATGCAGAGATCCCTGGACCGGCTCAATTACAAGATTGAAAATTATGACAAAATACTGCGAGGAAAAGGAGAACAGAAATCATGAGTGAGACGCGGAATAATCCCGGCGCGTTCCCTGTAGGCGAGCCTCTGCCGGAGAAGTTCAGCCAGTTTTTCATTGGTCAGGCCTATCTGAATCCGTTGACCGACAAGGGAGGACCCATTGCCAACGTGACCTTTTCACCGGGCTGCCGGAACAACTGGCACATTCATCACAAGGGAGGCCAGATCCTGCTGGTCACAGGCGGCAGGGGCTGGTATCAGGCATGGGGCGAGCCCGCCCGTGAGCTGCATCCCGGCGACGTGGTGGACATCCCGCCGGAGGTCAAGCACTGGCACGGCGCGGCGAAGGACAGCTGGTTTGCCCATCTGGCGGTGGAGCTCCCTGCCGAGGGAGCCTCCAACGAGTGGCTGGAGCCGGTGGATGACGAGGCTTACGGCAAGCTTTAATAATCCTTAAACATTCCGCCGGACAAACCTTAAACTTTTCGCATCTTTCAATTTAAACTTTCTCTGCTACTATGGGAACATCCTAATTGCGTACCGTGCCTACCGCCGGGACAGGAAGGGGTGTTCCCATGGAGCTTTTACAAACAATTTTACTGATTCTCTCCCTTGCGCTGAAGGTTTTTACCATCTACTTTGCCGCTGTGGCGCTTTTCGCCCTGACGAAACGCCGCCGCTATCCCCACGCCGCGCCGCAGACCCGGTTTGCCATCGTCATCGCGGCCCGGAATGAGGAGGCCGTTATCGGAAACCTGGTCTACAGCATCCTGCGGCAGGACTACCCCCAGGAGCTGCGGGACGTCTACGTGGTCCCCAATAACTGCACCGATTTCACCGAGGCCGCCGCCAGCGCCGCTGGGGCGGAAATCCTGCCCTGCCTGGGGCCGGTGTCCAGCAAGGGCGACGTCCTCCANCAGGCNTTNNCCCAGCTGCGGGACCGGGGCTACGACGCNTTCCTGGTTTTTGACGCGGACAATGTGCTGGAGCCCGACTACCTGGCCCGGATGAACGACGCTTTTGCCGATGGCGCCATGGTGTGCAAGTCCCGCACCCGGGCGGGAAATCCCTCCGCCAGCGGCGTGGCGGGATGCTACGGTTTGTATAATGTGATCTTTGACCTCGTCTGGAACCGTCCCCGGGCGGCCTGCGGCCTGTCCGCCAAGCTGGTGGGCACCGGCTTCGGCTTCCGGCGGGAGGTGCTGGAGGCCCTGGANGGCTGGAACACCACGACGATTGCCGAGGACGCGGAATTTGCCGCTCAGTGTGCCCGCGCGGGTTTCCGGGTCAGCTGGGTCCCCGACGCAATCAACTACGATGAAGAGCCCACCAGCTTCCTCCTCTCCCTGCGCCAGCGCCATCGGTGGTGCAGCGGCGTCATGCAGGTGGCAAAGCGTACCCTGGGCGGCCTGTGGCAGAGCGGCGTTCCCCGTCCCATGCTCCGCTGGGACATCACCATGTTTCTGGCGGCNCCCTTTACCCAGGCGGTTTCCGGATTGCTGCTGCTGTGCGGGCTTCTGACGGGCCTTGCCGCCGGGACCGGCGTGGCGGTCATGCTGTGCAGTCTGGGACTGTACTGCGTGGGCGGGATGGCGCTGGGNGTGGCGCTNACGCTGNTGGGNGGCTATGCCCTTCAGGATATGACCAGGAGNATTCTGCTCTTCCCGGTNTTCATGGCGTCCTGGCTGCCGCTGCANATNATNTCCCTNTTCCGNGACANCACCCAGTGGNGGCAGGTGGCCCACCACGGACAGAAGCACCGCGCCCGGGAAGCGGCCTGACCGCATCTTTGACCGTGCGATTTCAAAAAAACGGCATGACATTTGCTGGGGTGAGATAACGTAACCATTTTTGAATGGTGCGCTATCTTGCCCCAGCATTTTNCATTNGGCCCTAAACAACGACGCTCTTNACATCAGCGCCGATCTGCCTGAAATATGAAACGCTTTCCGTGGGCTGTTCTCCGCTGTCTACCTTGCCCACGAAGCTGTAAAAGATTTCGATTTTGCGGGTATTGGTGTCNTTGTCCAATTCGTAGACAAGAATACGGTCGATAAACTCATGGACGTTCTCATAGGTCAATTCGCTGATCTCNGTGTACCGNCNTACCANNGNGACAAACCGTTTCACNTCCGCGCTGCGCTCGGCGGCGGTGNCGATTTCNTTNTTCAANGCNGNGGCCCGCTTTGTCAACTCCCGTTTCTCGTCCTCATAGCCGGAGGTCAGGAACACAAACTGTTCATTCGATAACCGGCCCAATGCGTTGTCCTCATACAGCTTGCGGAATAACAGGTTAAGTTCGCTCAACCGTGCTTCCGCTTTCTCCAGCTCTTTCCGCTGGTGGGACANCGCCTTTTTCATGGCCTGATCGTTACACTCGGTAGCGGTACGAATAAACTCCTGCTCATGCCCCTTTACATAGGACATAATACGCTGTAAGTCAGCCAGGACAAGCTCTTTCAGCACACTTTTTCGGATGTAGTGTGTTGTGCAAAGAAAATCATTTCTGGCCCGGTTGCGGTANTTGCCGCAGGTNTAAGCGTGTNTCCGCTCCGGCGTTCCGGCTCCTTTTTGGAGATACATTTTGTAGCCGCAATCCCCACAGAACAACAGGCCGGAAAACAGGTCGATTTCATCNGACTTGGTAGGGCGGTGGCGGGTAGCGATGCGCTTTTGNGCAAGGGCAAAGGTTTCCTCGTCGATCAGCGGTTCGTGAGTGTTGGGGAAAAAGTACCGCTTGTCCTCCGCATTTTTCCGTGTCTTTTTGGACTTATAGGACACCTTATAGGTTTTCGCCGTAATGGTGTGGCCTAAGTATTCCTGTCGGGTGAGAATGTCATACAGTGTTTTGTCCGGCCAGTTGTACCATGCGTTTTGTTGAGGACGTGGATGCTGTGTTCTTCCNGTNCTGCGNTAGCGNAGTTCNCCAACGGTCAAAATCTCATTGTCCCGAAGCCAGTTCTGGATGTCACACATACGGTCACCTCGCACATACATGGCGAAAATCTGCTTCACAACATGGGCGGTTTCCGGGTCGGGGATGAGATGATTGCGGTCGTTCGGGTCTGCGATATANCCATAGGGGACTTCTCCGTTGACACGTTCGCCCCGCTGGGCNTTGGCCTGCTTTACTGCNCGGATTTTCTTGGAAGTATCGCGGGCGTAAAATTCGTTAAACCAATTTCTTAGAGGGGTAAACTCGTTATCTTCCCGCGCCGTGTCCACGCCGTCGTTGATGGCGATATACCGCACCTCATATTCCGGGAAAATGATCTCGATCAGTTCCCCGGTTTTCAGATAGTTACGGCCCAGTCGGGAAAGGTCTTTCGTTATGACCGTCGCCACGTTCCCGGCCTCGACTTCACGGAGCATGGCTTGAAGTCCCTCGCGCTCAAAGTTGACGCCGGAAAATCCATCATCGACGAAAAAGCGGGTATTCAAAAAGAAATGATCGTCAGCGTACCGCTGTAAGATCAGCTTTTGAGATGTACTATGTAAAGGGTGGTTTCTGCCACCAAATACATATGACTGCGGCTCATTTGTGGTGAATAGGACTTGCGGTCGTAGGAACGGAGATAAAAGTCCGTATCGCATTATCGGTAGCCGCTACCGAAAACATCTGAAATGACGGAGGAAAACGCCATGAACGAATTGAAATCGAATATTCATGACGAGACAAACGGTCTTGATTATGTCCTTGCCGGGGACTACTACATCCCGGCTATCGAACTGCCGGAGGACGATGACCGCCCTGTCGGGAAGTGGGGATGGATGCACCAGGCATATCTGAAAAAAACGAACCCGCTTTTGCTGAACCATCTGATTTTAACAGGAAAACTGCACACCTACCTTGCCGAACTCAACGAGCAGGCGCAGAGCCGCTACCGCCTCATTATTAGGCAGATGGCTACCGCCGAGGGCGTGACCGAGGAATTGAAGCGCCGGTCACAGTGGGAATGGGTCAAGGCTATGAACAGTATCATAGACCGCGCCGAGGAAAGCATCAAACATGAACTGATCTATACATGACCGGAATCTCGGCGATTGCGCTGGCAGGAAACCGAAAAGGCTCCTGAAGGGTTCCCCATACGGGCGGACTTCAGGAGCCTTGTTGTCTTTGCATTTGCGTCTGATCTGCTACCCTCAAAAATTTTTCAAAACAGGGCTTGACACGAACGGATGTTTTGATTATAATAGAGTTCACAACTGAACTGATATAGCATATAAACATATTTGACCTGTTTGCAGATACATAACCGACTGCGGGAAAAGTCCGTGGGCGGTTTTTTGTATCTGCTTTTTATTTGTCCTTTCTCATACATAACCCAAAATCCAGAAGCAGAAAGGTGGCGAAAATGACAACTGAATGACCGTCCGAACAGCTAAACCGCCATGACCTCCCCAAAGGGAGCGAGCGCCCCGCAGGGGGACGACACAGCGCCGAACAGGGTTGCCTGTCAGGAACTGCTTTGGAGAAACGGCTTCCCATATCAGAAATTACTGTTTTTGAATTTCAATGATATGAGAAAGGACACTATGACAAAAAACAAGGAAAACCAAAACTTCCAGTATATGACCCGGCGCATTGGGTCTACCACCTACAAGGTGAAGGTGGTGTTCTTGGATGGCGGCGAGACGATGAAAGAAAAAATTTTGCGGATGATCCGCAATGAGGGGCTGCAAAACGGTGGGGAACGTGGTACAATGGAAACACCACAAATGAGCCGTCAGTCTGAAAGGAGCGCATCATGAGCGCAAGACAGGCTGAGGAAAAAATCACGGCTTTATACGAGAGGCTCTCTCGTGACGATGACCTGGCTGGGGACAGCAATTCGGTTATCAATCAGAAAATATACCTGGAGGGCTACGCCGCAGACCACGGCTACGGAAACTGTGTCCATTATACGGATGACGGATGGTCGGGCGGCAATTTCGACCGTCCAGAATGGAAACGGTTGGTGTCCGACATTGAAGCCGGAAAAGTGGCTTTGGTGCTGACGAAGGACATGAGCAGGATCGGCAGAGATTATCTGCAAACTGGCTTCTATACGGAAGTCCTTTTCAGAAAATTCGGAGTACGCTTCATCGCTATTGGCAACGGTATCGACAGCGACGATCCCAGTTCCAGTGAGTTCGCGCCTTTCGTCAATATCATGAGCGAGTGGTATCTACGGGACCTGAGCCGCAAGCAGCGCACAGCTATCCGAGTCAAGGGCGAATCTGGCAAGCCGACCACTAACTGCGCCATCTATGGCTACCGAAAAGATCCCAATGACAAATACCACTGGCTGATCGACGAGGAAGCGGCGGCGGTCGTGCGGAGGATTTACCAGTTAGCGGTTGAGGGACACGGCCTGAGCGATATTGCAAATATCCTGTATCGGGACAAGGTTGAGTCCCCCGCGGCCTACCTGGCAAGACAGGGTCGGGGCGCCTGGAAAAGCAGAGAAAATATTGACCGTCCCTACGCATGGAGTGACTTTATCGTAGGGAAGATATTGTCCAAACCTGAGTATATGGGGCATACAGTCAACTTCCGTTCCCATAAGGAATCCTACAAAGATAAGCAGCCGGTTTACCATACCCCGGAGGACTGGCTGATTTTTGAAAACACGCACGAGGCGATCATAGACCGCGCCACATGGGAGCTTGTGCAGAAGCTGCGGGGAACGCCGCGCCGCATAGACACGCTGGGCGAGGCCAATCCCCTGACCGGGCTAGTCTACTGCGCCGACTGCGGGGCAAAGATGTATAACCAACGGACGCGGGGCAGTGAGGCGAAGCCGTACCCGTCGGATGCCTATGAGTGTTCTTCGTATAAACTCGGAGGGCAAAGAAGAGCGGCTGCCTGTAGCAACCACCACATCTCCACCAAGGCCCTGCGGACGCTGATTTTGGAAACCATCCGTGCTACCAGTGTCTACGCTATTTCCAACGAAGCCGAGTTTATCCAAAAGGTTCGGGCGGTGTCCGAGGTTCAGCAGGCGCAGGCGGCAAAAGACCTGAAACGCAAACTGAACAAGGACCGGCGGCGCTGTGAGGAACTGGACACCATCATCAAAAAGCTGTACGAATCCTATGCGGTAGGGCGCATCGGCGAGGAACGTTTTGATACGCTCCTTGCCGGGTATGAACAGGAACAGACGGCACTCCGGCAGTCCGTCACAGAAGCGGAATCGGCGCTGGCCAGCTTTGAGCAGGACACTGCCAATGTGGAACGGTTCCTCGCTCTGGCGAAAAAGTACACCGATTTCTCGGAACTGACCACACCTATGATTAACGAGTTTGTAGATAGAATTATTGTCCACGCCCCGGAAAAAGTAGACGGAGATAGAACGCAGGAAGTGGACATCTATCTGAAGTTTATCGGACGGTTCGACCTCCCGGCCCCAGAGTTGACGCCGGAGGAAGAAAAGAGACAGGCTTCCCTGCACAGACATCGTGTCAAGAGCCGTGAACGCTATCAGATGATGAAAGCTGGTGAACACGCCGTCGGTCAGCCGTTCAAGCTGATCTGCAAGTGCTGTGGAAAAGAATTTGAATCCAGACGGACAAACACTCTGTTCTGCGGCCCGAACTGCCGGGCGAAATTTTACCGTCAGGAAGCGGCGGCAGACAGAACCCGTGAATGTGTCTGCGGAAACTGTGGGAAAGCATTTATCACAACCAGAAGGGATGTAAAATATTGCTGTGAGGCTTGCCAGCGGGAAGCACACCGCAAAATGCGGAAG
>JAAVHF010000037.1 GCA_014799845.1 Oscillibacter sp. | reverse complement strand
GTCCTCCCGGGGCAGCCGCGATAGACGGTCCCCCCTTGCAGGGCAGTCTCTCTTTAACAGGCCGGCAGGCGGAGTCCTTCAAGCGCCAAGCCCCTGAAAGGACAACCTCCAACTCAGGGGCACCCAATCCGGCAATTTACTGCCCAATGGCGACTAACCCCCGTAAAATATAAGGGATTCTTAAACCGCCAGGTTTAAGTGACTTTTTGCCTACTTTTTGTTCACACAAAAAGTAGGCGCAGGGTCCGGGGCCGCGCAGGCCCCGGGCCATCGAGTCGAAACAACTCCCCCTTGCGGCCCGGAGGGCCGCAAAGATCACTGCCCCGCAAAGTAGTACCCCACCCCTCTCCGGGTAAGGATCAAAGCAGGATTCGCGGGATCATCTTCGATCTTCTCCCTCAGCCGCCGGACGGTGACGTCCACCGTGCGGACGTCATCGCCCACATAATCATAGTTCCATACCTGCTCCATGAGGTCGATGCGGGAATAGACCTTCCCGGGGTGTCCGGCGAGAAACGTCAGCAGTTCATACTCCCTCTGCGTCAGGGCAATGGGCTTCCCATGCTTGCTGACCTGGTAATTCTCCGGGTCGATGGTCAGCCCGCCCGCCGCCGGGACCGCGGCGGTATTCTCCTGTGCCTGCTGCATGGCCGTGCGGCGGATGTTCGCCTTCACCCGGGCCATCAGCTCCCGCATGGAAAAGGGTTTGGTGATATAGTCGTCCGCCCCGATCTCCAGCCCCAGCACCTTGTCCGCCTCCTCCTCGCGGGCCGTGAGGATTATGACCGGCACGTTGTCCCCCTCCTCCCGGAGGAGCTTGCACACGTCGAAGCCAATCATCTTCGGCAGCATCACGTCCAGCAGGATCAGATCCGGCTTTTTCTGCCGGGCGGCGGCCAGCCCCGCTTCGCCGTCATAGGCGGTGAGCACGGCATAGCCCTCCTTCTCCAGATTGAACCGGACAATGTCCACGATGCTCTTCTCGTCCTCTACGATGAGGACCGTTTTTTTCTCGTCCATATCTTCTCCTTCGCTTTTGCGGGCGAAAGGGCTTACAGGTTCAGCAGCAGCTTTCCTTTCAGCACCGCGGCTATGGTTTTCGCGTCCCTGATCTCGCCGGAGAGGATCTCCTCCACCAGCCGGTCAAAGGGTACGCGCTCCAGATTCAAAAATTCATCCTTGTCCAGATGCGTCTCGCCAAAGGTCAGCTCCCGGGCCAGATACATCCGGATGACCTCCCCGCAGTAGCCCGGCGAGGGATACAGCTCTCCCAGCGGGCGGAAATCTCCCGCCACAGCCCCCGTCTCCTCCTTCAGCTCCCGGATGGCGGCCTGGGCGGGGTCCTCGCCGTATTCCAGCTTCCCGGCAGGGATCTCCCGCAGGACCTTTTCATAGGGATAGCGGTACTGGCTCACCACCAGCACCCGGTTCTCATCGTCCAGCGCCAGCACGCACACGCCGCCTTGGTGGTCCACCACCTCCCGGTAGCCCCTGCTTCCATCCGGCAGTTCTATCGTGTCCCGCCGGACGTGCAGAATGTGCCCGTCATAAATTTTCTCACTGGATAAGGTTTTTTCTGTCAGATCCATGGTCGTTACTCTCCTTCCAACGGTGTGTCTGATATGCTCTCTATTGTCCCCTCTTCCGGCGGCGTCAACTCATCGGGGATCAGCGAGTCAGTATAAATGCCGCTTACGCCGCTGCCGAGCAGTGTCCGCGCTTCCTCCGGATCATTGACCGTATGGAGAAAGACCGGAATATCGTATTCCTCCATAATGGGCGTAAAGCCGGTCCGCCACCAGTAGTCCCACATGGTGATCCCCCGGATGCCGTTTTCCGCGCAGAACGCCGCCCGCTCCCGGAAGTCGGTTACCGTGGCGGTAAAACCGTCGCTGTAGAGCGTGTAGATGTAGTTCTCAAAATGATGGATATTATCCACCACTTTGAACATGAGCGCGTTATACACCTGGATGACCATCCGGTCAAAGAGATAGCTGAGCCCCAGCTCCTCCGCGTCCCGGAGCATGGCCTCAAACTGCATGGTGACGATTTCCGCCTCGGTAAACTTGGTGTCGGTAACGATGCACACGTCCGGGTACTGCTCCATCAGGAGCAGCAGATCCTTGAAGGACAGCGGGGTATACTCCTTCAGCAGCGGGCGGGCCAGAAATTCCTTCAGGGTGGGGATGCTGATCTCGCTGATCCCGGCCTGCCACCCGGCCCGCCAGTCGTGGCGCAGCACCACCTGCTGGTCCGCCGTCAGCCGCAGGTCCACCTCGAAGGCCCGCACCCCCTGTTCATACTGCTGCCGGAAGCCCTCCAGGCAGTTAAGTGTGGCGACCCCGTCCACCTCGCCCAGGCCGTGGGCGACCAGCCCTGCCTCGGTGAGGACGTCCCAGCCGCTCCGCTCGCCCGCGGGCTTCTCCTTCTCCTCCGGAAGCTCCGGCCGCGGGGACGCGGACGGGTTCCGCCCGGCGTTTTGTTCCACGCTCTCCGGCGCGGAGGACGGCGTGTCCGGCGCTTTTTCCGCCGGATGACGCAGGCCGTAGGCCGTCACGCCAACCAGCAGTACAAGCTCCAGCACCGCCGCCGCGAACAGCGTATAGACCAGTTTTGTGGATTTTCCGTATTTTCTATACCGCGCCATAGAAAACCTCACCGCAAATAGTTTAAAATAAGCGTGCCGGGGATACCGCTATGATAGCACGCAAATCGGAAAATTTCCTGTAAGTTTACGTTTCCCACGGTTCCGGCTTCTCCTCCGCGTTCAGCGCCTTCCGCCAGCCGCCCCGCCGGAAAGCGATCACGGAGATCACCGCGCCCATGACCCAGGTCACCAGCAGGGAGATGGACAGGGACTCCGGCCTGCCGTTGGGCCACGCCTCGCAGCGGGTGAACCACGCCATTATGTACGCCACGGGCACCCGCAGGACGACGGTGTTGAACAGGGAGATCCACATGGGGGTGACCGTATCCCCCGCGCCCCGCATGATGCCGCCCAGCACCTGGGTGACGGCGATGGTGATGTATCCGGCGGCCATGATGCGCATCATCCGGGTGGCCAGCGCGATCAGCTCCGGCGTGCTGGTGAACAGGCCGAACAGATACCTTCCGAACAGCAGCAGGCAGGCAGTGATGGCGCAGGCGAAGCCCACCGCCATGATGGCCCCCTGCCTGAGTCCCTCATTGACCCGGTCGATCTTTTTCGCTCCCACGTTCTGGCCGGTATAGACGCTCATGGCCTGTCCGAAGGTCATATTGGGCATCATGGCAAAGCCGTCCACCCGCATGATGATGACGTTGCAGGCGATGACCGTCTCCCCCATGCTGTTGGTCAAAGACTGCACCACCAGCATGGACACCGACATGATGGCCTGGGTGATGCCGGAGGGCATGCCGATCCGGACGATCCGCAGGGCTGCGTCCCGCCGCAGCTTCAGGGAGGACCAGGTCAGGTCGAACACGTCCCGCATCCGCAGCAGCTTGAGAAAGCACATCATGGCGGAGATCCCCTGGGCCAGCACCGTGGCCAGCGCCACGCCGGGCACCCCCATCTGGAAGCCCGCCACGAACCAGACGTCCATTCCGATGTTCAGCACCGTAGCCAGCAGCAGGAACGCCAGCGCGGAGACGGAATCCCCCATGCCCCGCAGGATGCCGGAGAGGATGTTGTAGAAGGTAAACCCTGCCGCGCCCAGGAAAAAGATGGTCAGATAGTCGGAGCACCACGCCATGATGGACGCCGGCGTATCCAGCAGGCGCAGCAGCGGATTGGTGATGACCACGCCGATGGCCATGGTAGCCAGGGAGGCGATGGCCGCCAGCGTGACGCAGTTGCCGATGGACTGGGAGAGCTTTTCCCGGTCCCCCGCGCCGTAATTCTGGGAGATGACGATGCCGGCTCCCGTGGAGATGCCCACAAACAGGGCCAGCAGCAGATTCAGTATAGGGGCCGCGCTGCCCACCGCCGCCAGGGCGTTGTCGCCCACGTATTTTCCCACGACGATGGAGTCCGCCGTGTTATACAGCTGCTGCGCCAGATTGCCCAGCAGCATGGGTACGGCAAATTCCGCGATACGCTGCCAGGGCGGGCCCACGGTCATATCGTGGGCGCTGAACAATTCCTTGATCTTCACCAAAAAACTCCTTCCTCATATCAGACAGTTCAATCTTTACTATGATACCATACCCGTCCGGAAAACACAACCGCGGATTTCGCCGGCTTTTTCGGAAGATTTACCGAAAAGCGGATGGGAAAGCTCCGCAAGGCAAGGAAATCTTAAAAAAGCCTTCCAGACATTCCCCTTGCATTCGGGCGGGGGACGTGGGATAATAGCATCAGCCGTATCACCGGAAAAATCACGCCGCCACCGGCGGCGAAGGAGGCGTTTCCTTTGGGCCAGACCTTTCAGGAAATGACGGAAGACATTATCAACCATCCGCTGTTTTTGCAGCTGCGGGACTGCCCCCACCACGGCGGGGAGAACTCCCTGTATATCCACTCTGTTTCCACCGCGAAGTGCGCCTACCGTCTGGCCCGCCGGTTCCATCTGCGGGAGGAGCGGGTGCGGGCCCTGACCCGCGCGGCCCTGCTCCACGACTTCTTTGGCTACGACTGGCAGAGCGAACGCCACCGGCGGTACATGCGCCGCTACACCGGCTGGCAGCGGGTCCGGCACATGCACGCCTTCATCCACGGGGCCCACGCCGCCCGCCGGGCCTCCCGGGTCTTCGGGCTGGACCAGCGGCAGAGGGACGCCATCTCCAGCCACATGTTCCCCCTGGCCTCCTGGCCCAAAAACTCCGAGGCATGGCTGCTGACCCTGGCGGACAAGATGGTGGCCTCCAGAGAGATGGGCGAGACCGTGGGCTGGCACGTGAAGGGCTGGTGCCGCAGAATCGCCCCCAGCCGGCAGAGGCCGAAGCGATAAGGATTGGTCCGGTATTCTCAGGGATGCCGGGCCTTGAAACATTTTCCCCTCATTGACGTAGCGGCCCCGGCGTAGTATAATAGGTATAAAGAAATATGACAGGAGGGCTGTGAAATGATAAACAGCATGGTATGGGTGTGGCTGGGCGTCACGGCGCTGGCGGCCTTTTTGGAGATGGCTACCATGACCCTGGTGTCGGTCTGGTGCGCGGTGGGGGCGCTGGTGACGGTGTTCGCGGCCTACTTCGGCGCGTCGCTGCAGGCGCAGCTGCTGTTGTTCGTGACTGTCTCCATTATAGTTGCCGCTATTGTCCGGCCCCTGGCGAAAAAGTACGCCGACCCCCACACAGTCCCCACCAACGCCGACCGTCTGGTGGGCATGGAGGGCCGGGTCACCGAGACCATCAACAACGACTACCCCACCGGCGCGGTGTACATCGACGGCAAGACCTGGACCGCCCGCAGCGCGGACGGCGAGGTCATCCCCAAGGGCGAGGTCGTGGAGATCGAGCGCATGGAGGGCGTGAAGCTGATCGTCAGGGCCAAGGCGGCGGTCACCGCGGTATAAGAAAGCGAGGGAACCATGCTGGTACCCCTGCAAGAGAAAGATTTTGACAAACACATCGATTTTGCCTATGAGCTGGCCCTGGACCCCACACGGTCCGGGTATCCCGCCTACTTTGACGGCGTCAAGACCAGAGAGGATTTCATCACCGCGGCCAGAAAGGGCTTTTCCAAACCGGGCGAACAGATCCTGCTTTATCAGGAGGGCGGCCGGACGGAGGGCTGGATACACTATTACGATTGGTCCGAGGACCGCTATCTGGGCTTCCGCGCCTGCTGCGTCCGGCGGAACACCGCCAAAGCCCTGGATGAGCTCCAGGAGTATCTGACGGCCCGGTATTCTGACTACGACCTGACCCTGGGCTTCCTGGAAGCGAACCGGGAGGCGATATCCTGGCTGGAGCGGTCCGGCTTCTCTGTGTTCGACGACCTGAACGACTACCATCTCCTGTTCAGCCAGTACACGCCCGAGCCGGATGATCCCGGCGTGGAGCGGATCACAGAGGAGAATTTCGAAAAGTTCCGGCGCCTTTATCAGAAATTTGACGCGGAGATGTACTGGAATTGCCAGCGGCTCCGGGAGAATCTCTCAAGATGGGACATCTTTATGGCGGAGGAGGACGGCGTCGCCGGGGAGGTCATAGCGACCCATGAGCCCGACGGCGGCTATGAGATATTCTCCCTGAACTGTGAGGACGGGCAGTTCCACGAGGGCCTGTTCCATCGGCTGCTGAAGCGCGTCCTGAACGAGGGCAAGCGGACGGGCGCGGCGCATCTGCTCTTTTTCGCAGACCCCGGCAGCGACGAGGACCGCATCCTGCGGTCGCTGGGCTTCCATCGGGTGGGGCATTATCTCGCTTACCGGAAACACATATAACGAGAAATCTGGGCAAACTATCCTCAGTCCCGGAAACCATCCGGGCGGGAGGGAGAAATTGCCATGAGCAGCAAAAAGCGGAAAAAGTCCGACGCCCCCATGGACAAGGCCATGGACCTGACCATCTGGCAGTCCGCCAGGACGGACCCCCAGGGCAGCTACACCGGCACCCCGGCGGACCCCTATGAGGTCCCGGTGCAGGACGCTGATGATCTGTAAAAAGGGAACCGGCGGCCGCGGGCATCCGCGGCCGCCGGTTCCCGCGTCCGGACGGGGCGCGGCAGAAAATTTGCGCAAAAAGTGAAATTTTTCTTGACCTTCCCCCTGGTGGAAGGTATATCATAGGCATGAAAAGAGGTGAGCCCGGTTGAAGATCAACGAGGTGGAAGCCCTTGTGGGCATCACGAAAAAGAATATCCGCTTCTATGAGGAGAAGGGCCTCCTCTCCCCCAGCCGCAACAGCGAGAACGGCTACCGGGACTACGGCGAGTCCGAGGTAGCCGTCCTGCGGCAGATCAAGCTGATGCGGAAGCTGGGCGTGCCCATCGAGGAGATCCGCCGGATGCAGGAGGGGAAGCAGACCGTAGGCGACGGCATGCGCCGCCACCTGGTGACCCTGGAGCGGGAGCGGCGGAATCTGGAGGAGTCCATGCGGCTGTGCGAGCTGCTGAAGGAGCGGACGGAGCCCCTGGGCGAGCTGGACGCGGCGGGCGTGCTGGCGGAGATGGAAAAGCTGGAGCAGGCCGGAGCCTCCTTCCAGAACAAGCAGAAGCAGGACGTGCGCATCCGCTATGTGGCTCCCATCGTTGTGACGGCGGCCTTGGTGGCACTGATGGCGGCCATGACGGGTGTGATGCTCTGGGGGTACTTGATGGACCCCGAAGACGCGCCGCCGCTGGCGATCACGCTGGTGATGGCGGCGATGCCGCTGCTGGTCATTGCGGGAATGCTGTATGCTCTGGTCCAGCGGATCAGGGAAATCGGGAAAGGAGAGATTGACGATGCAAAGAAATACTAGGAAAAAAATCGCCCCGGTTGTGGTCGCGGCGGTGGTGGTGCTGTACGTCGGGCCGCTGGTGGCCATGGCGGCCTACGCCGCCGGACTGCTGGGCGCGGAGGGCGGCTGGGGCGTCCTGCCCTTCCTGCTGCTGTACGCCCTCGCGGGCGGCGCGGTGATCGTCGGGGTGCTGCACGCCGCGGCCCAGCGCCTTCGGGAAATCGACGGAGGAGAAGAGGATGAAGCCAGCAAATACTGATTCCCAGGCCGTCCGCCGGAAGAACGCCATTCTGGGGGCCGTGTCCTCCGGCCTGCTGCGGCTGACGGCGGCAGTCGTCCTGATGTGGCTGCGCTTCAGCCTGGACCCGTCCCGGTTTATGGCGAAGGTGCTGCTGGTTCTGATCGTGTTGGATCTGGGGAGCATTCCCTTTATCCTGATAAGCTTAAAAACAAGACTGAAAGAAATTCGAGGAGGAGAAGAAGATGCTGCTAGTCAATATTGACCACATTCCCGGCAGGGAGATCGAGGCGCTGTCCATCGTGAAGGGGACCGTGGTCCAGTCGAAGAACTTCGGCAAGGACTTCATGGCGGGGATGAAGACCCTGGTAGGCGGCGAGATCACCGGCTATACCGAGATGCTGATCGAGGCCCGCCAGATCGCCACCAAGCGGATGGTGGACGAGGCCCAGGCCCTGGGCGCGGACGCCATTGTCAACGTCCGCTACGGATCGTCCTCCGTGATGCAGGGCGCCGCCGAGGTGATCGCCTACGGCACCGCCGTCAAGTTCCGCTGAGCGAAAAAAGAGGGAATCCGGAAGGCGGCGCCTTCCGGATTCCCTCTTTATGATAAGAGCCGCCATCCCCATCCCGTGGCCCGCCGCGGGCAAGCGGTTTGTTTCCTTCGCGGATCGGTACAGGTGAATCAAAGAGATTTTCTATCGTTAAATCAAAATGAAAATTGACGTTTGTTTATCGAAATGGTATAATAAGCCGTGTCAGCATAGGGATGGAAAGATCATCTGCGGCACCGCCGCGTCCGAGCCGCTGTGCAGCGCCCGCATAGGCGGGGATGACGGGATGTTCCAGGAGCTGTACCGGGATCAGATGGGCCGGTGCTTCATCGTCGGCCATGCGATGCGGGAGGGCGGAGTCCACCAGGTTACACCTATCGGCCGGGCAGACGCCCGGGCTTTCTATGAACGCTTCTCCGCCGCCGGGGATGCGGATGACATTTTCCGTGAAGGGAGCGGGGAGAATGAGCGATACCAGAGAAACGGCCAAGCGGATTGGCGCGGAGGAAATTGAGCGTCAAAAGCAGTTCTGCGCGAAAATCAGGAAGATGAACGAGGGGCGTCCCGGGGGCCCCCCTCTCGCCTATACGCAGACCTACGGGTGCCAGCAGAACGTGGCGGACAGCCAGCGCCTGATGGGGATGCTGCGGGAAATGGGCTGCGGCTTTACCCAGGACGCCCGCGCGGCGGATATTATCGTCATCAATACATGCGCCATCCGCGAAAACGCGGAGAAGAAGGTTTTCGGCGTGGTGGGGCAGCTGGTCCACGCCAAGGAGAAGAACCCGGACCTTACCATCTGCCTGTGCGGCTGCATGGCCCAGCAGGAGGTGGTGGCAAATAAAATCAAACAGTCCTACCGCCATGTGGATCTGGTTTTCGGCCCCCAGGCGCTTTGGAAATTCCCGGAGCTGCTGTACGGGGTATACACGGAGAAAAAACGGATCTTCTCCATTGCCGATGAGCACGGGTCCATTGCGGAGGGCCTGCCGGTGGTGCGGGAGAGCGGGGTCAAGGCCTGGGTCTCCATTATGTACGGGTGCAACAACTTCTGCTCCTACTGCATCGTGCCCTACGTCCGGGGACGGGAGCGGAGCCGGGAGGCGTCCGACATCCTCGCCGAGGTCCGCGGACTGGTGGAAGAGGGATACAGGGAAATCACCCTGCTGGGCCAGAACGTCAATTCCTACGGCAAGGATCTGGACACGCCCATGGATTTTGCGGATTTGCTGCGGGAGATCGATAAGATCCCGGGAGACTATCTCATCCGCTTTATGACCAGCCACCCCAAGGACGCGGGGCAGAAGCTCTTTGAAACCATGGCGGCGTGCTCCCATGTGGCGAAGCAGCTGCATCTGCCGGTGCAGTCCGGATGCAGCCGGGTGCTGAAGGCTATGAACCGCGGATATACCAGGGAGCAGTACCTGGAGAAAGTCCGCATGGCGCGGGAGGCCATGCCGGAAATCGTGCTGACCAGCGACATCATTATCGGCTTCCCCGGCGAGACGGAGGAGGAGGCCATGGAGACCGTCTCCCTCATTGAGGAAGTGCGGTATGACGCGCTGTTTACCTTCATCTACTCCCCCAGGCCGGGGACTCCGGCGGCGAAAATGCCGGACCCGGCGTCCAGGGCGGAGAAACAGGTCTGGTTTGACAAACTGCTGGACGCGCAGAACCGGATCTCCGGCGAGCTGCACCGGGCTTATGTGGGAAGGACTGTGCGGGTGCTGGTAGACGGTGAGAGCGGGGACGAGGCGTGGCCCCTGTCCAGCCGGACCCACGGGGGGAGGCTGGTACATCTGAAGGGCGGCCGGGAACTGATCGGGCGGTATGTGGAGGCCAGGGTCACCGACAGCAATACCTGGGCGCTGTTTGGAGAGGCTTTATAACCGCTGTTTTTCCTTTGGCGTGAGGAGGATGGAGCAGTGGGAGAAGAGGCGGTGGAGTTCCATAGCCGCAAGCGTCTCCTGCTGCGCTCTGTACTGGCGGAACAGGACCCGCTGTTTGCGGGTAAGGCCCGCCAGCAGGCTTTCTTCCAGTTCGTTCCGTGCGTCCCTTGCCGCCTGGTAGGCTTCGTCCTGCTCAAAGAAATTGTATTCGGCTTCATAGATGTCATGGAAAAAATTGTTGATGACTTCCATTTTTCTACCCCTTCCGCTATAAGTCCGTTTGGGTATCTGATAACCTGAGTATAACATACCTGATTGGGTATGTCAAGGAGTTGTTATGACTTTTTCTGAGCACTTGCTAAATCTTCGTACTGAACGGTGCCTTTTGCAAAAAGATGTTGCAAAAGGTACAGGAATCAGCCTGCAAACATACCAGCGCTATGAATACGGCCATCGTGAGCCGCAGCTTTCCACATTGGTTGCGCTGGCGGATTTTTATGATTTGAGTTTGGACGAGCTGGTGTGCCGGGAAAGGCCGAAGCGCGTGAAAAGGAAGGACGGGAATTGACAAAAAGCGGCGAATAGAATATAATAAAAATCCCCCTCTGAAAAGAGGGGGCGGGAGGGCGCTGCTACATACGGTCGGCGGTTTGGCCACATCCTCCGGAAGGGGGTGAGGCGTATGCGTATTACGTTTCATGTGAGGGACTATACAGTCACAATCATGATTAAAAAGCGTAAAAGCAGAAACCGCCACCCGGCACGGTGACGGTTTCTATTACTGAAACACTAACCAAGTTGGGCTGAACCGCTGATACGCAGTTGCCCTCTCGTTATTATTGTATGCGATGGCGGCGGATTTGTCAAGACGGAAATCGGTGGACGATGATGGGTCCATACGGGTGGCGGCAGGCCATCGATACCTGCCCCGGGAGGTCCGGCGTGTGAGACGGCAGGGTCTGGCGGCAACATCCTGAAACAGACGCTTCGCGGCAGAAATCACATTGCAGTCCGGTTTAGGCCGGACAGACTACAGGACAAGCGCAAAAACAAACTCCCCCGCAATGATAAGGGATTCTTAAACCGTAGGTTTAAGCGACTTTTTGGGTACTTTTTGTTCGCACAAAAAGTACCCGCGGGGTCCGGGGCCGCGCAGGCCCCGGGGTGACAAATAGAACCATTTTGACGAACTGCCCGCAGGGACGTCATTTAGCCGCTTTCAGCGTCTAAACGACCGTCCCGGCACTCGGCCTGCGGCCGAGCGCCTGACGGCAGGAGAAGAGAGGATGACGACGATGCCCCCGGAATCTACCCCCATGATGCAGCAATACCTGAAAATAAAAGAAGAGAACAAGGACGCCATCCTCTTTTTCCGGCTGGGCGACTTTTATGAGATGTTCAACGAGGACGCCCTGCTGGCAAGCCAGGAACTGGATCTGACCTTAACCACCAGGGACCGGGCGAAGCCCGAGGAGGAACGGACCCCCATGTGCGGCGTGCCGTACCACTCCTGCGACGGGTATATCGCGCGGCTGATCGCCAAGGGCTACAAGGTTGCCATCTGCGAGCAGATGGAGGACCCCGCCGCCGCCAAGGGGATCGTAAAAAGGGACATCATCCGGGTGGTCACGCCGGGGACCGTGGACGCCTCCATGCTGGAGGGGAACCAGGCCAACTACATCTGCGGGATCTATCTTGACGAGGACGCGGCGGGACTCTGCTTCTGCGATATCACCACGGGGAAGACCCATGCCACCTCTTTCTCCGGCGCGGAGCGGGTGGACCATGTGATGAACGAGCTGGGGCGTTTCTCGCCGTCGGAGGCGCTGCTGAATCCGGAGGCCTGGGAGCGGAAGGAACTTACGGAACTGCTGAAGGAGAAGTTCAACTGCCGGGCGGAAAAAGGCGGCGCGGGCCGGTTCAGGCTGGACGCCGCCGCGAAGCTGGTGGAGAAGCAGTACGGGAAAGAGACGGCGGGGCAGCTGCCGAACGCCGCCGCCGTGATGGCGCTGGGCGGCCTGCTGGGGTACCTGTATGAGACCCAGAAAACGGACCTGAGCCATATCAGCGAACTGGAGTACTACGAGCAGGGCCGGTTTATGGAGCTGGACCTGAACACCCGGCGGAATCTGGAGCTGACCGCCACCATGCGGGGCAAGGAGAAGCGCGGAAGCCTGCTGTGGGTGCTGGATAAAACAAAAACCGCCATGGGCGGGCGGCTGCTGCGCAGCTGGCTGGAGAGGCCGCTGCTGAACGTGACAGCGATCAACCGGCGGCTGAACGCGGTGGACGCGCTGGTGAAGGACGCCATGGGCCGGGATGAGGTGATCTTCGCNCTCCAGGGCATCNGCGATATGGAGCGGCTCATCGGCCGGGTGGTCTACGGCAGNGCCGGGGGACGGGANATGGCGTCCCTGCGGGGAGCCATGGAGAAGCTGCCCAATCTGAAAGAAAANCTCTCCCCNTTTNCCGCCGGACGGCTGGGAGANCTGGGCCGGGGACTGGATACGCTGGAGGATCTGTACCAGCTGCTGGGCCGGGCCATTGTGGACGAGCCNCCGTTTTCCGTCCGCGAGGGCGGATTTATCCGGGAGGGGTACAACGAGGAAGTGGACCGGCTCCGGGGAATCCTCAGCGGCGGCAANGGCGTCATTGCCGAGGTGGAGGCCCGGGAGAAGGAAAAAACCGGCATCAAGAGCCTCAAGGTGGGGTATAACAAGGTATTCGGNTATTATATCGAGGTCAGCAAGTCCTACTATGANCTGGTGCCGGATACATATATCCGCAAACAGACGCTGGCNAACTGCGAGCGNTTNATNACGCAGGAACTGAAGGATCTGGAGCATACCATCCTGACCGCCAACGACCGGGTGGTGGCGCTGGAGTTTGAGCTGTTCACCGCCCTGCGGGAGCAGGTGGGCGGACAGATGGCGNGGATTCAGGAGGCCGCGGGCATCGTGGCGGAACTGGACGCGCTGTGCTCCTTTGCGGATGTGGCGGCGAAGAANAATTATTGNTGTCCNTCNATGGACGAGAGCGGCGTNNTTGANATNCANGACGGACGGCATCCGGTGGTGGANAAGGTGCTGAAANNCNNCCTNTTCGTCCCCAATGACACNTACATGGGNGAAAAAGAGGACNGGGTNGCNATCATCACCGGNCCGAATATGGCGGGTAAATCCACCTATATGCGGCAGGTGGCGCTGATNACGCTGATGGCGCAGATCGGGTCCTTNGTGCCCGCCAGGGCGGCGAGGATCGGGATTGTGGACCGNATCTTTACNCGGATNGGGGCCAGCGACGATCTGAGCGCGGGGCAGTCCACCTTCATGGTGGAGATGACCGAGGTTTCGGATATCCTGAAGCATGCNACCAGCAGGAGNNTGCTCATTCTGGACGAAATNGGNCGGGGNACCAGCACCTTTGACGGCATGAGCATNGCNCAGGCGGTGCTGGAACACTGCGCCGACAGGAAGAAGCTGGGNGCCAAGACCNTGTTTGCCACNCACTATCACGAGCTGACGGAGCTGGAGGACANGCTGCCGGGGGTAAAGAACTACAANATCGCCATCAAGAGCCGNGGGGACGACATCGTATTTCTGCGGAAGATCATTCCCGGCGGGGCGGACCGGAGNTACGGNATCGAGGTGGCGAAGCTGGCGGGCCTGCCGGACACGGTGGTGAAGAAAGCCCGGACNATTCTCANGGATTTGGAGNGCCAGTCCGGGAAANCNCCGCCGCTGCTGGCCGCGCCCAGNGAGGAGCAGGTCTCCATGGCGGCNCTGGGGGAGGCGGAGGTCATCGACAGGCTNCGGAGGACNCAGCCGGATACGCTGACGCCCATCGANGCGATGAGCCTGCTGTATGAATTGAAGCAGAAACTGCAATGAGNGAGGAGGTCCGGCCATGGCGAAGCGGGGCGNTGACCTTGGCATGACNAGGCTGGAGAAGATTCTGGGCAGCGGACTGCTGGCGGTGTATCTGGTNGTTCTGCCGCTGGGNGCGGNNCCGATGTTTGATCTGATTGAGAGGCTGTTNGGNATCGTGATNTCCGNCNGCGTNCGGAACGCGGCGTATTATTATATTCTGTTTGCGCTGNNGCTGATTGCNTTCTGGGGGTATCTTGGACGGAGCGCCAGGGNGATGNTTGACCANCTGGGGACGGNTTTGCTGTCGGTGGGNNTTGGGCTGNTNGCGTTTTATGGGCTCAATGAGATNNTCTGGCGGNTTTTGAAGNTGCTTGATCTCNGNCGGGANAATCTGAACGATCAGGCGATNCTGGCNCGGATNGGNGCCGCGCCCTACAGCACNATTTTNATNCTTGTTTTCCTGGCCCCCNTTATCGAAGAGGCNNTATTCAGGGGATATATTTTCGGGAATCTCCGGGNGNCCAGCCGGNCGGCGGCATANCTTATTTCCTGTCTCNTGTTNGCTTTTCTCCACGTCTGGCAGTTNGTTGTCCTCAACCATGATTTTTCGTATCTTNTTATTATGGTACAGTATTTTGTGCCGGGNCTGGTCATGGCGTGGACGTTTGAAAAGTCCGGGAGCCTTTGGGGNAGTATTCTGCTCCATTGTATNGTGAATGGGCTTTCTGTTTGGAGCGTAGTGTAATCTTTGCCGCCNNNGGCGGCAAANGGAAAATTTTTCAATTCGCAGCNCCGGGNNCTNCNCGNCCCCGGACTCCGGGCCTACTTTTTGTGTGAACAAAAAGTAGGCAAAAAGTCACTTAAACCTACGGTTTAAGAATCCCTTAACGGGGCGGCACGTTCGTGCCGCTTCCCTATACGGGGGTATCTGTCACCATTGGGTGGTGATTAGAAGGATTGGGTGCCTCTGAGTTGGAGGTCGTCCTTCTGGCGGCTTGGCGCTTGAAGAACTCCGGCTGCCGCCCTGTTAAAGGGGTACTGCCTGCAAGGGGGCCTCCTATCGCAGTTCCAGCATCAATAGGGCCCCCAGGCGAAAGCCTTCGCGAAAATAGTCGTACTGCGTCTCCGTGAGAGACCGGCTTTGGGCGTATACCATTTTATCAATCATTTCTCCCCCAAGGACCTTTTGCGCGTTGTCCCATACTTCATGCTCTTCCGCTGTCATAGGACGGCAGCCTGTTACTGGTGTGTAGTCACCCTCGAATATTTCCTTTAAGATTTCCTGCATGGTATCGGCCTCCTGGTTGGTTATACCACTATTATAATCAAATGCGCTCAATTAGTCAACACTTTAATTGAGGGCACTCAATTATTGGCATATTACACAAGAAACGAGGGCTATTTATGGAACATTCAGAGAGAATTTTGGGTATTATTGCCGAAAGAGGATTTACACAATATCGGGTCGCAAAGGATACCGGTATTTCTTTGAGCCTGTTCGGAAAGTGGAAAGAGAAGCCAACCTCAAAAATTTCTTCCGGGAAATTATGCGCGATCGCGGATTATCTGGGGTGTTCCATTGATTATCTGGTGGGACGGACGGAAAATCCGGATGTGAACCGATAAACGGCAAAATTCTCTTGCAATTCCCCTTGGCGTGTGCTATAACGTCCAGGGAAACTTTTCCTAATTTTACCAATGGAGATCCTTATGGAAGAACATCCTTATCATTTCTTTTCTCCGGAGGAGATCAGTCAGCTTGCCCGCATAGAGAGCGCGGACAAGGCCAACGAGTACTTATACCGGATCCTGGATATCGGACAGTATATGCTCCAGTGCGGCGGCGAGGTCAGCCGGGTGGAGGACAGTATCCGGCGGCTGTGCATTGCCTTCGGCGCGGAGCGGGCCGATGTGTTTACCATTACGTCCAGCATTGTGGTCACCATCTACGCCAACGAGTTCGGCGCGGTGACCCAGACGAGGCGGATCACCGGCGCTTCCTATGACCTGCAACGGCTGGAACAGCTCAACCAGCTCTGCCGGAGGATCTGTTCAGAGCACCTGAGCCTGGAGGCCACCGAAAAGGCGCTGCATGCGATCCTGGCTACGCCGCAGTACGGATTTGGGGTACAGCTGCTGACGTATGCGCTGATTTCCTCCTCCTTTTCCCTGTTTTTTGGGGGAAGCTGGCTGGACGCGGCGGCCTCGGGCGTGATCGGAGTGGGGCTGAAATATCTGGACCGGATGATCCGGAAGACGGAAGCCAACGCCTTTCTGTCGGCGCTGCTGTGCTCCCTGCTGGGCGGACTGCTGGCGGGGCTGGCGGTGAAGTTCCATCTGGGCGATAATGTGGACATGATCTCCATCGGCAACATCATGCTGCTGATCCCGGGAATCGCGCTGACCAACTCCCTGCGGGACATGTTCAGCGGGAATACCATTTCCGGTCTGATGCGTTTCATCGAGGCGATTCTGCTGGCGCTGACCATAGCCTTTGGCTTTGCGCTGGCGGCAAGCCTGCTGTAAGGAGGCGGAACAGATGGGCGATATGATCTTGCAGCTGGCTACCGCTTTTGTGGGGTCGCTGGGCTTTGCGATGCTGTTCCATGTGAAGAAGGAGCGGCTGCTGCTGGCCAGTCTGGGCGGACTGCTGGCCTGGGGCGTGTATCTGCTGATGGGGCAGGTGTCGGACCAGGAGGTCGTCCGGTATTTTGTGGCGTCGGTGGTGCTGACGGTTTATGCGGAGACGCTGGCGCGGCTGGTGAAGTGTCCGGCCACGCTGTTTATCGTAACGGCGTCGATCCCACTGATTCCGGGGGGATCGTTATACCGTACGATGCAGTATTTTATGATGAATGACCTGGAGGCGTTTTCGCTCCAGGCCCTGACCACGGTTTTGCTGGCAGTGGCCCTTGCGGTAGGGATGCTGGTTCCCACGGCGATCTTCCAGCTGGGGAGACGGGTCAGGCAAAGGTAAGCGGTTTGCCGTATCACACGGAGAAAACTCCCATTCAGCACCCCGGGAGATCCGGCGTGCATGACAGTAGGGTCTAACGATACCATCTTAAAACAGACGCTTCGCCTGATACACGGGGCCCCCACGCGAACCCAGCGAAGCGGATCGCGTGGGGAAGAGGAGGGGCAAAGTAACGAAGTGCAGTTTTCGGCGTTAGCCGGAAACGGAACGGAGTGGATTTCGCCCCGACGAGGTTCAGACCGGACGGTCTACAGGACAAGCGCAAAAACCAAATTCCCCCGTAATGGAGCGTCACCTCTTGGGTGACGCCCTAAGGGATTCTTAAACCGTAGGTTTAAGTGACTTTTTGCCTACTTTTTGTTCACACAAAAAGTAGGCGCGGGGTTCCGGGGCTGCGTAAGCCCCGGGCTATCAAATAGAACCCATATGGAGCGGCCCGCAGGGCCGCAGATGAAGAAAGGAGCCCCTGCTATGAAATGGCTCGCCATCCATATCGACATGGCCCCCGCCGGCTTGGAGCCGGTGGAGGCGTCTTTAAGCTCCCTTGGCATCGACGGCCTCGTCATCGAGGACGAGACCGATTTCCGCCGCTTTCTGGAGCAGAACAAGCAGTACTGGGACTATGTGGATGAAGAACTGGACCAGTCCATGACCGGAAAGTGCCGGGTCACCTTCTACGTGGAAGAAAACGAAACCGGCTTCGGCCAGGTGGCCGCCGTGCGGATCGCCATGGCGGAGCTGAAGAAAAAGCACCCGGAGTACGGCCCCCTGATCATGACCATGGATGGCATCGAGGACGCGGACTGGGAGAACAACTGGAAGGCGTTCTACAAGCCCATGGAAATTGGGGAGCGGCTGATCGTGATCCCCGACTGGGAGGAGGCCGACCCCAGGGGCCGGGTGGCCCTGCGGATGAATCCGGGGCTGACCTTCGGCACCGGGAGCCACGCCACCACCCGGCTGTGCCTGACCGCCCTGGAGCGGGAGGTAAAGGAAGGAATGCGGGTGCTGGACCTGGGGTGCGGCAGCGGGATTCTGTCCATTGCCGCGCTGCTGCTGGGGGCGGAGAGCGCCTTTGCCTGCGACATCGATGAAAAGGCGGTGGGCGTGGCCTATGAGAACGCCGCCCTCAACGGCATCGGGAAGGACCGGTATACCGTCCGGGCCGGGGACGTGCTGACCGACGCGGGCCTGCAAAAGGAAATGGGAACGGGATACGACATCGTGGCGGCCAATATCGTCTCCGATGTGATTATCGCCCTGGCCCCCGCCGTGAGAAGATTGATGAAGGAGGGCGGGCGCTTCCTCACCTCCGGCATCATCGACGACCGGGCGGAGGAGGTCCGCGCCAGACTGGAGGAGGCGGGCTTCACCGTGGAGGAGGCGAACGGCAGCGAGGGCTGGTACAGCTTCCTGTGCCGGTAGGACGGAAAGGAGTGGACCATGACGGCATATCACCGGGATTTTACCATCGACCTGAAGGAGACCCAGGCTTTTTACCTCATGCTGGTGATGGGCCGCTGGCGGAAGGGGCTGCTGGGTTTCGCCGTGGTGGGCGCGCTGGCGGCGGTGATGTATACCGCCGGGACGGCGCTGTCCCTGCCGGTGAAGGCCGCGCTGATTGCCGGAGGCGCGCTGGCGGCGGCATTGATTGCCGCGGCGGTTCTGATTATCTCCACCCGGAGGAAGGTGAAGAGCCAGGTCCGCCGGGCCGGGCGGGAGAGCTACGTGCAGGAGACGGAGATCAACGGGTTCGGCGTCCATGTCACCGTGGGGGACAAGAAGGCCAGAATGGCCTTTGAAAACCTCCTGCTGGTGCGGGAGACGGGCCGGGCGTTTTACCTGTTTCTCTCCGACAGCCAGGCGTGGATTCTGCCCAAGGCACAGATGGAGGACCGGCAGGCGGAAACGGAACAGCTGCGGGACATCTTCCGCACGGTGGTGGAGCGGGGAAAGCTGCGGCTGAAAGGATAAAACTGCCAGGAATTGGCAGAATTTGAAAAAGGCGTGCCGGATTTTTCCTCCGGCGCGCCTTTTTGGTTACAATTACATTACGATTCTCCCGGAACCCTTGCAATATCCACCGGCATCGGGTAAAATTGGCGTAAACATGAAACAGGTGGAAACACCTGATACTAAGAGCCTATCCGCAAATAGTCCGCACACGGCTTGCTTGCATCTTTTCCGCCAAACTTCGTTGCTTTTCCTTGCCGGGCGACAAGCCCGCCTGCGGAAAAGCGCCTCGCCTGGCGAAAAATCTGACG
>JAAVHF010000036.1 GCA_014799845.1 Oscillibacter sp. | reverse complement strand
CCCGTCAAGGGAGTCTTGAACCGTAGGTTCAAGCACGCTTTTGCCTACTTTTCGCGTGAACGAAAAGTAGGCGCGGGGTCACGATTGTGCAATGACTGCATCGAGCGGTCATGCACAATCAAATTCTGCACGGCCACTCGATGTGGCCGTTGCAGAATCTAGGGGGCGCGGAGCCCCCGGGGTTACAAATCGAAACAACTCCCGCTGCCGCGCGGAGCGCGGCAGGAGAAGGAATCATCTATCATTCTACTCCCTTTCCCCCTCAATAGCAAGCCCATTTTCACGAACCGTCAAAACAACCTCCTGGCCGCTGTGAAAGCGGCCAGACAAAACCCCCTCTGCCACTGCGTCCTCCACCTTCTGCCGCAGGGCCCTGCGAAGGGGCCTCGCCCCATTCACCGGGTCATAGCACTCCTCCGCCAGCTTCCCGACGGCCTCGTCCTCCGCCCGGAGGGTGAGGCCCAGCGGCCTCATTCTCTGCCCCGTCTCCGCCAGCATCCGGCGGGCGATCTCCTGTAAATCCTTCTGATCCAGCTGCCGGAACACAATGGTGTCGTCAATGCGGTTGAGAAACTCCGGCCGGAAGGTCCGCTTCAATTCATCGGTCACCGAGCGGCGGACGCGGTCCTGCCGGACCGCCTCTCCGTCCTCCTCCCCGGCAAAGCCAAGGGAGTGCCCGCTGGTGATCTGCCTTGCCCCCACGTTGCTGGTCATGACCACCACGGCGTTGCGGAAATCCGCCTTCCGCCCGTGGCTGTCCGTGAGGCACCCGTCCTCCAGGATTTGCAGCAGCAGGTTCCATACCTCTGGGTGGGCTTTCTCGATCTCATCGAAAAGGACCACCGAATACGGTCTCTTCCGGATCTTCTCCGTCAGCTGGCCCCCGTCCTCGTGGCCCACATATCCCGGAGGGGACCCCACCAGACGGCTGGCGGCATGGGACTCCGCGTACTCCGACATATCGATGCGGATGAGCGCGTCCTCCTGCCCGAACATGGCCTCGGCCAGCGTCCGGCACAGTTCCGTCTTGCCCACGCCGCTGGGGCCCAGCAGCAGGAAGCTCCCCGTGGGCCGGTTGGGTTCTTTCAGCCCCACCCGTCCCCGGCGGATAGCCCGCGCGACGGCGGCTACCGCCTCATCCTGACCCACCAGCCGCTTTTTCAGCGTCTCCTCCAATTCCAGCAGCTTCTCCCCCTCGTCCTGGGTCAGCCGCTGGACCGGGATGCCCGTCCACTCCGCGGCTACCGCCGCCACGTCCTCTTCCGTCACGGCGATCAACTCGTCCGTGCGCTCCTCCGCCCACCGTTTCCGGGCCGCCTGCAGCTGGGCGGCAAAATCCTCCTCCACGTCCCGCAGGTTGGCCGCTGCCTCGTAGTCCTGGCCGGAGATGGCCTCCTCCTTTTCCCGGCGCACCGAGGCCAGACGCTCCTCCAGCTCCTTCACCTCCGGCGAACAGGTTTCGCATTCCATCCGCACCCGGGCGCAGGCCTCGTCCATCAGGTCGATGGCCTTGTCCGGCAAAAACCGGTCCGGCAGATACCGGCGGCTCAGCTCCACCGCCGCGCCCACCGCCTCATCGGTAACGGCCAGCTTGTGATGGGCCTCGTACTTGTCCCGCAGGCCCATCAAAATTTCCACCGCCGCCTCCGGGGACGGCTCTTCCACCGTCACCGGCTGGAACCGCCGCTCCAGGGCCGCGTCCTTCTCGATATACCGCCGGTACTCGTCCCGGGTCGTGGCCCCGATGACCCGGATCTCCGAGCGGCTGAGGGCGGGCTTGAGGATGTTGGCGGCATCCACCGCCCCCTCGGCGCTGCCGGCCCCCACAATGGTGTGCAGTTCGTCAATAAAGAGGATCACGTTGCCCATGCGCCTGATTTCCGCCAGGGCATTTTTCACTCTTTCCTCAAACTCTCCCCGGTACTTGGTGCCCGCCAGCATAGCCGCCAGATCGATGGAGAGAATATTCTTCCCCATCAGCTCTTCCGGCACGTCGCCGTTCACCACCCGCTGGGCCAGTCCTTCCGCCACGGCGGTCTTGCCCACGCCGGGCTCACCCACCAGCACCGGGTTATTCTTGGTCCGGCGTGATAAAATCCGCACACACCGGGCGATTTCCCTCTCCCGGCCCACCACCGGGTCCAGCTTGCCCTCCCGGGCCAGCGCGTTGAGGCTGCGGGTAAACTGCTCCAGCACCTTGGACCGGGGGATATCCTCCCTCCGTGGGGCGGCGATGCGGGTGGGGGCCTCCCGGGGCAGACGCTGGACCACGCTCATGCGCTGTAAAAGTGCCGCCTGCAATTTCCGGGGGTCCGCTCCCAGATTGCCCAGCACCCGCATGGCCATGGTGCCGTTTTCTTTTAAAATCCCCAGCAGCAGGTGCTCGGTGCCCACATATCCTCCGCCGGAGCGGGCAGATTCTCCCACGGCGTTCTCGATCACCCGCTTTGCCCGGGGCGTCAGACCCTGGGGCGGAGCCAGTCCTGCCAGCCCCGTGCCCACGATCTCCACAATGGCCTCTCTGGCCTTTTCCCCGGTGACGGACTGTTCCGCCAGGCACCGGTGGGCCGCGCCGCCCTCCTCCCGCAGAAGGCCCAGCAGCAGGTGTTCGCTGCCCACGTAGCTGTGGCCCAGCTCTTCCGCCGAGGCCTGGGCCAGGCGCAGGGCGTTCTGGGCTCTGGGGGTAAATCTATTTTCATACATGCCGCTACCATCCTTATCGACACAGATTTTTTCCCGTTCAGTATTCCCCAACCGGCGGCTTTTACACATTTCTCCCCCGGCGGATGAATTTGCACTTGCATTTTTCCAAGTTCATGGTACAATAGAAGCACCCATTCAAAGGAGGTAATCATTCATGGCTCATAAGATCACCGATGCTTGCGTCAGCTGCGGCACCTGCGCCGAGAACTGCCCCGTCGAGGCCATTTCTCAGGGTGACAGCCAGTACGTCATCGACGCTGATGCCTGTGTGGACTGCGGCGCCTGCGCTGCCAACTGCCCCACCGAGGCCATTGTCGCCGAGTAAAGTACATCGCAAAAATCCCCGTCCTCAGCTATGAGGGCGGGGATTTTTGTTGTTATTTCCTTTTTAGTGATGAATCACTAACGAACAGACCGCAAACAATTTATCATAGTGACAAATCACACGGAGGATTTGCCTATGAACACCCGGGAGGCGGTTGCGGCCCGCATTTTGGAACTATGCAAAGAGCGTGGCATCACACCTAACGGATTAAGCAACCTTTCCGCCGTACCGCAGGCTACTATTAAGAGTATCCTCAACGGCGAAAGCCAGAATCCAGGAACGGTGACCATCAAAAAATTGTGCGACGGCTTTGACATCACGCTGGGAGAATTCTTTTCCACTCCGGCATTTGACGCGCTGGAGCAGGAGATATTCTGAAATCTTGTGGTTTGAGGTGAGGCGTCCATGCGCATGAAAGAGGCCGTCGTCACCCGCTTCCAGGCCCTGTGCCGGGAACGGGGCATCAAGTATAATGAATTGGCCACGCTGTCCGGCGTGACGCCCTCCACCGTTTACAGCATGATGGACGAACGCCGGAAAGATATTTCCGTAGTAACGGTCAAGAAGCTCTGCGATGGTTTGGATATTTCTATCCCGGAATTTTTTAACTGCGCCTGCTTTGAGGAATTGGAGCAGGAAATTTATTGAAGCACGGAAGACCGTACATTTCCTGCCATTCTACGTGAAACCGCCCCCTTGCAGTGCAGTCTCTCTTTAACAGGCCGGCAGGCGGAGTTCTTCAAGCGCCAAGCCACTAGAAGGACAACCTCCAACTCAGTGGCACCCAATCCGGCAAATCACCGCCCAATGGCGACAAACCCCATAAAAACAAGGGATTCTTAAACCGCCAGGTTTAAGCGCGTTTTTGCCTACTTTTGCCGCGTGGCAAAAGTAGGCGCGGAGTCCGGGGCCGCGCAGGTCCCGGGCCAATTCGAAAAGGATTACCCCCTGCCGCCCAAAGGGCGGCAGAGAAGGAGGCCCACCTATGAAATCAACAGGAATCGTGCGCCGCATCGACAAGATGGGGCGGGTGGTGTTACCCGCTGAGCTTCGCCGCACCATGAATCTTGGAGACCGTGAAACCGTAGAAATCTTTGTAGAAGGTTCCTCCGTCATTTTGAAGAAATACAACCCCGTCTGCATTTTCTGCGACAGCGGCCGCCATGTTTCTCTCTTCAAGGGCAAAAACATCTGCGCCCGGTGCCTGCGGCAATTGCAGGAATCCCCTGCCGCGCCGGAAGAGACCGAGGCCCCGTTCTGAGCGCCGGAACGGCCTGCCCCAAATCTTTTCCGGAAATTCCCGAAAAATTTTTGCAATATCGAATAAAAAAGGCTTGCTTTTTTTGTTCACCTGTGCTAAACTGTAAGCAATCTAGTATGGAAAGGAAGTGATAGCAGACATGACGATACCTTTCACCGGCGTCGACATTGACGACATGATCTTCGGTGAGCGCGAGACCACCACCAGCGAGCGGTAACCCCGTCCCCGGCGATATGAAGAATCGGAAGGCCACGCCCCTACGGCGTGGAGTTTTATTTTTATATGGCTATCTGTGTTGTCGATACGCGTCTCACACGGAGACAATGAACCCGGCCCCTGGAATCCAGGAGCCGGGTCTTTATTTTCCAAGAGCCTGTTCAGCATCTCTCCGCACACGTTGAGATACTGAACGGGCTCTTACAGGATAAATCCTCCGTCCACCGTCAGCACCTGACCGGTGATAAAGTCCGCGTCGTCCTTCGCCAGGAAGGCCACCGCTTTTGCGATGTCCTCCGGCGTTCCCAGCCGTCCGGCGGGGGTCTGGTCGATGAGGGAGGCCACCGTCTCCTCCCCCAGTTCCTTCACCATGTCGGTATGGATCACCCCCGGGGCGATACAGTTGACCCGGATGTGGGACGGGGCCAGCTCCATAGCCAGGGACCGGGTCAGCCCGATCACCGCCGCCTTGGACGCGGCGTAGGCCACCTCGCAGGACGCTCCCCGCAGCCCCCAGATGGATGAAATGTTCACGATGCACCCCGCCTTCTCGTGGAGCATGTGGGGCAGCACCGCCTGAATGGTGTGGAACGCGCCGTCGGCGTGGACGGCGAACATCCTGCGCCACAGCTCCTCCGGGGTGTCCTGGAACAGGTCGTTCTGGGCGATCCCGGCGTTGTTCACCAGCAGGTCTGCGGGCCCGAAGGCCCCTTCCACCGCCCGGATGGCGGCGGTGACCGCCTCCCGGTCCGCCACGTCCGCCCGGACCGCCAGAGCCCTGCCTCCCTGCTCCCGGATCTCTGCGGCCAGCTCTTCCGCCTGCTTTTCCGATTGCAGGTAGTTGATGCCCACGGCGTACCCCGCCGCCGCCAGTTCCCGGACGATGGCCCGTCCGATACCCCGGCTCCCGCCGGTGACAAACGCCGTTTTTCCCATAGCTTTATTCCTCCTCCAGCCGCCAGAGGTTCCTGTCCCTCCGGAAAATCAGGCAGACCAGCACGCCTGCCGCCGCGATCATCAGAAACAGCAGGGCCGCGCCGCTTCCCTTTCCGCCGCCCAGCAGCCGCACCAGCGCACTCTCCGCCGGCAGCCCCGCCATGTAAGGCTCGCAGACCCTGTCCACCAGCCAGCCGCCCAGCAGATAGCCCACCGGGATGGTGAAAAACTGCAAGGTATTCCGGGCGGCGTAGACTCTCCCTTGCAATTCCACCGGGATATGCAGCCGCAGCAGAGCGTCCAGGTTGGTATTCATCACCGGGATGAACAGCCAGCCCAGAATGGCCCCGGTATACCATATTCCTGCCCGGCGGCCCAGGGCCAGCATCAGATTTTCCGTACTCATGGAGAACAGCAGGCTGTTGCAGATCACCCTCACCCGGCTTTTGGGCGCGGGCAGCAGCGTCACCAGCAGGCTTCCCGCCAGGTTCGCTATCCCGGTAAAGGTCTGCAAGATCCCCAATGCCCGCTCCCCGCCGCCGGAACGGGAGAGCACCATGGCGGGCAGGGCCGCGTTATAGATACTCGCGATCAGGTTGATAGCCGCCAGAAACAGGATCATGTCCAGCACGCCTCGGTGCTGGTCCAGCCATCCCAGGCCCTCCCGGGCCGATTGCAGCAGATCGTCTTTCTCCGCCGCCCGTCCCTCCGGGACCCGGATGAGCAGCAGGCTCCCCACCGCCACGGCGCAGGTGGTCAGGTCGAAGACGATCACTGCCTCCAGTCCCAGCAGCGTCAGCGCCGCCGCAGCCAGTACCGGTGACAGAAGCGTCACCAGGGAACTGGACAAGCTCCGCAGCCCCGCCACCCGCTGTACCTGTTCCGGCGGGGTCAGCCGCGTGACGGCGACCTCGCCGGCCGGCTGCTGGATGGTGTTCATCAGGCCGTTCAGGGCGTTGATGCCGTACAGGTGCCAGATTTCCAGCCGCCCGGTTTTCAGCAGGATCAGCACTGCCGCCGTGGTCAGCGCCGCGAAGAGGTCGCAGAGCGCCATGGTTTTTTTCTTATCCCACCGGTCTGCCAGACTTCCCGCGAAGATGCTCAGCAGCACATAGGGCGCGTAAGAGCAGACCGTCAGCCCCGCCGTAGTCAGGGCGGAGCCCTGCTGCTGGTAGGACCAGATGACCAGCGCGAAGCTGGTCATGGCGCTTCCCAGGGCCGACAGGCCCTGGGTGCTCCAGAGGATCAGGAAATACTTTAATCCCTTTAAGTTGAATAAATTGCTTTTCATGTCAGACTTTGCTCCTTTTTACAATTTGTTCTTTCTGTAAAAATGCAAAGCCTGTCCGAACATTGTTTCGTTATGATGGTTCTTTCGTTTCAACTCCATGCCGTCCTGTTCGGATCAGACCTTGCATGGAGCGTTGGCAATGCAGAGGGGCATCGTTTTCCACCTGCCTTTCTTTGCCGCCGCTGCGCGGCGGCACCCGCTTGTTTCGCAACGATAGTCCCGGGCTTCCGCGCCCGGACGACGGCCTACTTTTTGTGCGAACAAAAAGTAGGCAAAAAGTCGCTTAAACCTACGGTTTAAGAATCCCTCATTATTACGGGGGTTATTATTTTTGCGCTTGTCCTGTAGTCCGTCCGGTCTAAACCTCGTCGGGGCGAAATCCACTCCGTTCCGTTTCCGGCTCACGCCGAAAACTGCACTTCGTTGCTTTGCCCCTCCTCTTCCCCACGCGACCCGCTTCGCTGGGCTCGCGTGGGGGCCCCGTGTATCAGGCGAAGCGTCTATTTTACGATGTCGCCGGCGGTCCCTACCGTACCGCTTTGGGTACTCCCGGCGGGTGCCTCCGCCGGGTGCGCCCATTGATATACGGCCAGGGCGGCGTTCTTGGGTACAACCGCCTGCAATTCCTCTAAAGAGGCCTCTTTGATGGCCTTCAAACTCTTGAAATGCTTCAGCAGGGCCGTACGTCTCGCCTCACCCACGCCCGGAATGCCATCCAGCGTCGAGCCCTTCACGCTCTTTCCGTGGCTCTCCCGGTTGAATGTGATGGCAAAGCGGTGGGTCTCCTCCTGGATTCTTCCGATTAAGGAAAAGACAACCTGGGTCCCTTTGATCCCGATTTCCCGTCCTTCCGGCGTGACAAGCGCCCTTGTCCGGTGCCTGTCGTCCTTCACCATGCCGAAAATGGGGATAGCCAGTCCGAAATGTTCCGTCACCCTTCTCGCCACCTTGGCGTGCTGCTCGCCGCCGTCAATGAGCATCACATCCGGCAGGGGCATAAATTTCTTATCCTGCTCCATATAATGGGTGAGCCGCCGGGTCAGGACCTCCTCCATGGACTTATAGTCGTCCGGATGTCCGTCCAGCCCCTTGATGCGGAACCTTCTGTACCGTTCCTTGGCGGGCCTGGACCCATGGAACACCACCATGGAGGCCACAATATCGTCCGCGCCGGTGTTGGAGATATCGTAGCTCTCCAGGAACGAAGGGGTCTCGGGCAATCCCAGCATCTTCCCCAGCAGCTCCAGCGTCTTGTCGCTGCGCTCCTGGCTGGTGGTCTGCCGTTCGGCCTCTTCCCGGGCGTTGGCGGCGGCCATTTGCAGCACCTGAGCCCTCTCTCCCCGCTGGGGCACCCGCAGCGTCACCTTATGCTTCGCCTGTTCGGTCAGGAGCTGCTCCAGCACCTCCTGGTCCTCGATCTCCGCCGGGATGCAGATCTCCTTCGGCACCACGGCCTTACCGCCGTAGTATTGCAGCAGCAGCGCCGACAGAATTTCCGGTTCCTCGTCCAGGGAAGCGGCGAACAGCTCCGCCTCCCGGCCCGTCAGCTGCCCCTCCTCATAGTGGAGCACCGCGTAGCAGCACTTGGCCCCCAGGTACAGCCCCCACACGTCCGTGTCGGCGCAGACCCCGGCCAGCACTTTCTGCCGTTTGCTCAGGACCTTGATAGCCGCGATCCGGTCCCGGAGGGCGGCGGCCTCCTCGAACTTCCAGTCCTCCGCCGCTCTCTGCATTTCTTCCTCCAGCTGGGCGGTCACCAGCCGGACCTTCCCCTCCAGCAGCTGCACCGCCAGATCGATACGCCGGTTGTACTCCTCCTGCGTCATTTCCTTCCGGCAGAAACCGTCGCAGCGGCCCATATGGTGGTTGAGGCAGGGCCGCTCCTTCCCAATGTCTCGGGGGAACGTCTTGCTGCACGTAGGCAGATGGAGCGCGGCCTTCACCGCGTCCAGTGCGGAGCGGGTCTCGAACCGCCCGCCGTAGGGACCGTAGTACCTGGCCCCGTCGTCGGAGACGCGGCTGGCAATGGAGAACTTCGGGTACGCCTCCCGGCTCAGCCGCACGAAGGGATACCCCTTGTCGTCCTTGAGCAGGATGTTGTACCGGGGCATATACTGCTTGATGAGGGCGTTTTCCAGCACCAGCGCCTCGAACTCACTGCCCACAATAATGGTATCGAAGGTATCCACCAGCCCCACCATGGTGTGGGTTTTGATGTTGTGTCCCCGGCCCGCCTGAAAGTACTGGCTCACCCGGTTTTTCAGTTTTTTCGCCTTGCCCACGTAGATGACCTCGCCGTCCTTGCCGTGCATCAGGTACACGCCCGGGGCCAGGGGCAGGCTGTTGGCTTTTTCCAGAAGCTCTTCTTTCGTCATTGCTCGTCCCTCTCCGGCGTCAGCAGGTTTTCGATGTTCTTCCAGGCGATCTTTCCGATCTCCTCGTCCGTAAAGTCCATCTGGTCCAGAATGTCAAAATAGATGTCATACTCCCCGTCCGGGAAGTCCGTTCCAAAGATCAGCCTGTCCGGCCCGAAGGCCCGCAGGATACGGTTGGTCTGCTCCATTCCATACAATCCCACCAGTTTGGGCAGAATATACGACATATCCGCCCACGTACACCCGGAGACCGCGTCCTGCCACTTCATCCCGCCCAGGTGGGCGGTGATAATATCCAGATCCGGAAAAACCTGAATCATGCGGTTGATTTTGTCCGGGGCGCAGTTATCGTGGAAGCCCAGCCGGCAGGGGTTGGCGTGGAACATCACCGGCACGCCCAACTCCGCCGCCTTCCGCAGCACCGGCACCAGCCGCAGGTCGTCCGCGTCCATGTGCAGGTTGGTGGGATGGATTTTCAGCCCGGACAGGCCGTATTCCGTCACCGCGTCCTCCAGGATGTATGGCGTCTGCTCGATAAAATACGCCCCGCTGGCTGTCACGTCCGCGAATGCCCAAAACCGGTCCGGGTGCCCCTTCACCACTTCTCCCAGAAAGCGGTTGGTCTCGTCTGGGTCCTGATAATACAGGTACTGGTCATTGTTGGGCACCAGCAGGGCCCGCTCAATGCCGTACCGGTCCATCCGCCGCAGGCAGTCGTCCACGCCGCACCTGGACCAGGGCGCGTCCGGCCCCTCGCTCTCCAGAAACTGCGCCGCCCTTTTCTCCGGCAGCACATGGACGTGTGCGTCAAATTTTTTACAGGTCCTCCAGCTCATGGGGGCCTCCTTTCAAATACGCGGGCAAAAGCCATCCGCGGGAGTTTGCCGCCCACGATTGCACAGTGACCACATCGAGTGGCTGTGAAGAATCGTCGGCGGCAAAGCCGCTTTCTCTGAGACAGAAAAAGACTGCTTCGTCACCGAAACAGTCTTTCATCCGCTGTGTGTAGAAATGTCTCTTACTCGCCGAACTCGCCGGAACGGACCAACTCAGCCAGTGCTTCCACGGCTTCCTTCTCGTCGGAACCGTCAGCGATGAGGGTGATAGTAGTACCCTTCACGATGCCCAGGGACAGGACGCCCAGCAGGCTCTTGGCGTTTACGCGGCGCTCGTCCTTCTCGACCCAGATCCCGCTCTTGAACTCATTAGCCTTGCGGATGAAGTAGGTGGCAGGCCGTGCGTGCAGGCCAACCTCGTTGTTAATGGTGACTTCCTGAGTATACATAGACCTATTATCTCCTCTTCAATCTCAATCTGCATACACGAATGACAGCCGGAGACCCCGGCCACGCTCTAAGGATATTTCATATGTTAACAAATTTCCCTCTCCGCGTCAACGGCACATTCAACAAAATTGTCCGTCCACAAAAGAACTTTGCACACCGTTTTGTGGGAATTTTTACGAAAGCGCCCTTTTCCGGCCCCCGGTCAAGGGCTATAATCCCTATGGCGGCAGATATTCCCTGGGCTGCGGGAGCGTATGTTTCCACCTCCTCATTCTATGGACCGGAAGGGCTGGATGTTCCTCCCGGTCCATAGGGTTACTGCTTGAGCTCCACCACGGTGACGCCGTCCTCTCCCTCGCCGTACCGGCCCAGGCGGAAGGATTTCACGGACGGGTGGCGTTTGAGCTGCTGGTGGACCGCCTTGCGCAGGGCCCCGGTGCCCTTGCCGTGGATGATGGTGACGACGTTCAGCTTGCCCATCACGGCGTTGTCTATAAACCGCTCCACCTGCAGGTCCGCCTCGTCGGTCATCAGTCCCCGGATGTCCAGCTCGTTCACCGCCGCCCGGGCGCCCGCCAGACGGACCGTGGCCGCGGCCCGCTTTTTGGCCTCCCGTTTGGCCAGGGTCTCGGCGTCCTCGATGAGGCGCACCTCCTTGGCCTTGACGGTCAGCTTCATATTTCCGGCCAGCAGCTGCAGCTTCTCGCCATTCACGGCGGTGACCACCGCCTGCTTCCTGGTACCGCCCAGCTCCACCAGATCGCCCTCCCGGATGGGACGGCTGGGGGCGGGGATAGGCTCCCTCTCCTCCTCGAAGTGAAGCTCCTCCTCCATCTGGTTCAGCTTTCCCCGGATGGCGGCCTTGGCGTCGTTGACGTTCTGCCAGCTGGCGGCTTTTTCCTGCTCCTTGCGCAGCATGGCCAGCTCCTCGAAGATAGCGTCCGCCTGGGCTCTCGCCTCCCGGACGATGCGCCTTGCCTCGGCCTCGCCCCGTGTGCGGGCGTTCTCCTTGGCGCGCTCCATCTGCTCCCGGAACTCGTGGGCGCGCTTGGCGTCGGCCTCCCGCTGGGTGCGGAGACGCTCGGCCTCGGTCTGGTCTTTTTCCAGCCGCTGGCGCTTCTCCTCCAGCTGGGTCAGCACGTCCTCAAACCGGATGGACTCGCTGTCCATCTGGGCCTTGGCGGTCTCAATGACGGCGGGGTCCAGCCCCAGCCGCTGGGAGATGGCGAAGGCGTTGGACTTGCCGGGGATGCCGATGAGCAGCTTATACGTAGGCCGCAGGGTCTCCACGTCGAACTCACAGCTTGCGTTCTCCACTCCCGCCGTAGTCATGGCAAAGGTTTTCAGCTCCGCGTAGTGGGTGGTGGCGGCGATTTTCCCGCCCCTGTCCCGGACGTGCTGGATGATGGCGATAGCCAGGGCCGCGCCCTCGATGGGGTCGGTGCCCGCGCCCAGCTCGTCGAAGAGGATAAGGCTGTGGTTGTCGGCCTCGTCCAGAATCTTCACGATATTCACCATATGGGCGGAGAAGGTGGACAGACTCTGCTCGATGCTCTGCTCGTCGCCGATGTCCGCCAGCACCCGGTCGAACACGCTCACCGCGCTTCCGGAATCGGCGGGGATATGCAGTCCGCACTGGGCCATAAGGGTCAGCAGCCCCAGCGTTTTCAGGCTGACGGTCTTACCGCCGGTGTTGGGGCCGGTGATGACCAGGGTGTCGAACTTCTGCCCCAGCTCGATGGTGATGGGCACCGCCTTGCCGCTGTCCAGCAGCGGATGCCGGGCGTGGCGGAGGCAGATGCTGCCGTTTCTCCGGATTTCCGGCCGGGTGCCGTTCATCTTGTAGCTCAGCTGCCCCCGGGCAAAGATCAGGTCCAGCCGCACCAGCGTGTCGTAGTCGGACAGGATGTCGTTGTGACACCCCGCCGCCTCGGCGGACAGGGCCCGCAGGATACGCTCGATCTCCTTTTTCTCCTTAGCCTCCAGCTCTTTCAGCTCATTGTTGGCCTGCACCACTCCCATGGGCTCCACGAAGATGGTGGCCCCGCTGGAGCTGACGTCGTGGACCAGACCCGGCATACTGCCCCGGAACTCCGCCTTCACGGGCACCACGAACCGCCCGTCCCGCTGGGTGATGATGGCCTCCTGCAAAACCTTGCTGTAGCTCTGGGAGGAGATGATTTTCTGCAAAATCTGCCGTCCTTTGGACGCCGCCACCCGGATATGCCGCCGGATGTCCGCCAGTTCGGGACTGGCGTTGTCGGCAATCACGTCCTCCTCCAGGATGGAGGTAAAGATCTTCTCCTCCAGAAAACGGTTGCCCCGCAGGGCGCAGAAGAGGTAGTCGATGGCTGTTTTCTGCCCGTCGTCGTTGAAGTAGTCCCTTACCCGCCGCGCGCACCGCAGCACCCCGGCGATGTCCAGCAGCTCCCGGGTGTTCAGCGCGCCGCCGTGGTCGGCGCGGTACAGGCTCTCCGCCACCGGCTTGATGCCGGAGAAGGCGGGGCTGCCCTTCAGCCCGATCATATCCCGGGCCGCGTCGGTCTCGTCCTGCAAGCGCTTCACATCGTCCACGTCCGTCTGCGGAACGATGGCAAGAGCCTTTTCCCGGGACTCTGCGCTGTTGGTCTGTTCCGACAGCATTTTCAGCACTGCCGGAAGCTCTAACGTTCGTATGGATTTGTCAAATAATTCGCTCATAATCTTTCTCCCAATCGGGTCGATCATTGGTTTTCCGCTTTCTCATAATAAGGTGGCGCGGATCTGCCCGCGGTACTGGGGCCCCGCTTTTTTCAGTTCGATCATCCATCCGCCTCCGGCAGCTGAAGCCCCTTATAAAAATCCAGCGTCTTGAATCCTCTTTCCAGCATGGCATGGACGTAAGTCTCGCTTGCGTCTCCCAGTTTTTTCAGGTCCGGCCCTGCCAGGGAGAAGCTGTAAAGCCGTTTCGCTTCCCCGTACAGCACCCAGCGCATCGCCGCCAAAGCCCCTTTGGAGAGCGGCATAGACAATCCCCGCTCTCCTTTTCCGCACTTTCCGCAGCAGACCACGCCCTCCCGCACATCCAGTACCGGCTCCTCCGGCTCGGGATTCCCGCAATAGGCGCAGGCGTCCGCCAGCGGCTCGAAGCCAATCAAGCTCATCAGCTTCAATTCAAACGCCGCTTTCACCAGCGCCGGATTCTTTTTCAGATTCCCCAGCGCGTACAGCGCGTTGAGCAGCAAGGATAAGATTTCCCCGCTCTCCACGCCCTCCAGCGCCGCCGCTTCGGTCAGCTCGGCGAAGTAGCTGGCGAGGCTCAGCAGCTCAATGTCCTGCCTTACCCCCTGGAACAGCTCGATGGTGCTTCCCTCGCTGAGGTACTGCCACCCCCGGCTCTCGCTGAGGGTCAGCTCGGAGTAGGCCAGCAGCTGGGTACACGCCGTCACCCGGCTTTTCCTGCTGCGGGCTCCTTTCGCCACCACCGGCAGCTTCCCGTGGGGGGTCAGAATGGTTAATATCTTGTCGCTCTCTTTGGTATCCACCGCCCGCAGGACGATGCCCTTTACAACAGTCCGTTCTCGCGCCATGCTCGTTCCTCTATGTAGCGCCCCGCGCGCCCGGAGGGCGCGGGGACGGTCGTTCCGGCGCTGGGCGCCGGAATGATGTCCCTAATGGGCGCGCTGCTCCTGTTCCCTCTCGTTCCGTTCATTCTCCCGCTTCCGCAGCAGATAGAACTCCGGCGCGCCGGTGTTCCAGAACAGGTCCCAATATCCATCATCCATCTTTCCCGTCCTCCCGCCATTATAGTGGGCAGGAAACTTGTCGGATATAAGTGGTAAGTTGTGGTTATGCCAGGTCCTTTACCATAAACAGGAAATCCGCGTAACTCCCGTCCCGGTACTTGAAGGCACGGGGAATGGTCCCGGTCTCCTTAAACCCCAGTTTTTTATACAGCCCAACCGCCGGAGCGTTTTCCGAAACCACATCCAATTCCGCCTGTTCAAACCCGACGGTCTTTGCCGCGGACAGGATCTCGCTCATAAGCGCGGTCCCGACGCCCATGCCCCAGAACTCCCGGTACAACGAGATACCCACCGTACACCGGTGCCGCATCCGGTTCCGTTCCGAAGCCGCGCCGAAGGAGCAGCTGCCCGCAAGCTTCCCGTCCACAAACGCAAGCAGGTGCAGGGCGCGGGGGTTCTCCCGATTCTTCCGGATAAACTCCACTTCCTCCTCTACGCTGGTCCGAACCTCCTCCGGTTCCCGGATCATATAGGGCGTCTGGGCGGAAGTCGCTTTCAGATATTCCAGCAATATTTCCGCCTCGCTCTCCTCCGCAAGGCGGAGGACGCAGGTCTTTCCGTTTTTCAGCAGGACTTCTTTGCTTGTGTATTCCATTTTCCTTCTCCTACAGCCGTTTCACCATCAGATGGGCATCCGCATAGGTGCCGTCTTTGTACTTCACATCCCGGGGCCGGGTGCCGTAGGCCTCGAAGCCCAGCTTCCGGTAAAGGCCCATAGCAGGGATGTTGCCGTCAATAACCTCCAACTCCGCCTGTTCGTAGCCGCACTGACGGGCCATCTCCAACAATTCCGTCAGCATCAGTGTTCCCAGTCCCATACCGCAGAACTCCTGGTACAGCGAAATGCCAATATCGCACCGATGGCGAACCCGCTGTTTATTCCCACGAGAATCCATACCGCAGCTGCCCGCAAACCGCCCATCCACGAAGGCCAGCAGAAGGAGGTCGCGTTCCGCTTCATTTACCTCCCGGATGAACGCGGCCTCATCCTCCACAGTCTCGGTATGCTCCTCCGGCTCCCGCTGAAAGAAGCGGGTTTCCGCTGCGGTGCTTTTCAGATACGCAATCAGTATTTCCGCGTCGTTCTCTTCCGGGCGGCGCAGAAGGCAGGTCCCACCGTTTTTCAGCGGGACAGTCTTTTCCTGATAATCCATGGTATTTCCGACCTCATTCTCTACTGTTCGTCATACCCAAAAGACCGGATATAATTGACATTATCCCGCCAATTCTCCTTCACCTTCACCCAGGTCTCCATGTAAACCTTGGTACCCATGAACCGCTCGATATCCTCCCTCGCGTGGGAGGCGATTTTTTTCAGCATAGCCCCATTCTTCCCAATGATAATGCCCTTGTGGCTGGCCTTCTCGCAGTAGATCGTCACATCCAGGTCGATCACTCCGCTGTCCCGCTCGGAGAACTTGGTCACCTCGATGGCCGTCCCGTGAGGAACCTCCTTGTCCAGATTCCGCAGCAGCTTCTCCCGGACGATCTCCGCCACGATCTGCCGTTCCGGCTGGTCGGAGGTCTCCCCGTCTGGGAATAGCTGGGGCCCCTCTTCGGCGTACTTGCCCAGCTGCTCCATCAGCTCCTCCAGTCCGTCCTTCTCCTGTGCGGAGACAGGGATAATGGCGTCAAACTGGTACGCCTCGCTGTAGACCGCCATGACCTCCAGCAGCTGGGCCTTCTCCACGGTGTCGATCTTGTTGATGACCAGCACGGCGGGCAGCCGCTCCTCCCTGATCCGGTCGATCAGCGCCTGTTCCGGCGTTCCCACCTTGGCGATGGGCTCCACCATCAGGCACACACCGTCCACGTCCGCCACGGACTGCCTGACCACGTTCACCATGTAGTCCCCCAGCCGTGTCCGTGCCTTGTGGAACCCCGGCGTGTCCATCAGCACAAACTGGGTGTCTCCCCGGTTCACCACGCCGCAGATCCGGTTGCGTGTCGTCTGGGGCTTAGGGGAGACAATGGCGATCTTCTCCCCCACCAGGGCGTTGGTCAGGGTGGACTTGCCCACGTTGGGCCGTCCGGCAATGGTAATCATCGCTGTTTTCTTGATTTCATTCATCAGGTCATCCTCAACTTTCTTATTATTCCGGCATTGAGCTTTTTGCCGTTTTTTCATAATCCAAAATGCGCCGCCAAAGCTTGCAGCACCTCTTCGCGGGTATCGTTCTCAAAATCCGAGCGCGTATAGGTAAAGAACCCGGTATGCTGCCAGTCGGTCTCCTCCGGCGGATGAAAGAGCGCCCAGGAATTGAAGTTTTTCAGCGCGGCCTCCGGGTCCTTGCATTTTCTGATCTGGTCCATCATAAATTTCTTCTCCGGGTCCTCCCGGTCAAAAAACCGCGTCGCGGTGATATCCGGCGGATCGCAGAGCATGATGGCCACATGGCGGTAATCCGAAATTTCCCTTAATATATCAACCGGAATGTTGGTATCCACAATGACCTTCTTCCCGCCTGCGGATAATTTCAGAAGCTCCAGGATTTCGATCTCAACGCACTCCCTGGAAACCGCCTCTGTCCAGTTCCAGTGCTCCTCCGGGGTCATGTTCAGCCACTCTTCCCATCCGCTCATGGTGTCAAAGTAGCACAATCCGGGCTGCTTCCAGCGGGACAGCTTTTCCCGTGGGAACGCGTCATGGTAATTCTCTCCGCAGGCAATCATGCCATACCGTTCGGCGAGCATTTTTACCATGGTGGATTTCCCGGCATAGCTGTGGCCGTTGATAAAGTACACATTTTGCAGATAGTGCCTGATCAAATTGCCGCTGATTTCTATTTTCATAAAGTTCCCGTTTCTCTTACCGCTCCAGCCCCAACTCCGCCATAATCGCGTCCTCACGTGAGCGCATCCGGGCCTTCTGGGGCCCCTCGTCCAGATGGTCATACCCCAGCAGGTGCAGGACCGAATGCACCACCAGGTACGCCAGCTCCCGCCGGTTGGAGTGCCCATACTCCTTGGCCTGGGCCCGCACCCGCTCCAGAGAGATCGCCATATCCCCCAGAGGCACCAGCCCCGTGGCGGGGTCCGCGTCCTCCTCCCCGGGAAGCTCCCCCGGCGTCAGGTCAAAAACCGGGAAGCTCAGCACGTCCGTGGGCCTGTCCACCCCGCGCATAGCAAGGTTGATCTGATGAATTCCCTCATCGCTGGTGACGGACACATCCACCTCGCAGGCAAAATCCACCCCCTCCGCAGCCAGAGCGGTACGGATCGCCTTGCGGATGAGCGCTTTCAGAGCGTCGTTCACCCCCGGCACGTCCGCCGTCACGGGGATATAATGCCGTTTAGCCATTTTCTATCTCTTCTTCCCCTTGTTATAGTAGTCGTCGTAAGCCTTGATGATCCGCTGGACCATCACATGGCGCACCACGTCCTGATCGGTCAGCTCACAGATGCCGATGCCCTCCACGTTTTTGAGCACCCGCACCGCCTCTTTCAGCCCGGAGGTCTTGTCCGCCGGCAGGTCGATCTGGGTCACGTCGCCGGTGATGACCACCTTTGACCCGAAGCCCATACGGGTAAGGAACATCTTCATCTGCTCCCGGCTGGTGTTCTGGGCCTCGTCCAGAATGATGAAGCTGTCGTCCAGCGTCCGTCCGCGCATGTAGGCCAGCGGTGCGACTTCGATGTTCCCCCGTTCCAGATACTTCTGGTAGGTCTCCGCCCCCAGCATGTCAAAGAGGGCGTCATACAGCGGCCGCAGGTACGGGTCCACCTTGCTCTGCAAATCCCCCGGCAGAAAACCCAGCCGCTCCCCCGCCTCCACGGCGGGACGGGTGAGGATGATCCGGTTGACCTGCTTGTCCCGGAAGGCCGCCACGGCGGCGGCTACCGCCAGATACGTCTTGCCCGTACCGGCGGGCCCCACGCCGATGGTAACGGTGTTTTTCTGCACGGATTCAATATATTTCTTCTGCCCGATGGTCTTGGCCTTCACGGGCCTGCCCTTGGAGGTAATGCAGATCACGTCCGCCGTCAGCTCGGCGGCCTTGTCCGCCTGCCCGGAGCGGGCCAGCCCGATCACATACCGCACCGTCTGCTCGCCGATGTTCTCCCCCTTGCTGGCCAGCGTCAGCAGGGCGTGGATGGCCTTGGCGGCCAGCATGGTGTCCTCCGGCTCTCCGGCGATGCGCAGCTCGCCCTCCCGGTTGGTGACCACCACATGGAACTCCGACTCGATGAGCCGGATATTTTCATCGAAAGAGCCAAAAATGCTGGCCGCTTCTTCCAGTCTTTCGATCTCTATCCTTTGTTCCAAACTGATTCATCTTCTTTCCTGTAAAATATCAAATAACCCGTCCATAGACGGTATTGTATACGCCTGTCCATAGTCCGGCCTCCGCCCCTCCCGGTCGATCAGCACGGAGACCGCTCCCGCGGCCCTGGCGCAGAGCACGTCCTTCTCCTCGTTCCCCACGAAAACCAGTTCCCGGACGTCCTCCCGGAGCCGCTCCGCGATATACAGCAGCCCCCTGCCGTCCGGCTTCCGCCAGCCGATGTCCCGGCTCGTCAGCGGCAGATCAATATACGCCGCAATCTCCCCAATATCCGCCAGCGCCGACTCGCTGTCCTCGCCGTAGGCCACGTCCGACAGCGCGGCCGTCCGGACCCCCGCCCGTTTCAATTTCGCCAGCGCGTCCGGCACATCCGGATAGGGCCGGGGATCATTCCGTTTGAAGAAGGCGAAAAATTCCCGTTTCATGGCCTCCCTGGGTCCTCCCGGGCGATGCCAGCCGTCCAGGATCTCCTGAAAGATCTCATCCGCGCTGACTTCCCTCGTCCTGGGGCAAAGCCGGGTGTTGTACTTCCTGAGCACCTCCATAGCGCTGGAAAAGTCCTCCTCCGCCAGCCCCAGCCCACAGGCCCGGTCCACTCTCTCCAGGGCGGGGCGGTACAGCGTCACCCAACTGAGCGGGTTGCCGTAGTCGATCAGCGTCTCTCCTATATCGAATACCACCACAGCCGCCATATCCGCCGCCTCCCAATTAAGAACCTGCGTCACCGGCGGCAAGCTGAATACACCCGCGCAGTAAGGAGCGCATTGGCCGTCCGCCTAGGACTTTGGGATCTCCACCAGCCGCCCGACCTGCTCCTCGCACTCCGCCGACAGCGTCACCACCAGACAGCCGTCCGCCACCTCGCCGGTAAGCTCCCGGCTGAGGACCTCGCCTTCTTCCACGTACCCGTCCAGCCGTGCCGTCAGCACCGTGTCCGCCAGAGCCAGCGCCTCTTCCCGGCTCCGCTCCCGCTCAGTGATCTCGTAGGTCCGCAGCTTCTCCGTCACCATGGTCACCGGCAGCGCGACGCCGCCGGGCAGCTCCCATTCATCCCAAGTAGTTATTTTATCACAAGTATCCCCCAAAATGCTACTGCTAAAATAGAGATTCCACCGTTTTTTTCCAACCAAAAGGGCTCTCCTGACCTTTTCCTCCCCTGTGTAGACCTTTTCCCGCACCGTCAGCGGCACCCGGCACTGCAAATGGTACCAGGTCCGCCCATAGACTTTCCCCATTCCCCGCAGATACCGGACGCCGGTGACATTGTCCTGCATCACGCCGGAAATCAGCAGCTGCCCTTCCTTCACCGTAGTCCCCGGCAGCACCATTTTCTGTCCGTCCCAGGGCTGGATGGCGGTAATGAGCGCGTCCTTTGCGGCCACGGTGTTGCCCGGCTCCCGTTTGCTGATGATCTCCGGCTCAGGGATTCTCTCCCGCACCTGGACATAGGCCCGGCATCCCCGGACGTTGACGGCAATATAGCTCAGTTCCGGAATTTCCAGAAGCATCTGGTTTCGCAGCTCGGAGGAATCCACATGGAAGCCGTAGGTCCCGAATCCGATGCCATATTTATCCAGCGCCCGCAGGATCTCCTGCTGGGAAATTGTCTCATTTCCCTCGATCTCAAAGTCCCAGATAAAGAAGGACCCGCAGAACAGCAGCGCCGTACAGATCCCCAGGGTGATCCACAGTCCATACCGGCGCCGCATCCTCCCCAGGAAGAAGGGCGTGCCCCTCCAGCTCACGGCGGTCATATCGCAGTCAATTTTCCGGCTCAGCCGCCGCAGGCGTTTCCAGTCCCGCCGGGTCATGGTGAAGGTAAACTCCACCGGCGAGGCCCAGCTGAGGTCCCAGAACACGATGCCGTACTCGGCGCAGAGGTTCAGCACTCTTTCGGGAAAGCCGCTTTCCACCCGCCCGGTGACTTCGCCCTTGACCAGATTCACCAGATGCTTCAGCATATCATTTCACCCACTCCACTTTGGCGATCATTCCCTTAATTCTCAGCTGGTCGCCGGTCATGCTCATTAACTCCAGTTTTTCCCCATAGACCCGGACGATACAGTCCTCGCCGTTGACGTCGATTTCCTCGCCGCTGTAGGCGAGGATGCCCTTATGGCGTTCCATATAGAAGTGGGTATTTCCCACCACTTCTATATGCGGGAGGCCCGCCACCAGGTCCGGCGGCAGGTCGAAGAGTTCCGCCGCGCCGTTCAATACTTCTTTTTTGAAAAATTCCATCGTTGACCTCCAGAGGTTTCCTTGCCGTCCCTGCGGGACGGCCCCCGCTCTAATCTCATTTTAGATTTGCCCCTGCCGGGGCGGGGCCTTCTTTTCGCTTGTGCGAAAAGAAGCAAAAGCACCTTCAAGGGGGCTTCGCCGCCCTTGAGAATCCCCTAATGTGCCGATTAGTTTTGCGCTCGTCCTGTAGTCCGTCCGGCCTACCGTACCGGCTCCCGTGTATAGAGCGAAGCGTCTATCCAACGATGTTATCGGTGGCCCCTACCGTCTCAGACCGGGAATCTCCCGTTCAGCGCCTCGGGAGCTCCCCCGTGTTATATGGTAGGGTCTCCCGTCACCATCTTAAAACAGACGCTTCGCCCAACAACCCGCACCCGCAGTCCGGTTCAGACCGGACGGACTACAGGACAAGCGCAAAAAACAAATTCCCCCGTAGTAAGGTGTCGCCTGCGGCGACGCCCTAAGGGATTCTTAAACCGTAGGTTTAAGCACGCTTTTGCCTACTTTTCGCGTGAACGAAAAGTAGGCGCGGGGTGTCCGGGGGCGCGCAGCCCCCGGGCTATCAACGAGAAATACTGCGGAGCGGCCCGCAGGGCCGCAGAAGAATCCCCCGTATACCACCCTTCCCCTCTCAATCTATGCACCAACCAAAAAATTTAGAAAACCCTCTTGACAAACGCCCCGGGATGTATTATTGTATTACTCACCTAATACAATAATACGAAACCCACATACCCACCGGAAGGAGGAATACAATGGAATGGTCTTTTACTGATGACAGGCCCATCTGGCAGCAGATCACCGAACAATTGACCCTGCGGATCCTGAAAGGCGAATACCCCCCGGGGGAGCGCCTCCCGGGCGTCCGGGAGCTGGCCGCCCAGGCCGGCGTCAACCCCAACACCATGCAGCGGGCCATGGCCCAGCTGGAGGCCGACGGCCTCGCCGTCGGGAGCCGCACGGCGGGCCGCACCGTTACCCAGGATATTGCCGTCATTGAAGCCGCCGCCAAGGCCCGCGCCAAAGCGGCCGTAGCCGAGTGCCTCCGCATTTTGGCGGAGCTGGGCTACTCGGAAGAAAAAGCCCTTGAGTTTGTAAAGGAGGAATTGACCCATGAATGAAATGCTCGTCACCTGTACCGCCCTGCACAAGCGGTACGGCAATAAACCCGCCCTGAACGGCGTGAATCTGGAGCTGGGCCGGGGCCGCATCGTGGGCCTGCTGGGCCCCAACGGCAGCGGCAAGACCACGTTTATCAAGATTCTCTGCGGACTGCTCCAGCCCACGGAGGGGGCCGTCCTGGTGGACGGCCAGAACATCGGCCCCTATACCAAGTCCATCATCAGCTATCTTCCCGACCGGATGTACTTCGCCGACTGGATGAAGGCCACGGACCTGTTCGATCTTTTCGCCGACTTCTACGCGGACTTCGACCGCACCAGGGCCATGAGCATGTGCGCCAGTCTGGGCGTGACTCCCAGCGACCGCATCAAGTCCATGTCCAAGGGCACCAAGGAGAAGGTCCAGCTGGTGCTGGTCATGGCCCGGAAGGCCCAGCTGTACCTGCTGGACGAACCCATCGCCGGGGTAGACCCCGCCGCCCGGGACTTCATTCTGGGCACCATTCTCACCAACTACAACGAGGAGGGCACCGTCCTCATCTCCACCCACCTCATCAGCGACATCGAAAAGGTGCTGGACGAGGCCATTTTCCTTAAGGACGGCCAGATCACCCTCCACGACACGGTGGACAATATCCGCGAGCGGGAGGGCAAGAGCGTGGACGCTCTGTTCCGTGAAATTTTCCGGGCGCACAACTTTGAAGGAGGTGCTTTCTGATGTTCGGCAAGCTCTTAAAGTACGATTTCCGCTCCATGTTCAAGCAGTTCGCGTTTATCTGGCCGGCCGCGCTGGCGCTTGCTCTGGTGAACCATTTCACCGTCAACAGCTTCGTCACCAGCTCCACTGCCGTGGGAGAGACAACCGCGGGCATCGCCATGCTGGTTTATGTAGCCATCCTCATGGCTATGTTCATCGTGGCTCTGATATTCACCATCCAGCGGTTCTATAAGGGCCTTCTGGGCGGCGAGGGCTATCTGATGCACACCCTGCCCGTGAAGCCCTGGCAGCTCATTGGCTCCAAACTGCTGTGCGCGGTTATTACAACGTTCCTCAGCGTAGTAGTGGCCCTCCTGTCCATTCTTGTGATCCTGCCCTGGGACCGTGAGGATTTCCAGGAAATCTTCCGACTCCTGCAATACGTCTTCACCCACTGGAACATCCAGGCCACCCACGGCGTGATCGGCCTGCTGGAAGCAATCCTGCTCATGATGACGTCCTTTGCCGTAGGATATCTCCAGCTGTATCTCGCCATGAGCATCGGCCACCTGTTCAATAAAAACCGGGTGGCATGGAGCGTGGCGGCTGTTATTGCTATCAACACAATTGTGAATGCCGTGGCCGCCCGGCTCCTTATGCCCCTCTTTGATACCCTCTCCGACATGATCAACAACATGAACGGCATAACCGGTTACCACACTGCCATATGGATCTCCATAGCCGGGGAATTGGTTCTGTCCGCCATCTATTTTGCCGGCACAGAGTTCATCCTGCGCAGGAAGCTGAATCTGGAGTAAGGAGGCGCCGATATGAGAGAACGCACATTGCTTGGAGGCGTTATCCTGCTGTGTCTGCTGTTTCTGTCGGGATGCAAGATGGTCACGCAGGCCAACATCGACTTTGATACGAACAGCTTTACAAAAGCCCAGAAAATTGTGGTCCACGACGCCTCCGGAAACGAGAAAGCCGTTCTGACTGAAAAGGCTGACATCGACACCTTTGTGGACGCGGTGAGTGTAGACGGCTGGAAATTCCGGGAACTGCCGGAGGGGCTGACAGAAGCCGGAAGCTTCACGCTCTGGCAGACGGAGACCATTACCGCGCTCATTGGCGAGGAAGAGGCAAAGGTCAACGAAATCTGCACCTTCCGTATCTACGAGGACGGGGACTATTTGACCATCGAGGCCATGCTGGTGGATGTCCCATTCTCCATTTCCCACGAGACGGCGGAGTATCTTCGGAACATGGCAGCATAACATACAGAACAGAGCAGGCCCGGACAGTTTAAATTCTGTCCGGGCCTGCCTTATTCATCCTCTGCGTCCAGATACATTTCCTCTGCTTCCAGAAGCGCGTCTTTCAGCTTCTTTGCCGCTTGATTCATGTTTTTCCAATCACAATTCTGGTGCAGCAGACATTCCTCCATAAAATTCAGGGTCGTGTCTATTCTTCCAGCCAGCGTCGCATACATTTTCCGATAAATCTGCTCCATATTATTTTCTCCTTGCACTTGTATAAGTGCAATTATAGCAAATTGTTTTGCTAAAATCCATACATAATTGCACCAAAACAGGAGCAAAGATTTTGTATGGATTATCAATCGGACAAACAATTCGGCGCAAGGCTGCGCGCTATCCGGGCGCAGCGGCATCTGACCCAGGAGCAGCTGTCGGCCATGCTGCAAGTGCGTGGGACCGACCTGACCCGCAGCGCTCTGGCGAAAATAGAAGCGGGCCAGCGGCATGTTTATCTGGACGAGCTGGTCACGCTGCGGCAGATCCTGGATGTTTCTTATGAGGAACTGTTGGGGTAAAATTTTGCGCCCCCCGGGAGATCCAGCGTGTATGACAATAAGAAAGGCGGGGGCCGCGGCCTCCGCCTTCAACGTCCGTAGACCTCACCGGTCTCGCAGTCCACAAAATANGTGTAGGTATCCGCTTCGATCCTCCACGCAGGCGCCAGCCGCAGCGCGGANGCNTTCTGCAANTGATAAACNCACTGTATATCTGTAACCTCGCTGCANACCACNCCGGAANTATTCCNGTAATCCAGAAACTTCACCAGNGCGGTAATNCAGCTCATCTGCTCNCCGGGTTCAACGGCGGCGNCCTCCAATGTNACATGCGCCCCCGCCACGGAGNNCAGCCNNCCCTGCTCNAAGTACAGTTCCACCGCGCAGTTNGCCACCTGNACGCCNCCCAGCATNTGNCCGGCGTANGCGCTTCCGCCATCTTCCGTCAGCTGAANCNGGGGCGTTTCATAGCCGAANCGNCTNCAAAAATCCTTTGAAAATTCCTCNGNGTCCTCTACGGGCACATCCAGGCGGCTGCCGTAGAAGCTGCCGCCCGCCCGGAACTGTATGGTCCCATGCTCCGCCTCGTAGCTGTANATGCCGCCGCCCTGGCTGGTNGANACCGCGTCGCCGCCCAGCAGGGNGGCGGCGATGNACTGCTCGGTNTCCGCCTGCCGGGAGAGGACCAGCGCGTNCAGCGGCTGNTGGGAGAGGTCGAANTTNTCCCCCAGNGAGAGCTGGCTNGCCTGATACAGCTCCCGCAGCTGCTCNTCGGCCCGCCGCCCGGTCTGNAGGGACTGGAGCTCCTGATAGCCCAGCATCAGCAGNAGGCANGCGTTGAGGAGAAGCAATATGACGATGGCAATATTTTTCAGCCGGTAAGTCTCCATGTTTCCTCCCGTTCCATTTATCGCAGCCACTGGGCCGANAGCTGGCCGGACCCGTCGTCCGCGTACCCGANGGACAGNGCCGANCCGGGGTAAGCCGCCGCGATTGCCTGGGCCATGGCGGCGGGGAGCATGGCNGCGGNNTCCTCCTCCAGCGCCGCGTAGGACCGGCAGCGGTAGGCAAAGGACGTNANGCTCCCNTTCTGGAAAACCACCGTCAGCGCGTCCGACTTGTCGGAGAAGCACACGGGGACNCCGTTCACCTCATAGCGGAAGCGGAGCGTATAGCCGTTTTCCTGNTCCTCCACCCCCTGCANATGCAGCGGCGANGCCCCGGTGCCCTCCGTCAGGGCCANGGACAGCCNCCAGGCGGCGGACAGCGTTTCCCGCAGCCCCGTACCGGAGGCCCGGTAGAGGGANGGCGTGTTCTCCACGCGNCCGGTNAAGCTCACCAGNCCGTCGGGGCTGATGCGCAGCGTCCTGGGGGATTCCTCCACCACCTCCGCGCCGCCGCTCTCCACATAGCGGGAGAGGGTGTGGGCGTTGAAGTCCANCGCGGTNAGCAGNTTATAGGCGGAATATCCGGCNGGCAGNTCCGCCTGGATNTCCGGCAGNACCGCCGCNTCCGCCGTCAGCACGGCGTANGGCGGCAGGGAAGCGTACTCCGTCTCATAGGAAAACTGCGCGCCGTTGGGGGNGAANCGNTCACAGAGNGTCCGNACCGCCGAGGCCGGCAGNGCNGTGNCANANAGGANCNCGTTNCCGTCTCCGTCCANCANATACAGNGCGGCGGCGTCCTCCTCCCCGGTGGTCAGCGCCATGGANNGNANNCNCANGGCAAANCCGTCCTCCTCTCCCAGCCATNCCGCCGCCGCGTCCAGCGGCAGCGGACCGCCGGCNAACTCCAGNCAGAGNCCCGGCCCGTCCAGAGCCNTCNGNAANGCGTCATGGGANGCCTCNCCGTCCGGGACGGCNGANCCCAGCGCCTCCTGNAACAGGGGGAGAATATCCTGAAGGGAGGAGTCGTCCGCGGCCACGCAGAGCTGGCCGCAGCGGCCATACTCGCTGTCNCCGGTGACCATCAGGCTGACGGANGGGAACATNGCCGCCGGCAGAGNNNCCTCCTCCNCAACGNTGGCGGCNGGAGGGGCAAACAGNGTCTGCACCTGNTCGGACAGCCGGATATNCTGCAGCATGGGCAGCCGGGNCAGCAGGAACAGGGCCGACGCCGTCAGCANCNCCAGCGCCGNATTTTGCAGGAGGTTCCGCAGNNGCTTGTTTTTCATACCGCCCCCTCCTCCTTCTGCCGGATGGGCAGGACGATCCGCACNGTGGTGCCGGGACCGTCATGGGAGGNCAGGGCGATGGTGCCGTGGTGGCGCAGGACGATCTCCCGGGCGATGGACAGCCCCAGCCCGGTNCCGCCGCTCTCTCTGGANCGNGCCTTGTCCACCCGGTAGAAGCGGTCNAAGATCCGCTCCCGGTCCTTCTGGGGGATGCCGATNCCGGTGTCGGACACCTCGATCCACACGCTNTTCCCCCTGACCCCGGCGTCCACGGTNATGGTGCCGCCGTCGGGGGTGTACTTNATGGAGTTGCCCACCACGTTCATCATCACCTGNTCCAGCCGGNTGCGGTCGCCCANGATGGCGGGCAGCGTGTCGCCGTACTCCCTGACCAGGGTGTGTCCCCGGCGCTGGGCCTCCAGCTCCACCGCCCGGCANACGGACTCGATGGCGTCGTAGAGGGAGAACCGGACCATCTTGATCTCCGCCCGCCCGGANTCCAGGCGGCTGAGGGTCAGCAGGTCCTGCACGATNNGGGTCATGCGGTCCGTCTCGCTGATAATGATNTCCAGNAAGCTGTGTTCCATATCCCGGGGGATGTCGTCCATATCCCGGATGGTNTCGGCNTAGCTGCGCACGTTGGTCAGGGGGGTGCGCAGCTCNTGGGACACGTTGGCCACGAACTCCTTGCGCATCTCCTCATTTTTCCGCTGGGCGGTGACGTCGTGCATCACCGCCATAGCGCCGCCGTCCTCNCCNTCGGAGACGGGNGCCAGGTACAGCTCCAGNATCCGCTCTCCCACCGTCAGNTCCCGGGANACGAAGTTGGGCCGCTGCAAACTCATNACCNTCTGNAANGGCAGCTCCTGNCCGAANAGNGCGTCNTAGTCGTAGAAGGANACCTCCCGNCCCAGCATCTGGCTGGCGGCGGGGTTGCTGGTGAGGATGGAGCCGTCGTTTGCGAAGGAGATCACGCCGTCGGTCATATGGAGGAACAGGGTATCCAGCTTNTTCCNCTCGCTGGCNACCTCCTCCAGGGTATCCTCCAGAACGGCGGCCATGTTGTTGAACGTAGTGGTCAGNATACCGATCTCATCGGAGGATTCCACGGCGATGGTGGACCCGAAATCNCCNGCGGANACCTGTTCCGCCCGTTCGGTCAGCCGCTCGATGGGNATGATCATGGTNTTGCTGAGCAGGAAGGANAGCAGCACGGAGATCAGCAGNCCCACCAGCAGNGACTGGACGATGATCAGNAACAGCTGGCTGTTCAGGTTGTTGACGGTATCCCTGGTATCATAGATATAGATGATATACGCGTTTTCCCCGCCGGTGATGGGGATCGCCACGTCCATATAATTGGCGGTGATGTCGCTCTCCGCGCCCACCACATCGGTACCGGCAGTGATGCTGTTCCGGGCGGTGAGGAGATTCGGGGTAGTCTGGAGGCTTTCCAGGCCCTTCTGGTCGTCGCTGCCGTCCAGGAAAGCGCCGGTGCGGCCATCCAGAATGTAGTAATTTCTTGTATTGGAGTTAAGGCCCAGGTCGCCGGCCTTGGCCTCGATCATCCGCTTGATGGTCTGACGGCCGTCAGGCTGGCCCGCCTCCCGGCGAAGGGAGTTGACGAAGGCGGCGTTGGCGGGATTGGAGCTGCCGAAGACAGAGTCCACCTGCTGGTAGAATTCATCGATATAGAAGCTGGTGATGCTGGTCATCATGAAGGTTCCCACGACTGTCATCAATGAAGTGATTAACAGGAGCATGATAAGGACCAGCTTCATATGAAGGCTTCGAAACATGGCGGTTCCTTTCTCGCCGCGCCGGCACGGCAGATTTTTCTTTTCGGCAGTCCGGGGCCTGCGCCCGGCTATCAAATCAAAAAATTTTCCGGAAGGTTGCAGTTTTTCCGGCAACTTCCCCGCTGTTTCAGGACAAAGGTGAGGGAAGACAAACCTCCGAGTTTTCAGGCACTAAAGCAAGTCGATGTCCGGCCCGGTACCAGGCCAGCGCAGTCGGACTACCCAAAAGGCTGTCGCGGCGCACCTTGACAATTGAACAGACCGCCCGTCTATTCGATAGACTTCAGCGACTCGGCCATATCGATCTTCCGCAGCCTGGGCCGCATTCCCGCGGAGATCACCACGGTAAACAGCAGCGTCATGGCAAAGGAGATCAGATAGCTCAGCGGCGCGATCCGGCAGGCAAAGGTCATGGAATCGATCTTGACCTGCTCCATGACAAAGGCGTGCAGCCATTTGCCCATGCCCAGCCCCACCAGGCTTCCCAGAACGGAGAGGATATTGATTTCCCGGAACACATAGGAGGCGACCTCCATCTGGTAGAAGCCCAGCACTTTGATGGTTGCGATCTCCCGGATGCGCTCGGTGATATTGATATTGGTCAGGTTATACAGCACGATAAACGCCAGCGCCGCCGCGCAGAGCACCACCACCAGCACGATATAATCCAGCCGGGACAGCATACTGTCCACCCGTTCCCGGGTGGAGGCGTTCACCGTCACCGCGCCCACGTCCTCGTCCTCCAGCAGCAGCGCGCCCTCCGCGTAGTGGTCCGCGCCCTCGTGGGCCAGGACGTAGAGCGTGTTGAACTCCGGGGCCTCCCCGGTCTGCCGCTGATAGGTTTCCGCCGCGATATAGGCGTAGTTGAACACATAGTTGTCGCAGAGGCCGGAGACGGTGACCTCCATGGTATCGCCCAGGTCTCCGCTGCGCAGCCAAACGGTGTCGCCCGGGGCGATCCCCAGGCTCTCCGCCAGTCCGGCGTTCAGCACCACCTCATCCTCGCCGGGGTAGGCCACGCTTCCCTCCTCATTGTGCAGGGACAGGAAGCCCTCCAGCGCGTCCGTGGAGGAGGACACCAGGTATACCGACTTGCTGCCGCTGCCGGACAGCACATCCACGCTGCCGCTGTGGACCAGCAGGCCCTGGTCCTCCGTCCAGCCGTATTTTTCCAGATAAGCCTTTGCCGTCTCCTGGGTCTGGCCGTCCTGGAAGGTGACGGAGTAATCGTACAGCGTAATCTCACCGAACTGGTCGTCCGCCACATGGGCGATGGAATCCCGGATGCCGAAGCCGGTACACAGCAGCGCCGTGCAGCCGCCGATACCCAGGACCATCATGATAAGCCTGCTGCGATAGCGCAGCACGTTCCGGGCGGAGACCTTGTGCAGAAAGCTGAGGTGCTTCCACAAAGGAGTGATGTACTCCAGAAAGACCCGGCGTCCCGCCTTGGGGGTTTTGGGCCGGATCAGCTCGGAAGCCTGCCGCTGCAATTCCATCCGGCAGGCCAGCCAGGTGGCTCCCATGGAGCACAGCGCCGCCGCCGCGAAGGACATGGCCGCCAGTTCCGGCACCGGCGCCAGCTTCAGCGGCGCGAAGCCGTAGATGATCCCGTAAATCTCCCAGAAGATTTCCGGAAGTCCTGTAGACCCCAGTCCATACCCCACCGCGCTGCCAATCAGGGCGGCGGAGCCGGAGTAAAAGAGGTATTTGCTCATAATCTGGCCGCCGGAGTAACCCAGCGCCTTCAGAACGCCGATCTGGGTACGCTGCTCGTCCACCATGCGCGTCATGGTAGTCATGCACACCAGCGCCGCCACCAGGAAGAAGAACACCGGGAACACCACCGACACCGCCGCGATAATGGAGGTGTCGTTTTCAAAACAGACGTAGCCCGTATTTTCATCCCGGGTAAGCACGTAGGTGCTGGCATGCTTCAGATCCTTCAGTTCCTCCCGGGCGTCTGTCAGCTCCTGTTCCGCGTCCAGCAGTTCCCGCTCCGCGTCGGCAAACTCCCGTTCCGCGTCGGTCCGCCCGTCCGTATATTCGCTCCAGCCGTCGTCCAGTTCCCGGCGGGCGTCCTCCAGTTCGCCGGGGACACGGTCCAGCTCGTCCCTGGCGTCGTCCAGCTGGCGCTGGGCGTCCCTCAGTTCCCGCTGAGCGTCCTCCAGTTCCTTCTGGCCGTCGAGAATCTTCTGCCGTCCATCCTCCAGCTCCCGGACGCCGTCGGCGTACTCCGCCTCGCCGTCCTGAAGCTTCTGGTAAGCGTCGGCAAGCTCCCGGTCGGCTGCGGCCTTGCCGTCGTTATATTCCGCCCAGCCGTCGTCCAGCTCTTTGCGGGCGTCCTCCAGCTGACCCTGGGCGTCCTCCAGTTCCTTCTGGCCGTCCGCCAGTTCTTCTTTTGCCTGGAGCAGCTTACGGCGGGCCGTGGCTGCCTGGGCCAGGCCGTCCTGATATTCCTCGAAACCCGCCTGATATTGGGCAAGGCCCTGATTATACTGAGACAGACCAACCTGATACTCCCGCTGGCTCTGGTCCAGCATCCCCCGCAGGGCAGCCAGGGAAGCCTCCGACAGCGGCATGCCGGTCTGCGCCTGCATCTGCGCGCTGGCGGTATTCCACGCTGCCAGGAGCTCTGCGCCGCCTTCCATCGCATCAGGATTTACCGTCAGGTAAGCGATCAATTCCTCTGCGGACATATTCATTCCGCTTGCCGCGGAAGAGACCTGCCGATACAGTCCGCTCAGCTGCTGATAAGAGGATTCCCCCGCGTCCAGCTGCGCCTTCGCGCCGCTAAGCTGTGCCTTGGCTTCTTCCAGCTGCTGTTCCGTAGAACGCAGCTCAGCCTTCGCATCGTCCAGCTGGGCTTCCGCCTTGGCGAGCTCCCGCTCACCGTCCCGAATCTCCTGCTCCGCCTCCTCCAGCTTCCGCAGACCGTCCTGATATTCCGCCAAGCCGTCCTGATACTCCCGCTCACCGTCCTCCAGCTTCTGCCGGGCGTCGGTGAGCTCTTTTTCTGCGTCGGCCACAGCCTGGTAATATTCTGCCCAGCCATCGTCCAATTCTTTCCGGGCGTCGGCAAGCTTCTGTTCCGCTTCAGTTACTTCCTGTTCCGCGTCCGCCAACTCCCGCTGGGCGTCGATAACCTTCTGCTGGCCGTCGGCGTAGTCCCGCCGGCCCTGCNGCNTAGTCNNNCTGNCCNTGCTCNTANTCCCGCNGGCCCTGCTCNTAGTCNGCNTCNCCNTCGGTCAGCTCCCGGTAGGCGTCGTCCAGCTCGCTCTCCGCGTCGGCCTTTTCCCGGTGGTAGTCGGACCAGCCGTCGGCAATTTCCTTTTCCGCGTCGGTGATCTTCTCCATGGCCTCGCTGTAGAGCGCGTCATAGCGGTTCTCCGCCCGTTCATCCAGCAAATCCTCTACAGCAGGCTTCATCCCGTCCCGCTGCGCGTCGTAAGCGTCAGAATACGCATCGGCAGGGTCCTCCATAGCCAGATAAATCTCGTAGTATGCCTCGAAATCAAAGCCCTCCTCGGGTATGTACAGAAAACAGGCCACGCTGCCGCTGCCGATGGAGCTGGTGCCCCGCTCATAGTTGAGATAGTACGGCGACCAGGTCAGCCCGACAATGGTATAGCCGTCATAGCGCAGCAGCTCCTTCGTGTCCTCATCGTTGTCGTCTTTGACCGGCAGCACCCGCCCGATGACTTCCTCCGGCAGATACCGGGCGTCGGCCAGGCACTCGTCGGGGGCCTCCGGCATCCTTCCGGCGGACAGCCTGGTCTCGTTTATGCCCTCCGTCAGGGAGTGGGCCTTCACCACTACCTCGGCGCCCTCTTCGATCTCCGTCAGAAAGTCGGTATACACCGCCCCCCGGGCGGCCCGCACACCCTCCAGGCCGGCAAAGGCGTCAATATCCTCCTCCGTGAAGCCAAGGGTGGACAGCAGGCGGAAATCATAGAGCTTCTGCTGGTCCAGATAGTCCACGCCGGTGGCCATCATGGAGGGCTGGCTGGCCCGCAGTCCCGCAAAAAAGCCCACCCCCAGGCCAACAATGGCCAAAATCGCCAGATAGCGTCCCAGACTCTGGCGGATCTCCCGCAGGGCGGAACGAAACAGCGTCCTTACCATTCGATCTCCTCCACCGGGACGGGACGGTCGTTGATCTCCTCGGAAATCACCGTGCCGTTCTTCACCTGGATCACCCGGTCCGCCATGGCGGTCAGGGCGCTGTTATGGGTGATGATGATGACCGTCATGCCGTTTCTCCGGCTCATCAGCTGCAAAAGCTTCAGAATGGACTTGCCCGTGTTGTAGTCCAGGGCTCCGGTGGGCTCGTCGCACAACAGCAGCTTGGGATTCTTCGCCAACGCCCGGGCAATGGCCACCCGCTGCTGCTCGCCGCCGGAAAGCTGGGCGGGGAAGTTCGACAGCCGCTCCCCAAGGCCCACGTTTTTCAGCACCTCGGCGGCGTCCATGGGATTCTTACAGATCTGAGAGGCCAGCTCCACGTTTTCCAATGCCGTCAGGTTGGGCACCAGATTGTAGAACTGGAAAACAAATCCAATATCGTGGCGGCGGTAGGTGGTCAGCTGCCGGGCGTTGTAGGCGGAAATCTCCTCGCTCCCCAGAAAGACGCGGCCCTCGGTCAGCGTATCCATGCCGCCCAGAATATTCAGAAGAGTGGTCTTCCCCGCGCCGCTGGGGCCTACGATGACGCACAGCTCCCCCTTCTCTACGGCAAAGGTCGCGTCCCGCAGGGCCTCGATCTCCACCTCGCCCATGCGGTAGACCTTTTTTACCCGCTCAAACCGGACAAAATCCCTCATATATTCACCCCTATATGTATCGCTGTACCCGCGCAAAAATAGATCGCTGTTATTATAGCACAGATTGAGAAGAAATGGTTAAAATTTCGTGAAAGAATTCCAGAAAATTTTTCCGTTTTTTCTCCAATTCCCTCTTGCCAGCGGCGGCAAAGCGTGTTACAATGGCTCCAACCTTTTGAAAAGAGGCTTTTCCCATATGAATACCATGTCCTTCTCCGCCGTATACTATTACTTTACCTTTATCTGCACAAGTAGATAAGGGTAGTTTTGCTGCGGCAGGGAGCGGGTCNGAAGGTTTTANCCCGGGNCTTACAGTGAAACGACCACTGTANGNCCNGNTTTTTTNNGTNTNTAANAAAATTTNNCGATAGGAGAANATNATCATGATCGTCATTNTGAAAAANACCGCNGANAANCAGCAGGTGGAGNTGTTCGACAACTGGCTGCACNNCATGGGNCTGGAGACCCACANGTCCNTCGGCGAGAACCACACCATTGTGGGTCTGGTGGGCGACNCCTCCCGGGTGGACATCGAGAGCATCATGGCCCTGGACATCGTGGAGACCGTCAAGCGCATTCAGGAACCCTACAAAAACGCCAACCGGAAATTCCATGAGCAGGACACCGTCATCACCCTGTCCAACGGGGCCAAGATCGGCGGGGGCCACTTCATGGTCATGGCCGGGCCCTGCTCCGTGGAGACGGAGGACCAGATCATCTCCGTGGCCCAGTCGGTGAAAGCCGCCGGCGCGCAGGTGCTCCGGGGCGGCGCGTTCAAGCCCCGCACGTCTCCCTATGCCTTCCAGGGGCTGCACGAGGAGGGCATCCGCCTGCTGCTGAAAGCCCGGGAGGTCACCGGGCTGCCCATCGTCACCGAGATCATGGACGCAAAGCATCTGCCTCTCTTCGAGGACATCGACATTATCCAGGTGGGCGCGCGGAACATGCAGAATTTTGAACTGCTCAAGGACCTGGGCAAGCTGCGCAAGCCCGTGCTCATCAAGCGGGGCATGGCAAATACCTTGCAGGAGCTGCTCATGAGCGCGGAGTATGTAATGGCGGGGGGCAACGATCAGGTGATCCTCTGCGAGCGGGGAATCCGCACCTTTGAGACCGCCACCCGAAATACCATGGATCTTTCCGTTATTCCGGTGCTCCATCAGCTCAGTCACCTGCCCGTGGTGGTGGACCCCAGCCATGCCACCGGGCGGTGGGAGCTGGTGGCCCCCATGGCCCTGGGGGCCACGGCCTGCGGCGCCGACGGGCTCATTATCGAGGTCCACAACGACCCCGAACACGCGCTTTGTGATGGGCCGCAGAGCCTGCGGCCCGGGAAGTTTGAGACGCTGATGGGAGATGTCAGGGCAATCCGGCCCTACTCGGATCATTCCTTTACTACCGGGAGCGTGGTGGTTTGATCTTTGCCGCGCTGCGCGCGGCAAACGGGACGGTTTCTCGTCGATCGCCCGGGGCCTGCGCGGCCCCGGACGCCCCGCGCCTACTTTTCGTTCACGCGAAAAGTAGGCAAAAGCGTGCCAAAACCTACGGTTTTGGATTCCCTAGATGTTGCGCGGCCACATCGAGTGGCCGTGCAACATCTGATTGTGCATGACCGCTCCGTGAAGCGCCGCAAGCGGCGCTTTTAGCGCTAAGGCCGCCGCAGGCGGCCCACGGATGCGGTCATTGCACAATCGTGGGCGTCACCCGTGGGGTGACGCTCAATTACGGGGGTTATTGTTTTTTGCGCGGGTCCTGTAGTCCGTCCGGGCTAAACCGCGCTGCGGGCGCTGTTTGATGGGCGAAGCGTCTGTTTCAGGATGTTATCGCAGACCCTACCGTATAACACGAGGGGGCTCCCGGGGCGCTGTTCGGGAGCTCTCCCGGTCTGAGACGGTAGGGACTGCCGAATACATCCTTGGATAGGCGCTTCGCTCCATACACGGGAGCCGGTACGGTTTAGGCCGGGCGGACTACAGGACAAGCGCAAAACAAAACGGCATATTAGGGGATTCTCAAGGGGGTTCGCCCCCTTGAGGGTGCTTTTGTTACTTTTCCCACAAGGGAAAAGTAGGCCCCCGCGCCGGCGAGGCGCGAATCTAATCAGAGATTAGCACTGAGGCCGCCGCGCAGCGGCGGCAAAGAAGAAAGGCATCCGCTTATGAGCAATTGGTTCACCATTGACAAAGTTGACAGCACTACCTATATTCTCAGCGAATACCGCCACTGGGAGGAAACCCACTGCTACCTCCTGAACGGAAAGGATCGAAGTTTCCTGATCGATACGGGCCTTGGAATCTGCAATATTTATGATGAAGTTATCAAATTGACAGACAAGCCCGTGGCGGCCGCCGCCACCCACATCCACTGGGACCACATCGGAGGACACAAATATTTTCCTGAATTTTATGCCCATGGAGAGGAACTCCATTGGCTGAACGGGGAGTTTCCGCTGTCAACGGAAACCGTCCGGGAGATGGTCCTCGACCGCTGCGATCCGCCGGAGGATTTCGATATCAGTACTTACACCATGTTTCAGGGAACCCCCGCGAGGGTACTGAAGGATGGGGACAAAATCGACCTGGGCGGACGGGTGGTTGAAGCGCTCCACACACCCGGACATGCCCCGGGGCATATGTGCTTCTGGGAGGAGAAAACGGGGTACCTCTTTACCGGAGATCTGGTGTATAAGGACACCCTGTTTGCCTATTATCCCTCCACAGACCCGGAGGCGTACCTCGCCTCGTTGGAGAAAATTGCGGCGCTGCCTGCAAAAAGAGTGTTTCCCGCCCACCATTCCCTGGACATTCAGCCCGAGATCGTTACCCGTATGAGAGACGCGTTCCGGCAGCTGAAGGCCGGGGGGAAGCTGCGCCACGGCAGCGGGACCTTCGACTATGGGGATTGGGCGGTCTGGCTCTGAAAATTTGACGGATGATGATAAGGGCGGCGCAAAACCTATGGTTTTGCGCCGCCCTCGCGACTTATAAGTCTACTTGGGAGAACCGCTGCGCCCCGGCCGTATACGCCAGAAACCAGGCGGCCGCGTAAATGACAATTCCTGCCAACAGTACCGGGATCTGACGAAGCAAAAGTTCCGGCGATATGCCGTCCAGCCACTCCATGCCGGGAAAATGGACAACCGCTTCCATGGCAAAAATGCAGATCGTGGAGGGGATCAGGGCGATCAGAAATGCAGCGCCGGCCTTGTAGGCGGTTTTGAAAAACCGGGTGAAGAAAACCAGGTTGAACACCCCGAAGATCATCAGGCCAAAGCCGTAATAAGCAACGTTGGCCTCGATGCCCGCAGGATTGCCCTCTGACAGGTAAAGGGTACGCAGGAAGGCAAATGGAATAGAGAGCAGCAGCTGGGACAGCTGCGCAAAAGCCGCCAGCAGCAGCTTGGCCTTTACCACGTCCCGCTTCCGCACCGGAAGCAGGGCGGTGAAATAGATATCACGGGTCTCCCGGGCGTACATCATGGATTGGAAAATCCCCAGCATGGCAAAGAAAAATACTACGCCGTAGGGATACGCCGGGACCAGCACCAGCGCGCCGAGGAAGATGAAAACATACAGGGAGGGGTGGACTGCCAGACACAGCTCCTTGCGCAGAAGGTCAAACATGAAATTCCCTCCTCTCCGTGCGGACCATGATGTCCTCCAGAGTCAGCGGGGCGGCGTCCTCCGGTGTGTGCAGATGCTGGAAAGAGCGCAGGAATACGCCCTTTTCGGCGCTGGACAGGATCTTGCCGTCCTTGATGTAGGTGATGTCGTCGGCGCACTTCTCCAGGTCGGAGGTGATATGGGTGGAGTACAGAATGCTCCGGGTCCCGTCTGCCGTCAGGGCCCGGAAGATGGTCAGCAGCTCGTCACGGCTGACGGGGTCCAGACCGCTGGTGGGCTCGTCAAAAATAAATAATTCCGCGTGGTGGGACAGCGCCAGGGCAATCAGATACTTTACCCGCATCCCGGCGGACAGCTCCCGGACACGCTTGCCCGGGTCTATGGAAAATTCGTCCAGATAGCGGCGGTAGGCGGTTTCGTCCCAGCGCCGGTAGAAACGTCGGGTCACAGAGGTGATGGCGGTCAGCTTCTTGTCCCGGTAGAAGTCGATGCCGCCCAGGACTACGCCCAGCTTCTGTTTGCATTCCAGTTCCCGGGCCGGGCTGGGCAGGCCCAGGATTTCAATGGTCCCGCTGTCGGGGGAGACCAGATTCAGGATGGATTTCAGGGTGGTGGTCTTGCCCGCCCCGTTTTTGCCGATAAGGCCCATGATCCGGCCCCGCTCCAGGGTGAAGGAAACCTTGTCCAGGGTGAATTGGGGGTATGTTTTCGTGAGATCTTCTATGCGCAGGGCATTCATTTGCTCTCGTCCTTTCCGTCCGCGTCCTGCTGGATCTGACTGGCCAGTTCAAACAGGCCCGTAATAAACTGCGCCGGGACCAGGGCAATGCCCGCTGTGCCGGGATTGGTGTCCCCAAGGACTACCAGCGTATCCCCACGGTTCAGGTTGAACAGTTCCCGCGCCCGCTTGGGAATGACGATCTGGCCCCGCTCCCCCATCTGCACCACGCCGAAAACGTGCTTGCCCCGGGGCGGCGGCAGAATGCTGCCGGGCTTCTGCTCAAAGTGAAGCAGGTCGTCCAGAGATACGCCGTATAATTCCGCCAGCTTGTCGCAGTGGAGCACGTCCGGGGTGGTCTCGCCCGCTTCCCATTTCGCCAGGGCCTGCCGGGTGACCCCTGCCGCCTCCGCCGCCTTCTCCTGGCTCAGGCCCGAGGCCCGCCGCAGTGAGGAGAGGTTTTTCGCAAGACTGCTCTGTTCCATCGGTTTTCGTCCTTTCAGATTTTTCATACTTGATTATACCAGAGTTTCAAGGCGTTTCAACCAACAAAAGACGGCATTTTCTGTTCGTTTTAGTTGCGTTCCCGGCGGGGAGAAGCTTTTGCGTGCCTGCCGTCAAAAATCGGCCTTCGCCCTTTACAGACGGAAGCGCCTGTGCTATAATGTTTTAAATCAATAAATAGAACATCGTTTTCTGATTGACGGGAGTTGATTTTCATGAAAAGGACCTTTTCTATTCTGCTGTCTCTGGCGCTGCTGCTGGCTGTTCTGCCCGCCTGTGCCCGGACTGCCGCTGAACCGGATACGCCCGCGAAGGAGCCGGAAGTGTTGACCGCCGCCCGGGAGCTGGCGGAAACAGTCCTCCCCGCTTCCGCCAGGGCGGAGACGCTGGAGGTCGAGCGGCTGAACGCGGACGAAGACGCGGACAGGCTGGCCGCTTACATAGAGGCCGTCTGCGGATTAACCGGAGAGCAGTGGGAGGACGCTGCCGTCATCCGCGGCATGGGGGCCTCCGCCTTTGAGATCGTGGTGCTGCGGCTGGAGGACGAGGAGGCCGCGGAGAATACAAAAGCGGTTTTGACTGACTACCTCGCGGTCCGGGAGGGGGCCTTTACCGGCTACGCTCCCGATGAGGCGGAAATGGCCTCCAACGGCAGGGTCCGGCGGGAGGGACAGTACGTGGGACTGTTCATCTGTCCGGACCCGGCGGGGGCTGAGGACATGTTTTCCGCCGCCTGCAGGGGGGAGGAGCTGCCTGCGCTGCCGGAACCTGCCTCCGGACCCGAACCCTCCCCGGACCCGGAGCCCCTGGTCCTTCCGCTGCGGGATATTCTCCACCGTCTGCTGCTGGAGGCCGCGTGTCCGGAGTGGCGCAGCGTGGAAAAATTCTGGACCGGCGACGATAGTAATTACGTCTCAGCTTATTGGGCCCCGGATGACGGAAACGAGTGGACGCCAGGCGGCAAAACCCAATTTGAATTCAACGCAGATGGTGAACCAATCGCCGTAGTTAAATCGAGCTGGGAGTATGGGGTAACCATATTCCAAATGGAGAGCAGCGAGGCCGCGGAAAATCAAACTGCCTATAATAAGCTGGGTCTGGAGGAGCAGGAGGAGCAGTACCGGCAGGAGGGCGATGAAATCAAAGCGGAGCTGATGGCAAATGGCCAGGCTTTTTCCTGCGGATGTTATGCCGTTACAATTATCAGCGACCACACGGAGGACGCTGTCCGGCTCTTCCCCCGTATCGTCAACGACCCGGATACCAACGGATACTTCACGCGCTATATCGAGGGCCTTCAGCCCGCAGCCGTGACAGACCCCGACCCGGACTATCCGGACCGCGTCCGGTTTAATCCGCCAGGGGAGGAGGATATGTCCATCTATGATACCTCCGCTATCCTCGCGGCCTGGGAGGCGGGGGACCCCAACCGGCTGTCCGGAGATGACCGGGAAATTTACGACGCCGCCGCGGCAGTCCTGGCAGAGATCACGCGGGACGGCATGAGCGATCTGGAGAAGGAGACTGCCGCCTACCGCTGGCTGGTGAACAATGTGGACTACGACTGGTCCCATATGGACGCGCTGGAGGAGACGGACAGGCGGTCCTACGGTCCTTACGGCGGCCTGGTGGACCGGGCGGCGGTGTGCCTGGGGTACGCCGCATCCTTCCAGCTGCTGATGGATATGAGCGGCGTGGAGTGCATTACCATTGTGGGCGCCGCCTTCAACAGCACGGGGGACCATGCGTGGAATATGGTGCGGCTGGGCGGCGAGTGGTACTGCGTGGACGCGACCTGGGACGCCAACGCCAGGGAACAGTTCCATGAGGAGCGGGAGTGGCGGTACTTCAACCTCACCAGCGATGAAATGGCGAAGGACCACCAGTGGGACTACGCCAACACCCCCGAAGCCACGGCGGCAGACCGGGGCGGCGCGGCGTAACGGCAAAATGGAGAGGCCGCGTGACCACAGAGGGTCACGCGGCCTCGGTTTTTATTGTCTGCCGTATGGGAGGGATTACTCCTTCACCGTGCCGTCCGCGTTGAACACGGGCAGGGGGGCCAGGTAAGTAATGTCCTTGCGGTTCAGAGAATCGCCCTCAGCCAGGGCGGCGGCGCGGCCGGTGACAATGCCGCCGGCGGTCTTGACCAGCTCCTCCAGCGCGTGCAGGCTCTCGCCGGTGGAAATCACGTCGTCCACGATGAGGATGCGCTTGCCCTTGATGAGGGCGCAGTCATCCGCGCCCAGGAACAGATCCTGCTGGCGCAGCGTGGTGATGGAGCGGACGGAAACGTGGATGGGATCGGGCATGTAGACCTTGGAGCCCTTGCGGGCGATGAAGTACTTCTCCGCGCCGGACTGGCGGGCCATCTCGTGGATCAGGGGGATGGATTTCGCCTCGGCGGTGAGCATGTAGTCGTAGCTGTCAGCGGGGACCGCGTCCAGCAGGGCCTTGGCGCAGGCGACCGTCAGCTCGGCGTCGCCAAACATGATGAACGCGCCGATATAAAGGTCGTCGCTGACCTTGCACAGGGGAAGCTGCCGCTCCAGGCCGGCTACTTTCATGGTATACGTCATAAGGGGGCCTCCTTTATATTTCTTCGTTCCCTATTATAGCTTTTGTGGAGGAAAAGTCAAGCGGTGCGGCTTTTTTCCACGCCCCGGTCCGGTTTCTTTCGCGCCGCTCCGGACGCGGGGGAACCGCGCTTTGTCATTACGCCCCAAACGGATGGCCGGTCCCCAGTGTTTTTTTGGGGAAATTTGACCGGGGAACTCCAAAAAAATGGCGGGAAAAACCCTTGTAAAAAGACGCTTACAGCGGTATAATACATCTAATCTGGATTTTTGTACCAATTTTTATGAAACGCAGGTGAATGTATATGGAAAGAATCAAAATCGCGGCGGTCTACGCCGACGGCGCGCAGCTGGACGGCCAGACCGTCACCGTCTGCGGCTGGGCCCGCACCATCCGGGACATGAAAACCTTCGGCTTTATTGAGCTCAACGACGGCTCCTGCTTCCGCAATTTGCAGGTGGTCATGGACGCCAACGTCCTGGACAACTACAAGGATATCGCCTCCCAGAACGTGGGCGCGGCCCTCATCGTCACCGGTACGCTGGTCCTTACCCCCGAGGCCAAGCAGCCCCTGGAGGTCAAGGCGGCGAAAATCGAGGTGGAGGGCGCGTCCTCCCCGGAGTATCCCTTGCAGAAAAAGCGGCACAGCGTGGAGTATCTGCGCACCATCGCCCATCTGCGGCCCAGGACCAACCTGTTTTCCGCCGCCTTCCGGGTGCGCAGCGTGGCGGCTCACGCCATCCACTGCTTCTTCCAGGAGCGGGGATTCGTCTACGTCCATACCCCCATCATCACCGCCAGCGACTGCGAGGGCGCGGGGGAAATGTTCCAGGTGACCACCCTGGATATGGCCAACCCGCCCCGGACAGAGGACGGCGGGATCGATTACAGCCAGGACTTCTTCGGCAAACGGGCCAATCTGACCGTGTCCGGGCAGCTCAACGCGGAGAACTTCGCCATGGCGTTCGGGGACGTATACACCTTCGGGCCTACCTTCCGGGCGGAGAACTCCAACACCCAGCGCCATGCCGCCGAGTTCTGGATGATCGAGCCGGAAATGGCCTTCTGTGACCTCCAGGGCGACATGAACGTGGCGGAGGCCATGATCAAGTATATTATCCGCACGGTTATGGAAAAATGTCCTCAGGAAATGGCCTTCTTCAACAGCTTCGTGGACAAGGGCCTCATCGAGCGGCTGGAGCACGTGGCTTCCTCCGACTTCGGGCGGGTGACCTATACCGAGGCCGTGGAGATCCTCAAGAAGAACAACGATAAGTTCGATTACAAGGTGGAGTGGGGCAGCGACCTCCAGACCGAGCACGAGCGCTACCTCACCGAGCAGGTGTTCAAGCGCCCCGTGTTCGTCACCGACTACCCCAAGGAGATCAAGGCCTTCTATATGCGGCTCAACGACGACGGCAAAACCGTGGCCGCTACGGACTGCCTGGTGCCCGGGATCGGCGAGATCATCGGCGGCAGCCAGCGCGAGGAGCGCATCGACGTGCTGGAGGCCCGGATCAAGGAGCTGGGCATGAAGCCGGAGGACTACTGGTGGTACTGCGACCTGCGGCGCTACGGCTCCTGCCGCCACGCCGGGTTCGGTCTGGGCTTCGAGCGGATGGTCATGTACCTCACCGGCGTCAGCAACATCCGCGACGTGCTCCCCCATCCGAGAACCGTCGGTACGGCGGATTTCTAAGCGCCTGTTTTTACCGCAAGGGGACGGATTCTCTCCGTCCCCTCTTTTTCCGGACAAACGCTTTTTCGGTTTAATCTATTAAACGAGGTATGCATTCATGAAAACGCCCTTCGTGACAAAGGCTCAGCTGGACGAAATCGTCAGGACCTACCCTACGCCCTTCCACCTCTACGATGAGAAGGGAATGCGGGAAAACGCCCGGCGGGTGAACGCCGCCTTCTCCTGGAATCCCGGATTCACAGAGTATTTTGCCGTCAAGGCAACCCCTAATCCCACGATCCTGAAAATCCTGCGGGAGGAGGGCTGCGGGGCGGACTGCTCCAGCCTGACGGAACTGATGCTGGCCCAGCGCTGCGGGTTTGCGGGGCATGAGATCATGTTCTCCTCCAACAATACCCTGGCGGAGGAGTACCAGATGGCGGACCGGCTGGGGGCTATTATCAACCTGGATGATCTGACCCACGTGGAGTTTCTGGAGCAGTCTATCAGACACATTCCGGAGACCATCTTCTGCCGGTATAACCCGGGCGGGGTGTTCACCCTGGGGGCGGGAAAGGACGGTCATCAGGTCATGGACACTCCCGGCGACGCCAAGTACGGTATGACCCGGCCTCAGATCGCGGAGGCGTTCAGAACGCTGAAAGCAAAGGGAGCGAAAACCTTTGGGATTCACGCTTTCCTGGCCTCCAACACGATTTCCAACGAGTACTACCCCGAGCTGGCGGGTATCCTCTTCCATCTGGCGGCGGAACTGAAGGAGGAGACGGGGTGCCATATCCGGTATATCAACCTCTCCGGCGGCATCGGCGTGCCCTACCGCCCGGAGGAGGAGACCAACGACATCGCCCTTATCGGCGGGGGCGTGCGGCGGAAGTTTGAGGAGATCCTGGTCCCCGCAGGGATGGGGGACGTGCGGCTGTGCAGCGAGCTGGGACGGTTCATGACAGCCCCCTATGGATGTTTGGTTACTAAGGTCCTCCATTTTAAGCACATTTACAAGGAGTACGTGGGCGTGGACGCCTGCGCCGCTGATCTGATGCGGCCCGCTGTCTATGGGTCCTACCACCATATCACCGTGGCCGGGAAGGAGGACGCGCCCTGCGGCCAGATGGTGGATGTGACCGGCTCCCTGTGCGAGAACTGCGACAAGTTCGCCGTGGACAGGATGCTGCCGGAGATTCAGCGGGGTGACCTGCTGGTCATCCACGACACCGGGGCCCACGGCCACGCCATGGGCTACAACTATAACGGCAAGCTGCGCTCGGCGGAGCTGCTGCTGCGGGAGGACGGCTCTGTAAAGCTGATCCGGCGGGCGGAAACGCCGGAGGACTATTTCGCTACGGCAATCTGGTAAATAAGGCGCGAAAGGCGGGGGCATCGCCCCCGCCTTTCTGTGTCAGTATTCCCAGTCGTCCGGGTCGTCCCGACCAATCTCGCCGCTTTTTGCCATGGTCAATTCCCCGCGCTCGGCGTCCAGGACACAGGGGATCCCGCGATATACAAACTCACGGCCAAATTCGTCTACGACGACGGTACAAAGGCGGAACTCATCCGTCTCTGTTGGTACAACGGAGATGTCCGGAAAACGGTAGAAATGGGAATTTCTGTAACTGCTGCCGTAACTGTCCGGCCTGTCGCATGGTTCCAGCCAGCCCAGCAGCGCGTGATTCCGGAACAGACCCACCCGCAGGGATTTGACTTCCGCCCGGCCAATCAGCGCGTTGACAGAATCAGCTGCCGAGACATTGGCAAGATACGCATAGTCCTCCGCGCTGGACCACTTCAACTCTCCTTCGGCGTTCAGCTCTTTCCAGGTCATAGAGAAATCACTCTCCGGCCACGCGGCGTCAGGCAGGGAATTTCCATAGAGGCCGTAATGGGTTTCCAGCAGCTGGGTCTCCCGCACGTCTCCGGTGATGAATACTACGGAAATATTGATGCTGTCCGTCAGGCCGCAGGTCAGGCCGGCGGAGAAGGTCTGGCTTCCATCCAAATTGCCGGGAACCTCTGCCGGTTCTTCCCCGTTATCCACTACGAACAGCGCCGTCATGCCTTCGGTGTAGGTTTTCGGGGTGGCATGGGCGCGGAAGGTCACCGTGTTGGCAGGCAGATCGGCGGAGATTAGTTCCGTTCCATAGTCGGCGGTGAGGTTGTTCTGGTTTTTCAGGACTTCCTCCACCCGGTTGGTGATGCCCTCGATCTGACCGTCTACGGACCTGGTGACATTGTTGATGGTGTTTTGCAGATTGTTGTACTGGCTCTGCATGTTGAAACGGTCGTTGCGAAGCTGGCTTTGCAGGCTGCAGAACCCCCACAGCAGAACCAGCACTGCCGCCGCTCCGGCTATCCATGGCCACCGCCGCTTTTTGGGTGACGGCTGGGCAGCAAGGTAGCGGTCCACGATCTCCTCCACCATTTTCAGCTGGGTCTCCGTCAGCTCTCCCGGTTCATTTTCGCTGCCGTCCGGACGGGCGGTTTTTTCTCTGTTTTCTCCGGGCGAGGCTGGCTCCTCCACGCCCAGCAGCCAGCCGACGGTCACGTTGAAGAGCTTGCTGAGGGCGATCAATTTGTCTATTTCCGGCAGGGCGGAATCGCTCTCCCATTTATATACGGACTGCCGGGAAACGCCCAGAGTTTCTCCCAGGGCCTCCTGGCTGAGGCCCCGCTCCTTCCGTTTCTGCGCGACGCGCTGTCCTATGGTCATTGGTGACCGCCTCCTTTCCTCCCCAGCATAGCAAAACCGCCCCGGCTGGTCCAGCAACCGGGGCGGAAATTTTGCTAACCGGCGGTTTACATTTGAAGAAAAATGGTATCAGCGGCTGTTTTTCAGTATTTCCCGGCGGATATAGGCAATGGTTTTTTCCTCCCCCTCGTCCCGGAGCATGAGAAGCATTTTTTCCAGCAGGGCCTGGGTATTGGGGTGGAGAATGTAGTGGCCCAGGCTTTTGGCGTAATAGTTCCAGGGGGAAGCGTCAGTGTATTTTTCCTTCTGGTAGATCTGGCAGGCGGCGACGCGGTCGCAGAACATCTCCACCACGTAATTGACCGGCATCTCCATGCCGCACATTTTGAAGTCAGGGGTGGGGGAGTAGTCGATCCAATACTCCAGGTGGTGCTTGTTTCTGCCCTTGTGGTGGAGCCAGGCGGCGGAATAACCCTTTTCCTGGCGCTCGATCTCGTTGGGGCTGCGGTTGCCCTGGTAGTATTTTACGCCGGCGCAGAATTCGACGGGGGTGTATTTGCTTAAATCGTGGAGGAGGCCCTGCTTATATAAGCCTACCTTGAAGCAGTATTTCATTACCCGCAGTTTGTGGGTGGTGATGGTTTTGAAATGACCGGTGAAGTTTGACATACTGCTCCTTTCTTTGCGGCCAAGATCGTGCAATGACCGCATCCGTGGGCCGCCTGCGGCGGCCTTAGCGCTAAAAGCGCCGCTTGCGGCGCTTCACGGAGCGGTCATACACGATTAAATTTTGCACGGCCACTCGATGTGGCCGTTGCAAAATCTTGCGGGCCGCTCCGCATCCTTTCTCGTCGATAGCCCGGGGCCTGCGCGGCCCCCGTCCCTGCGCCTACTTTTGCCGCGCGGCAAAAGTAGGCAAAAACGCGCTTGAACCTACGGTTCAAGACTCCCTTGACGGGGAGGCGCGTTCGCGCCTCTTCCCTATACGGGGGTGTTTACACAGATTGGGTGATGACTTGACATTATTGGGTGCCTCTGAGTTGGAGGTTGTTCTTCTGGGAGCTTGGTGGTTGAAGAACTTCGGCTGCCGCCCTGTTAAAAAGAGACTGCCCTGCAAGGGGGACCGACTAACGGAACCGCCCCGGGAGCCCCCAAAGCAATCCGGTAGGGACCCTCGACAACATCGTTGGATAGACGCTTCGCCTCATACACGGGGAATGCGGGGTCCCCGCGCGAGCCCAGCGATAGCCGTGAAGCGCCGTAAAACGGCGCTTTTAGCGCTAAGGCCGCCGTAGGCGGCCCACGGGGTCGCGTGGGGAAGAGGAGGGGCAAAGTAACGAAGTGCAGTTTTCGGCGTTAGCCGGAAACGGAACGGAGTG
>JAAVHF010000035.1 GCA_014799845.1 Oscillibacter sp. | reverse complement strand
GCACAGCTCTTGGAGTTTTCCGCCAGACCATTGCCTTTCCATTGTACAGCTTGGGCAATGAGATGTCCCTCGCCTGTGGCTGGCTGCCACGAACATGGGGCAAATCTTATAGTAACAGTGGAGTTTTGGTAAATCGCTGGACAGAGACTCCCCGAAATATTGCAACACAGGGGGACGTTCTTCTGGTTTGCAAAGGCTCCGGTTATGGGAAAACGGTTATTTGCGATGTAAAAGAAGCGCACATTGCCAGACAAATTATGGCTGTTAAGAAATCAGATGCTCTTGACATGAAATATGTTTGCTTTTTTCTGATGGCCAATTTAGCACAAATAAAGTCAAAAGGCCAGGGAGTTATACCAGGAATCGACCGCAAAAGTGTATTGAATCTGGAATTTCCTTTTCCTCCCCTTACTGAGCAAAAGCGTATTGTTGCCAAAATTGAAGAACTTCTCCCCTATATTGACCGCTACGAACAGGCATGGAGCCGCCTGGAAGCATTCAACAAGCGGTTTCCATCTGATATGCAGAAATCCCTTCTGCAAATGGCTATTCAAGGTAACTTGGTGGAGCAGAGGCCGGAAGAGGGAACGGCGGAAGAGTTGTACCAACAAATCCAAGCTGAGAAGCGGCGGCTGGTCAAAGAGGGAAAAATCAAAAAAGAAAAGCCCCTGCCGGAAATTTCAGAGGACGAGGTGCCGTTTGAGATTCCGGAGAGCTGGAAGTGGGTGCGGCTTTCAAATGTAGTAGATGTTCGTGATGGTACACATGATACCCCTAAATATGTAACAGATGGTATACCACTTGTGACAAGCAAGAATTTGGTTGAGGGTGGTATCAATTTTGATACAGCAAAGCTGATATCAAAAGAAGATTCTCAAGCTATAAATATACGATCAAGAGTAGATGATGGGGATATTCTTTTTGCAATGATAGGCACGATTGGAAACCCTGTTCTTGTAAAGAAAGACCGGGAATTTAGTATAAAAAACATGGCACTCTTTAAGCAAATTGGAAACAATTTGCTTGATATGGATTATTTGTTGCAATTTCTAAAAATGGCTCAAATTGATATGAAGAAAAGAGCAAACGCAAGTGTACAGTCTTTTGTATCGCTTTCAGTACTGAGAAATTATTTCTTTCCCCTCCCGCCCCTGGTCGAGCAAAAGCGCATCGTCGCCAAGCTGGAGGAACTGCTGCCGCTGTGTGAGCGGTTGAAATGAACAATTAAGATACAGCAAAATGTGATATGATAATATGGTATAATTCAGGAAACTGATTTAGGGGATAGAACTATGGAACTCTATTTGAAAAATATTGGTAAAATTCGGGAAACGACTATAGCAATCAACGGCATCACCGTAATTGCCGGGGAAAATAATACGGGGAAAAGCACGGTCAGCCGGACACTGTTTTCTGTATTAAACAGCTTTAACAACGTGGATGAGCGAATCAGGGAAGAGATGATAGATAGTTTGGCGCATATCCTCATCCCGGTGTATAGCACAGTCAATCTGAAACTTTTGGACGATGCCGTGTGTGAAATTATAAAACATATAGATGATTATAAAGAGAATCCGGAATTGCTTCGTATGTGTATTACTAAATCTGGTACAGGGCCGCTTAACTCACCGGAAAGCGGCATAGACAGGGCGGTTACAAGGGTGTCAGATTGCTTGAATGTGTCCAGGAAGGAGATTTTTTGTGCCTCCTTTGCTAAAAATCTAAATACAGAATTTGACGGACAAATACAGAATATTTACAGAAATGAGGATTCCGTAATTGAACTGCGGCTGGAAGATAAAACGATCTCTGTGCGTATTCAGGACGGACATATCATTACAAACAGCGATTTTATGGAATTAGATGTAAGCACCATTTATCTGGATAACCCAATGATTTTGGATAAAGAAAGATTCTATGATTACGGCATAAATCATCAGAAGCATTTACGAAATTGTCTGTTTTCCACTAAAAAAAGATCTACATTGGTCGAGGAAATCGTAACCGCCAAAAAGCTTAGCCGGGTTTATGATATGATTTCCACAGTATGCAGCGGTGATTTTATAAAAAAAGACGGTGAGTTCGGCTATCGAGAGAAAGCCAGCGGAAAGATATTAAATATCAATAATCTTTCTGCCGGTTTGAAAACCTTTGTTATCCTGAAAACGTTATTATTAAAGGGGTTTATTGAATCCGGGACCGTCCTTCTCCTGGACGAACCCGAAATTCATCTGCACCCGGAGTGGCAGCTTTTACTGGCCGAAATCATCGTTCTGCTCCATAAGGAATTTGATTTATATGTGCTGCTGAATACCCATAGTCACTATTTTCTGGACGCTATTGAGGTTTACTCTCAAAAGCACGGAGTGAGTGATGCTTGTCAGTATTATTTGTCGTCTATGGATGGGGAGTTTGCAGTGATGGAAAATGTGACGGGAAACACAGAAAAAATTTACCAAAAATTGGCCCGCCCGCTGCAGCGGTTGGAAAATGAGAGGTATCACAATGAAGATTGAGGTTTACCCGATTTTTTCTGATCACATGGACACACTAAAGGAACTGTCAAAAGATACCAGCCAGGGCCAGCCCCAGTATATGACCGAGCGAACGGAGGAGGCAGTAAACTTCGACTTAGTGAAACGCGCTTATACAAATCATCTTGGACTAAGTGAAGAAACCGCTTCCTCCTGTGATGCGCTGGCCTTTTTTCCTGCTGGCCCGGTGTTTATTGAGTTTAAGAATGGAACCGTAAAGAATGCAGATGTCAAAACAAAAATAAGGGACAGTTTGCTGATTTATGGGGGAATTACAGGTCAGAGTATTGCCGATACCGGAAGCGCAATGGAATTTGTTCTGGTATATAACGGAGAGAAAAATCCTGATAAGAGTCGTTCCAGAGCGGCTATTATTGCGCATCTCGCAAATAAGGCTGATACGGAGTATATTCGCTTCGATTTAGAGCGTTTTCAAACATTATACTTTAAGGCTGTCCATACATATACACCGGAAGAATTTGAAAAATATCTGACGGAAAAGGGATTATCTTGAGAGTTGTTTATTGTAGGGACTCATACTTCCCATTGACATTCTCTCAAATCTACATACCCATTTCGCTTGAATCGTACACCTTCACACTGAAGAAGCGTCGATTGCTCCGTCCATCCGGGAGCCGTCCGTCCAGCATGATTGACCACACGATGACAAGGATACTGCCCATACTGTTGGGATGCACTGAGGATTTTCCCGATCAAGCGTGAATTTTTCTCTCTCCCGATCAGCCTGGCTATCTGACCATACGTTGCTACTTTTCCAGGTGGAATCTCTTCCACTACAGAGAGGACTTCATAAATCAATTTTTCGTCTATCATCCTATTTCAAAAATCCTTCAACCACTGCTGATATTCTTCAAGCGAGATTGCTCCGGTATCACACTCCACTTTTTTCTCCCTGGCTTTCTCACTCCAGGCATAAAACTCTTCCGCAGTGACCCGCCCAGCTTTGATCCAGGCAAAGCGCCGTTTATACTCCCTACGGTAAATCTTAAAGACCTCATCGTTTGCACGGTCCTTCGTCCATTGAATGATGGAACCCATGTCCTTACAGGTCCGCCCTTTCTCATCAATAGGACGGTCGCAGTACTCTGTTGTGCTGCGTCTAGCAATAGCAAAGTAGCGCCCGCAGTTTTTGCAAACCCGCATTCTCTGTTCTCGTTTGATTGCTTCACGCAGAGAGAACTCGATCAAATCATATACATCTTTGGGATACAGTACTTCGCCAAAGGTGTCCTGACCTGTTACCTCAAAATGCAGCGGCAGCGAAGGAGAAAACTCGAAGGTGCGTCTGCTGTTTGTTTTTTCATATCGCAGGAAACTGGTCATCCTCTTCTGAACTGGATCACTTCCTTTGTCGATGTCCAGCACCATCTCAAAGATACATTTAGTCTGCTTCTGTATGTCATCAATTGTTGACGGAATGTGTGTCAGTTCTTTAATAGGCAGCAAATCGACTAACTTTCCTCCGTATGATGCCCCGATCAAATCCAGCCGATGCTCCCACTCCAGCCGAGTCTGCTCAAAAAAGATATGAACTTTCGCCAGTTGCTCCAGCTTGCTGCGCAGCTGATTGATATAGGACATATCATCGCTTTGATAAATTTCTCGGATAAGATGCTCCATATCTTTTATCAGCGGTTCATATTGCCAAATATCAAGATACAGCAAATCCAAAAGACTTTCCAGGAATGGGAAGTCTTTTTTTGTTTGCTTGGAACAATCTCCATATACAAAGTACTCGCGCCCTCCTGCGACATAGGTCTTGAAAATGTAGTCAGACATTTTGTGTATTCCTTTCTGGCATAGACCAGCCTGTAACTATGTCTGCAACTAGTCTTGACAAAGGGTTAAAATCATGTTACACTCAGGGCAGACAGACCGATCGATAAAAGTTTCTGGTAATAGTCTATCAAAATTTACGGTTGAAGTCAACCATATATTCTCGAGGAGGCGAAAAATGATAAAACTTCACACAATAGATGCGGACACCTTGATGTCCACACCGCTGCCTGTAACAAGGTTCATTGTAGAGGGCCTGCTGCCAGAAGGACTGCATATCCTGGCAGGCTCACCCAAAATCGGCAAGTCCTGGTTAGCCCTTTGGATCTGTCTCAGGGTCTCAAAAGGCGAACCGGTATGGGAATTGCCTGTGACACAAGGAACGGTCCTCTATCTCTGCCTGGAGGACAGCTACGCCCGTATTCAAAGCAGGCTCTTTCAGATCACGGACGATGCTCCGAACACCTTACACTTTGCCAATCTGTCCAGCAGCATTGGCGATGGACTGGAAAATCAAATCACATCGTTTCTCGCAGAGCACCCAAACACCAATCTCATCGTTATCGACACTCTGCAAAAAATACGTGATATTGTTCCGGACTCTAACTCCTACGCAAACGACTATCGTGATCTTTCTATGCTGAAAAAATTGGCGGACAAGCATCATATAGCAATTTTGCTTATCCACCACTTACGCAAAATGAAAGACGATGACCCGATGAATATGATTTCTGGAACGACGGGTTTGAGCGGAGCAACGGACTCCAATTTTGTTCTGAGGCGGAAAGACAGAAACAGTCCTTACGCAGAACTTCACTGCACAGGCCGCGACATTGAATCCCGTGTGCTGGAGCTTTCTTTTCAGAAAGAAACTCACACCTGGGAGCTTGTAAATCCGCTTGAAGAAGAAACTGTCTTCATTGCTCCGGAACTTGTTTCCCTCTCTGCTTTTCTGAAACGACTGCATACTTTCACTGGCACCGCGACCGAACTGAGTACATTACTGGAGCATGAAACCGGAGAAATCATCGCCCCAAGTGTGCTGTCCAAGAAGCTTACAAAGCACACAAGTGGACTGGATAAACTCGGCATTCGTGTCTCTGCAAGTAGAACAAGGGAAGCCCGGCAGCTATGTATTCGATGCGATTCCTGTGACAGCAGTGACGGGAGTGACGGGAAAAATGGGTGAGAGATTTCCTGTCACAACCGTCACACCTGTCACGGAGGCCCCTGTCCGCCCGCGTGAGGCCGTTTGTGCAGCGTTCAGCGGCTGGGCCGAGGAAGTACCCGAAACTGGATAAATCGGGCACGTTCGGCGCTTGTAGGCCAGTCTGCCGAAAACCACCAATTGGGGAGAGACGGTACGAGGGTGCCGGGACGGGAGAACGCCCACCGTTTCGGTGGGGCAAGCATCGCGTCCGGCTATACGCCGCGCCGCACTCGCCGGGGCAAAGCCCCGGCACCCCCTGCCCCTGAAGGGGAGAAAGGAGCAACATGCAGAAGAAGAAAACGGCGATCATCACAGCAAGAATGACGCCGGAAAATAAGCAGAAAATTGAACATCGAGCAGCTGACGCAGGGATGACCGTCACAGACTATCTCACTACTTGCGCCCTCGGGAAGAAAATCGTCCGGGTGGATGGACTCGATACCATCCTTGCGGAATTGAAGGCCCAAGGCCGGAACCTCAACCAGCTCACCGTCCTGGCGAACATGGGGCGAGTGACGGTCGTCCGAGGCGATGAGCTGGCAGGCGGCTACGCTTACCTCTGTGATGAGATCTACCGCCTCGCTCAGGAGGTGCGATGATGGCGACCTTCACAGCAATCAACTGCAAACGCCAGGCCTCTAGTGCGATGCGCGGAACACTGGATTATGTATCACAGGACAAGAAAACTCTCTGGGGCGATGCCAAGCTGGTGACCGGTCATAACTGCGTTCCGCAGTCCGCCTGCACAGAGATGCTCACCACCAAGCAACGGTTTGGAAAAAAGGATGGCCGACAGTTCTACCACTTCGTCCAGTCCTTCGCAGAGGATGATCCTATAACACCAGCAGAAGCCAACGCCATCGGGCTGGAGTTGGCCCAGCGTGAGTTCCCCGGCTTCGAGGTGGTGATCGCTACCCATGTAGACACCAACCACATACACAACCATCTGGTGGTCAACAGTGTCAGCTGCGTAGACGGAAAGAAGCTCCACCAGAGCGCCGATGATCTGTTGGCTCATCGGCAGGCCAACGATGAAATTTGTATGGCCCATGGCCTGAGCATTCTGGAACAGCCGGAGAAAAAGTCAAAAATGAAACAGATGAAGCCCGGCGAGTATCAGGCTGGCCTCTACGCTGACAGCTGGAAGCTGGATCTGATCCAGACCATCAATGACGTGCTGGAGTACGCCAGGACCCCGGATGAATTTATCGAAGGCATGGAGCGCGAGGGCTACCAAGTCACCTGGACGGATACCCGGAAACATATCACCTTCACCTGTCCCAATGGCCGCAGGTGTCGGGACAGTAGCCTCCACGATGAGACGTTCCTCAAAGAAAATCTGGAAGTACTGTTCGCCTATCGTGAAATTGTTGGTTTCCAGGGCGAGTACGCTGAACCAGGGATTGGCTGGATCGGCGAGGCCAGCCAAGGACTGCTCCAGTTGGGAAAGCAGCTGGAGCAGGACGCGGATTTGCCTCCACTCCCTGCACCGCCGGTCTGGACGGACAGCAAGCTGCGCCGCAGAGAAGCAATGAAAAAATTAGCCCATGGTCAGAAGCTAAGTCATGAGAGCCACAGCCAGGGCATGAGTATGTACTAACAGAAAGGACATTCCATGGCAAGTATCAAGAAAATCAATACCCGCAAATTCAAGATCACCGTTAGCAACGGTTACCGTCCAGACGGAAGAAAAATCAGCAGGGCCAAAACTATCATCGTCCCGGATAGCGTCCACAGCCGCAGCATCTCTCAGTACGTTGCCCACGAGGCGGAGGAGTTTGAGCGGATCATCAAATCTGGTTACTGCGAGGACAGCGAGATGACCTTTCAAGAGTACGCCTCCCGCTGGCTGGAGCGGCAGACGAAATATGCCCCCAGCACTCTTGGCTTCTATCGGAGATCGTTGGAGACGGTATATCCCTACATCGGAAATATCAAACTCAATCGCCTCCGGCCCATTGCCCTGGAAAATCTCCTGATAGAGCTGAGAAAACGGACCTTCCGCGGTAAAACGATCCAAGAGACTACGGTTCAGAAGTACCTGACGGTTGTTTCTGCCGTCCTGAGTGATGCCAAGAGGAACGAAATCCTCCAGAAGAATCCTGCTCGGATGATTGACCTCCCGGATACCACACAGAAAACTCAGGCTATCCCCTCTGACGAGGAAGCCGCAGAATTTCTGAACATCATAGCAGATATAGAAGACCCCTATAAAACTTTCTATGCTCTCGCAATCTACACCGGCTGTCGCCGTGGTGAGCTCTGCGCTTTGAAATGGTCCGACTTCCTGGTTGATGGCTATGAGGGAATCCTAACAGTCAGCCGCTCCCGCAGCATGGTTCCAGGCAAGGGCATCACGGAGGGGCCTACCAAGAACGGTAAGTCCCGGACAATCTACATGAGTGAAGATATGATGAGTCTCGTTCGTTCCTACTGCTATCAGAAGCGTCAGGAAGCTATGGACGGAGGCTTTCCCCCCAGCGATTATCTCTTCACCAACGAGAAGGGAGAACTGATGCACCCGGATACTTTCACCAAATATCTGCGTCAGCTTTACGATGAAAACGGATTCTCCAGGGAGTATCACCTCCACACCCTGCGTCACTATTTCGTCTCCACTATGCTCCACAATGGTGTGGATAAGCAGACCGTGGCTGAGCTGGCTGGTCATGGGGATACCAGCTTCCTGAAGCGGACCTACTGTCACCCACAGATGCAGCTGAAGCAGAGAGCCGCTAACCAGTTTACTCAGAATGTTTTCTTTGGTGGCAGTTGTACCAATGCCGCCACTGCTTGATTGTTGCTTCCGTAGAATCTTCGCAGACCAAAAAGAAATCAGTAGCTTTCCTGAAATCGTTGGAGTATGTTGTGCTTGCTAAAATACACCTCAGCAGGATTGAGGTCAAAAGGAAAGGAGTCAACACGATGGCAAGTATCAGAAAGCGCGGAGACAGTTACCTCCTGGTGGTCTCCATGGGCTACGACCACAACGGCAAGCGGCGGGCCGCACGGCAAAAGACGGTAAAGCCTCCGGATAATCTTACCCCCAAACGCAGAGAGAAGTGGCTCAATGAACAGGCCGTCCTCTTCGAGAAGGAGTGCAAAGAGACACCGTTGACAGTAGACAAGTCCATCACACTGGAGGAGTACGTAAAGATCTGGCTCCGGGACATTGCTCCAGACAAATTGGCGAAGGCCACGCTGGCCCGTGACAATCAGGACATCAACCGTTTCATGCCCTTCTTGGGTGGATACAAGTTAACAGAACTCCGGCCAGAGCATTTTCGGAAACTCTATGCTGAATTGCGGACGCACAGAAGTCAAAACACTGGCCTGCCGATTTCCGAGACTATCGTCGAAGGAGTCCACGCCTGCCTCTGCGGAATTCTCTCTGACGCGATGGAAAGTGGATTCCTCGATCATAATCCAGCCTGGCGAACCTACAAATACTCTGGTAAAAAGAAAGAAAAGTTAGTTGCAGATGAAGATACAGTACAAAAGATCATCACCGCTCTGGAAAATGAAAGTCTCAAGTACGAAACCTACTACAAACTGATTATCGCCACTGGAATGCGTCGAGGCGAGTGCTGCGGCTTAAAGTGGGAGGATATCGACTTCCAGAACCACACAATCCACATCCAGCGCAATGTGGTCAAGCTCAGTGGTGAGGACATCTTCACCAAGCCTCCCAAGACCAATGCCGGTGACCGCTACGTGTACTTCTCGCCGGAGATGGCAAGCCTGCTGAAAGAGTACCACCGGGAATGTGTCTGGCAGGCAGATGCATATGAAAATCTCAAGTTGACGGAGGAGGATTTCGTATTCCGCAAGCACGACACCCATGATCCGATGACACCCAGTACATTCACCTGGCGGTTCAAGCTGATCCTCAAGAAGAACGGGCTTCCGGAAAAACTGAACGTGCATAGTTTGCGTCACAGCAACGCCAGCCTGCTAATCGCCAATGGAACGGATGTAGCTACGGTGGCTGGCCTCCTGGGTCACGCACAGCCGTCCACCACGCTGGACATCTATACCCACGCCTTTGACAAAAATAAGAAAGCAGCCAGCAAGACGCTTCAGCAAAGTCTTGAAATATAAGTAAAGAGAAAATCTCTCTCAATGGATAAAACTATTGAGAGAGATTTTATGACACAATTTCTAGCACTAAAAGTGGCACTGACACATTCAAACATGATATAGTTTTGTGAGCAGTTTATTTGGCATACTTGTGTATATGGTATAGAGAATACAGGCGGAAATGACACCCTGCTCTTACTTTTGATAGCTCTATTTCCGGGCATCAATAGCCACAGGGACATTTTCGTCGTTTCCGATACTCAGAAAAATATGATACATGGGGGGACGCCTCCGCTCCTGAGCTCCAAAGTCCATGCGCAGCATACGCCGGTGAAAATAGTAGGAATCGTGCAGACCGGGGACATACTCCTCACATGCGGAAAATGGCTTGACCATAGAAGGACCCCAGTATTGATTATTAAATGTACAAGTGAACTCATCGCAAACATAGGCACAGTATTCCTGCCATAGGGTGTCCGGATCGACGGTTTTTCCGTAGACAAGCAGAAACATGGGGACATCCAGATTGTTGTTTCCCAACAGCTTGTTGATGTGCTTGCGGACCTGTGTCTTGTCCATGTGATACAGCCGTAGTGCTTCGCCAATGGAGACGATGGTATCGTGGTGTTTGAAGGTAAGATCTACCTCGGCGATCCCCCTTTGACCATACTTCCCCTGATGAGCAGTCTGTCCTGACTGTTCCTGGTCGTTAGCGGCCAGTGTGAACATCTCCGGGCAGGCCTGATTGAATAGTTCCCGGAACAACTGGGTGCAGCGGTCCTCGAGCAGGCAGTTCCGGAAAATCAGCTGTGGTCCGTAAGCCATCAAGTGAGAACAGGTCTTCATTACGCACCAGAGCAGCAGCGCCTTTCTTGGATTTGTTATTGGACCGCAGGATCTTAGCTGGAAGAACCATTCCGCTTTTTGATCTAACAGAGCCGTGCAGTAAGTTCGCAATGCAGGTACTGGGCTCTCCGACGGGATCTCCACAGGTTCGGTTGGGGCGGCCTCCAATTCCCGTCGGTTCAGTTCCTCAAACAGTGCTGTATCAACCCCCAGCGCGGCGTGGAGGGATTGGATCAGTTTGTGTTGATCCGTGGCACTTTGACGATAAAGGTCATACAGGTTGATAGCATATTGGTTTTTCTCGTCCTCTGTCCATGTGGAGTAGTCGCCGTTCTCTACACGCTCACGCAGTCTGTCTGCCTGCGCTAAGATGCCCTGGAGACGGGATTTCCCCTCAATCCCGCGCTGTGCCTCCTGATGATACTGGAGTGAGTACGTGTAGATCAGGTTGATAAAACAGGATGGTTGGGGACGATCCTCCAGCAGCAGCCGCTCCCAAATGAATTCTGCCTTCTGCAAGTCGCGATGTTCCTCGCTCTCCATATATGCAATTGCTCTATAAAAAGGATCTCCCTGCTCCAAGATCTTGCCGTACTCCTTCTGCTGCCTCCAAACCAGATTGAGCTGGCCGGTCGTCTGACGCGCTTCTTTACGGAAAACAGCGCTTGGGTATTTTTCCCAACGCTTCATCTGCTGTGTCAGTATCTGCTCTGCTGCGGGATAGAGGCATTCGATCTGAGCCTCCAGAATGAGGTGGACCAGAGGATTCCTGGCAAGCAGGCTGGGAAGCTGTCCGTCTGCTTTGATCTTTGCTTGGATGAACTCCAGGCAGCGCTCTTTCACTCGGTCATCCTGAGCTGCATGACAGATCAGAACCAACTCCGGTAGGCCATACTGCTTCATGTCCTGTAGAAAGCGGTCAAAACAGTCCTGATCGGTACGTACTAGACTAACCGCTGTTTCCACAAGCGGCTGTGCATTGGTCATGGCGATAGTGTCATAGTCGAGCAGCCCATGCTCTGGGAGGAGTATATGGGAAAGAAATTCAGCAAAAATTTGTTCCAGGATCTGGTCAGATCCTTCTCGGCTTTTCATAAGGACTGTCAGTACAGCCAAATGTATCTCACATTTATAATAGCTGTCCACACGACTGCTGGATGTGCTTTCCGGCGGGATCTCCGGCTGGAGGAACGCCCCCAGCTTCTGCAGGGATTTCTTTCTCTCTTGATAAATATCGTTCCAGAAATCATAGGAAAAGCAGGCAATATCCAGTAGACCAGGAGCGCTTTCCAAAAATTCGATATCGTGCTGAAAGAGACGAAGGTACTGTGTGAACAGGACCTCGCGCATGGTCTGGCAGGCGGAGTCTTCACGGACGGCGGGAATGCCCCCGCGATAGTAATAGAGTTCTTGTATCAGCAGACAGGTGAGCCGGAAGCATCTGCACCAATCTAATGTGTCGTTTGTCCGCGCCATCCGCCGTTCCAGTTCTCGGGCAATGGACTTCAGCTGAGATTTCAGTTCTTGACGGCGGTACCGCAGCTCGGTAAGAAGCTGGGCCAATGCCTTGCTGCCCAGTTCCCCAACTCGTCCTCCTGGGGGTTGTTCAGCAAAGAAAAGGAGCAGCAGAGCCCATTCTGTCCCATCCGCCGGAGGCCGGAAGTATCCAAACAGGATGTTTTCCGTAATTTGATGGAGCGCCTCGGTAAACAGTTCATCGTGTAATTTAGACTTGCGCACACTGTGGAAGATCATCTGTTCACAGGCTAACAGACTGGTTTTCGGAGAATGCCAAAGACAGATAATGGATTCTGCTGGAATTGAGAATCCACTTAGGCAGCCGATTTCGGACAGACGAAGGATGATATCCGCCGCCCGGTCAAGAAGTTCGCGGTTCAAAAGCTCCAGATGGCTGCAAAGGACCCACAGATAGGAATGGACGATCCGATCTCGCTGAAGCAGGGTTCGGTTCCAATCCCAGCCAGAGCGGTCGAAGGTCTTGAGATCCAGGATCAGATCGCCGGAAAGCGGTTGCCAGTTGGAATCAATTGCACCAGGAGCCCGGCGCCAGGTTTCGGCCAAGCGGATCCGTTGATTTTCGGCTGAGATATCGGGATAACGGCCTGCCTCCAGACGAATGACGACCCGCTCCAGGAGGAATTGCTGCTGCTCGCAGGGGAGCCTGTCGAAGGCTCCGTGCATTGCCCCCAGGGCCATTGCCAGATCGAGCCACTGGTCAGCCCGGTCCGCATCCTGCGGACCGGGCTGACGGCTCCATAGCCGGGCCAGAGCTCCCGCTGCTGCGCCTAGTCTGTTGCGCCGTCCACGGGAGAGGTACAATCCGTCTGGTGACAAAAATCCTTCTTGGACAAACCATTTCCGAGTAGGCATTTGGGGAAACATTCTCCGGAAACGCCGCAGGATTTTGGTAAATTGAGGGACGAATATCTCGTGATAGTCTTTTTGACGGTTCATGAGCCAGCACAGGAAATCAACGTATTCCCTCCGCTTATCAGGTATTGTCCTTTCCTCCAGGTCATCTAGGTGGGGCCAGATGCTGAAATCCCAGCGGTCCAGAAAGGGCGACAGCCACCCCTCAGACAGCAGTTTTTCTGCTGTCAGTGTGCAGTCTGGGTGCTGCTCATGATATTTTTCGATAAGTTTGGGCAAATACTCCAAAGAATAGAACGAAGTACGCAGCTCCATCTGATCCGCTAGAACAGAATACAGGAACTCCCCCATAGGAAATTCAAGATAGGAGAAACTTGCTGCCGGACATGAATTCTCGGTGCAGTCCTGCAGAAGTTGCACAAGATGAGAGTTTTGACATATTGGATACATATGGATCCCCCTGTTTATTAGGATAGGAGCTGCCTGATGAAGAATTTGACAATCTTTTAATGAGGCGTCAACGTGTTCTGGGCAACAAAGCTAAAGGAAACCGCCAACCATCTTGTGTTCGATGTGAGATACTATGATAAAAACCGATTAAGCACTGTCAATGGGACGACAATTGAAATGGTCATCCTCATTGCCTAATGTCAATATTCCATGATATCATCAAGTTTTTCAACTTCGCTGATATCTGAAATAATCCGATTAAATATTTGTTGGGCTTTATAAACTGAATATTGAGCATATTTGGCAGATGTAATAACCGTCCATCTTGTTCCTTCGAGATCCTTTGCGGCATCTATCGCAAGCTGCTCTCCAGACATCTCTGTATAGCCACACGAATATGCCCTAAGTGACTCGCTACAACTGCTAAATGCAGTATCAAGATTTTCTAAAAGTTCTTCAAAATCATCATGAGAAATCACTTTCTCTAGTGAAGAACGTGTGCGTACCCGACCACCAATCCTATTCAGACCATAATTTCTTATTTTATGTATTGAATTTTCAGATAATCCTAATTCATCTGTGGCAGTTGGATGCTTTTTCCTATCCTCTGTCAATCCCAATAACCAATCTGCTGTTACACCATAATGATCTCCTATTATTGCAAGAGTATCAATATCGGGGCGTATTTGACCATTTACATATAGACTTACAGTTTGGCGCTGAACTCCTAAGATATCTGCCAGTTCTTGGTGGGTGGTGTTTGTTTCTATCAGTATTTGTTTGAGACGTTCGGAGAACTTTGAAGTTGTAAATGAAGCAGCTTTCTTTCTGGTCATCCTTGAACCTCCGTTTAGCAATTTTGAATTGCTATTAATATATCATAGCAATCCAAAATTGTCAACATCAAAATCTATTGTGTCGCAATACTTTTCGAAATGGTAATATTACAGAACAGCACCGTGTCGATCAAAATGAATCCGTGACAGGCAAACAAAAACAAATATAAAATCGGAAAGCGGACAGCGAAGCACTCAAAAGGAAATAAAGATGAAATCTAAAACAATGATTGACCGCTGTAATAGTAGTCAGCCATAAAATTTTTACTGCAACTTTTAGATAAAAGAATCCCGCATAAACTGTTCATTTATGCGGGATTCTGGTACGCCCGACTGGATTCGAACCAGCGGCCTTGTGAGTCGGAGTCACACGCGCTATCCAACTGCGCCACGGGCGCATACCTAACGATATAAAATTGTCATTTTCCCGTTCACTAAGGGAAAAACGCCAGACAAGGGGCTCCGAAGAATGGGCAACCCTCATATGATGTTCTTAGTATAGCAGAAAAATCCTCCGTTGTAAAGAAAAATTTTTGAAAATACTACGACAAGCGCATGAGTAAACAATTATGAACTGAATGTGGCTAAAACGTGAAAATAGCGGCGCGGGCACAGCGTTTAAGAAAACTCTGTGAATAAATATTTAGAGCTTATCTATAAATTAGAGAAGTTGTGATACAATATCCAGGGGTGAGGAAATGGAAAAGAAAAAGGGAACGCAATCCTGGACAATATTGGATGAGCTCCAGGAAAAAATAGAAGCATATATTCCAAAAAAGCAACGAGATCCGAACAAGCATTACCAGAAAGCATCAGGGCAAGGACGGCCTCCGGCAGTCCGTGAGCCGCATCCACAAAATCTCTGCCTGGATGCTGGCCATACAGGCAGAGTCCAGTCCATTGAGGTGCGCCAGTATACCGCCCATATTCAGCCCAGAGGTGATGAGCGCAAAGAAATAGAACGTAACTCTGACTTCAAGGCCAGACGCTGGGTGGTTGAAGCCACGCACTCTTTTTAGCAGGGCAGAAAATCTTGTGTAAAAGAGGAGGATCCAACAGTCAAGTGAAATGGGCTATCAACGGTGCAAGGGATGGCAGATATAGCCCGGTTGAACCTAGCTTGATCCCAAGGTGACTGGAAGAGGAAGACGGCATGCACGCGGCGCGTGAATGCCGTCTTCCTCTCCCAGTCACACTACCTAGAAAGTCAGATCACCTGGCTTTGGGGATACACTGCGGCAATGGCTTCCACAAAACCCTTCAGCCCGTCCACACAGAACAGATACACATCCAGAACTCCCCTGGATTTGAGGTCATTCAACACATTCAGCCAGAATTTGCTGCTCTCATGCTCTCCAATCCACACACCCAGGATATCCTTTCTGCCATCCATGGTGATGCCCAGGACTACATAAGCCGCTTTGGTCTGATACTGATAATCCTGCTTTCTGTGCTGCCTCGCTTTCTCTTTTTGCCCTTTCTTAAGTGCGTTGGCCATATCGGAAGCTGGGATGGCGCCATACGCCGCCGCGCCCGCAGCGGAACCGGATAGCTGCGCCAGAGGCTAACGGATAAACTGGACCGAGGCGTAACCCACGTAGTTCCCATACCGCACAACGTACCAATCCTCATACCGGCCGTAAACCCGCACAGCCGCCCCATCGGGAATACTGGCCACCACGGAAGAAGTGACGTTGGGACGGCTGCGGAGGTTCAGGGTTCCGCCTCCGGCGTGGACAGTACCCTCCCAGGGGTCCGTGGGCCAGATAAAGGGAATGCCGAAGTAATCCGTGAGACTGAGAACCAGGTTCCGGGCAATTTCGGTGATATTGCTCTCGATCCACCGGGCGTCCTCATAGTTATCGTGATAGCCGATCTCCAGCAGGACGGCGGGGAATCTGGAATCCCGCACTTCCCCCAGAGTGGTGGTGGCACGGGTGACCACCTTGTCGGGCAGGGGATAAATCTCCCGCAGATTGTTGACGAAGATCTGCGCCGCCCGCTGGCCCTGGGTGCTGGTGGGATAATAAAAGGCGATGATGCCCCGGACGCTGCCGTAGTTGCCCTCTCCGGCGGCATTGGAGTGGAGGGCCAGGTAAAAGTCGTACCAGCCGCTGTTGGCCTGGCGAATGGAACTGCCGGCGGTCATATCGGGGGTATTGCGGGTGTAGCGGATGCCGCAGCTGTTGAGATAGGGGATCATAGCGTCCGCCAGACGGTTCATCCAGTCCTCTTCGGTCCCGGTGCCGGTGACATAGAGGTTGTTCTCCTGGGTGGACGGGCTCAGATATATGATGGGCATAGACGTTACCTCCTGTTTTTGCCTATCTTATGCGGCAGAAGGAGCGAAGGTGCGGACACCCGTCCTTGCACACGTCCCCCAATTTCGGAAATCCTGCATTGAAAATCGATTTTCGTTTCGTGCGCACCGGGGCTTTACACCCCGCCCCGACTGTGCTATAATACCTCCCGACTGGTTTCCACACCCAGTCCAAGCGCAGGACAGGGCGTGTCATTGCCGGCTTTTGGCCGTCAACGACCGTCCCGGCAGGCCTTCGGCCTGTGCCTGTGTTCGTTCGGCTATGCCGGGCTGGCGGCCCGGCATGGACCGTTCTCTAAACAAAAAATGGAGGTATACCCAAAATGAAAGCAAAACTTGACGTCCGCCAAATCACCTTTGCCGCCTTGGTGGGGGCGCTGTACGTGACCCTGTGCTATTTCGGCAATATTTTCGGCCTGACCTTCGGCATTTTCCAGTGCCGGTTTGCCGAGGCATTGACCGTACTGCCCTTCCTGTGCCCCACCGCGGCATGGGGACTGTTTGCCGGGTGCGTCCTCTCCAACATCATCAGCCCCTACGGCCTGCCGGACCTGATTTTCGGCTCCCTGGCCACGCTGATCGCGGGGCTGCTGACCGCCCGGTGCAAAACCAAGTGGCTGGCTCCCCTGCCGCCGGTGATCTGCAACGCTCTGATCGTAGGCGCGCTGCTGGCCTGGTCGGAGACGGGCTTCACCGCCGCGTTTCCCGCCACCTTCGCTTTCAACGCCGTGTCCGTAGGCGGCGCGGAGCTGCTGGTGTGCTACATCCTGGGGCTGCCCCTGATCGAGCTGCTGACCCGCAGCCGGGTGATGCCCCAGCGGATCGCGTAACAACCGGACTATCATACCAAATCATGAACAAGCTGTCAGGGCCTTGCGCTCTGACAGCTCTTTCTTTTGCGGGTCTGGTGGGACAAAAACAAGCGCCAGTTGTTTTTGTCCAAATTCATGTGCCTTGCATACAAGCGGACTCTGGGGTATGATTCAAACATCGTTTCTTCTGGTGGACGAGGGCGCCAGCGTATTGGACCAGAAGAACGCGGATATCGTGGAAAAGGGCCTCCTGTCCAACCCCGACCTGACCCTGATCCCGGTCAGCCACCACTTGCTCCCCCCGGCGGAAGGAGCAGTTTACCCAGGTGTTCGATCTGCCGGGCGCGGCATAATCACGCGGCGCGGCGGGAGGCGATTGCCTCCCGCTTGCGCTGTCTTGTCAGCCAAAGCGGCGATAAATTGTGTGGACAAACATCCCGGACTGTGCTAAACTGGCATAAACGCGGCAAAATCTGGACGCCGCACCGCAAAGGGGGAAACCGCCATGCCGTCGTTGGGCGAGAAAAAACTGTTCCTGCTGGATATGGACGGAACAATCTATATTGACGAAGCGCTGTTCCCGGGGACGATCCCCTTCCTGGACGCCGTCCGCGCCGCAGGCGGACGGTATTTGTTTCTGACAAACAATTCCTCCCGTTCGGTGGACGCCTATATTGCCAAGCTTGCGCGCATGGGCATCCCTTCCGGCCGGGAGGATTTTCTTACCTCCGTGGACGCGCTGATCGCCGACCTGGCAAAGCGCCCTCCCTATCATAAATGCTACGCTTTCGGCACCCGCACCTTCCGGGAGCAGCTGACGGAGGCGGGGGTCCCTGTTACGGACCATTTGGAGGACGATATCGACTGCCTGCTGATGGGCTTCGACACGGAACTGGTATTTCAGAAGCTGGAGGACGCCTGCATCCTGCTGAACCGGGGGGTGGACTACATTGCCGCCAATCTGGACTGGGTCTGCCCCACCTGGTACGGCTGTGTGCCGGACGTGGGCAGCGTATGCGGCATGCTGCGCCGGGCCACCGGGCGGATGCCCCGCGTCATCGGCAAACCGGAACCGGCCATGCTGCTGCTGGCTCTGGAACGGACGGGCTGCCGGGCGGAGGAGGCCGTCATGGTAGGCGACCGGCTGTATACGGACATCGCCTCCGGCGTCAACGCCGGGATCGACACGGTGTTTGTCCTCTCCGGCGAGGGGACCCGCGCGGACGCGGAGGAGAGCGAAACAAAGCCTACCTGGATCTTTGACGATATTTCCGCCTTGCAGAAGGCGTGGGAGGAGGTACGAATATGAAAGAAAACATTGAGACTGTCCGGCAGTTCTACAACAGCGGACCGGAACAGGAATGGGCGCGGCTGGGTGACCGGCACCCGTTTGAGTTCATCCTGACCACATGGATGATGGACAAGTACATCCGCCCCGGCGACACCATCCTAGACATCGGCGGTGGGCCGGGACGCTACAGCATCCACTACGCGAAAAAGGGCTGCGCCGTCACTCTGGTGGACTTGTCGGAAGGCAATGTGGATCTTGCCCGGAAAAAGGCGGAAGAGGAAAATGTCCCCCTGACCGCCTACGCCCAAAACTGCCTGGAATTGGACGAGCTGGAGCTGGGGCAGTATGACCATGTGTTCCTCATGGGCCCGCTGTACCACCTTCTGGAGGAAGAGGAACGGGTGAAGGCGGTGGAGGCCGCCGTCAGGCATCTCAAACCCGGCGGGAAGCTGTACGTCTCCTACATTCTGGTATTCGGCGGCGTTATTTACGATATGCAGAACGGCGGCAACGTCGTGCCGGATCACCGGAATCCCGGCCTGGCCCCGGCCTTTGACGCGGTAGTGACAGGGGAAAATTTCCGCAACACGGCGGGCTTCACCCACTCCTANCTGTGGCANTGGCGGAANNTCCTGCCCTTNATGGAGCNGTTCGGNCTGGAAAAGCTNCNCTTCTTCGGCCAGGAGGGCATCATGTCNCCCNTNGAGCCNCAGATNCTGGAGCGGGACAGGGAGGANTTCGACCNGTGGGNGGANCTGGCAAANAAATATCTGGANATCCCGGAGCTGCTGGCNTTTTCNGAGCACGCNATGTATATCGGCCANANGCCGTCNNNATANATNGCNNGNNTNATTTGATNAGAAGAGAGGAAGCAAANCAATGAATGAAATGAANCTNAACAACAAGCGTACNATCCTGGTNGGNCTGGCGTTNCTGTCCATCTGCTCCTTCTGGCAGATGTACGACAACCTNGTGCCCCTGATCCTCAAGCAGACCTTCCANCTGGACGAGTCCCTCACCGGCATNATCATGGCNNCGGACAACATNCTGGCNCTGTTCCTGCTGCCCCTGTTCGGGGCGCTCAGCGACAAGACCAANACCANNCTGGGCAGCCGCACGCCNTACATNATCGGNGGNACCGCCGGNGCGGCNATCCTCATGAACCTGCTGCCCATNCTGGACAACAGCTANTCCCAGGAGGCNGCNCCCTTCAAGCTGGTCAGCTTNGTTATCGTNCTGGGCCTGCTGCTGATCTCCATGGGNACCTACCGNTCNCCCGCCGTGGCNCTGATGCCCGANGTGACCCCCAAGCCCCTGCGGAGNAAGGCCAACGCCATNATCAACCTCATGGGCGCGGTNGGCGGCGTGATCTANCTGGGCATNAGCGCGGCCCTCTATCCCGCNTCCAAGACGCAGGNNGTGGCCCATGTGGACTACCGCCCCCTGTTTATCATCGTATCCGTCCTCATGGTGGCCGCCGTGGCCGTACTGCTGCTGACCATCCGGGAGCCGAAGCTGGTGGAGGAGAACCGCGCCCTGGAGAAAAAGCATCCCGAGTGGAACCTTGCCAAGGACGACGGCAGCGGAAGCGAGACCCTGCCCCTGCCGGTGAAGAAGAGCCTTATTTTCCTGCTGGCCTCCATCGCCCTGTGGTATGTAGGCTATAACGGCGTGACGACGTGGTTCTCCACCTATGTGGCGGAGGTCATGGGCGAGGGCCTGCGGGGCACCAACATCTGCCTGACGGTGGCAACCGTGGGCGCGATCGTGTCCTATATCCCCATCGGCGTGGTCGCCTCCAAGGTGGGACGGAAGCGGACCATCATGGCGGGAGTTGTGCTGCTGGCCAGCTGCTTCCTGGCGGGATTCCTGCTGACCACCCACTCCTCCAGCATTACGCCGCTGATGTATGTGGCGTTCGCCCTGGTGGGCCTTGCCTGGGCGGCGATCAACGTCAACTCCCTGCCCATGGTGGTGGAGATGTGCAAGGGCAGCGACGTGGGCAAGTTCACCGGCTACTACTACACCGCCTCCATGACCGCCCAGGTCATTACCCCCGTCCTGGCGGGCACGCTGATGAAGAGTATCAGCTATCAGATCCTGTTCCCCTACGCGGCGTTCTTTGTGGCAATGAGCTTTGTGACCATGTGCTTCGTCCGGCACGGCGACAGCAAGGCCGAGGTCAAGAAGGGCCTGTCCGCTTTTGAGGATATGGACGATTAAACCGCAAAGGGAGGAAATGCAGGGATGAAAACGATCACAAAGGCCGCCCTTGGCTGTCTGGGCGGATTGGGCGCGTGGTGCCTGCTGCTCCAGCCCCGCCGGGGACAGCCCGGATGGGATAAGCTGGGTCCCGTCCGCTACGCTCACCGGGGCCTCCACGATCTGGAACAGGGCCGTCCGGAAAACTCCATGGCCGCTTTCCGGGCGGCGGCGGAGGGCGGTTTCGGCGCGGAGCTGGACCTTCACCTGATGGCTGACGGCAGGCTGGCGGTGGTCCACGACAGCGACCTGAGCCGGGTCTGCGGCAAAAAAGTTTACATTGAGGACCTGACCGCCGGTGATCTGATAGATTATCCCCTTCAGGGCACCGCGGAGACCATTCCGCTCTTTGAGGACGTCCTGGCCCTCTTTGAGGGGAAAACGCCTCTGGTAGTGGAGCTGAAGGCGGAGCGGGGCAACGCCAGCGCCCTCACCGACGCCGCCATGGCGCTGCTGGCGGGCTGGAACGGTACATACTGCGTGGAATCCTTCCACCCCGGCGTATTGCTGCGGCTGAAGGCCAGGTACCCGGACGTCATCCGGGGCCAGCTGAGCCAGAATTTCATGAAGGGCAGCGAGGTAAACGGTCTGGCTCTGCCCACGCGGTTTTTGCTGACCAATCTGCTGACCAGCGCTTTCACCAAGCCGGATTTTATCGCCTACAACTGTCTGGACCGGCAGAACGTCAGCCTGCGGCTGATGAAGCAGCTTTACGGCGTTCACGAGGTGGCCTGGACCGTCCGGGATGAGGAGACCATGGAGCGGCTGGAGGCGGAGGAAGTACCGGTAATTTTCGAGAAGTTTGTACCCTGAGAGGCATATTTACATGAAAAGGCGGCCGGCCCGCCGTTTCTGTTCGGCAGGCCATGTACAGAAAATAAAAAAGGCCACCCAAAGGGTGGTCTTTTTTATTCGTTTGGTTGGAATCAGCCTACCTTGTTGAGCTTCAGCGTCATGGCGCTCTTCTTGTGAGCGGCATTATTCTTATGCAGAATGCCCTTGGCGGCGGCCTTGTCCACGGCCTTGACCGCGACCTTGTAAGCGCCCTCGGCCTCGGTGCGATTGCCATTTGCGGCAGCGGCCTCAAACTTCTTCACGGCGGTCTTCATCGCAGATCTCTCAGCCTTGTTGCGGGCATTGCGGGCCTCAGCCACCAGCACGCGCTTCTTAGCGGACTTGATATTCGGCAAACCAAACACCTCCTCCAATGGGGGCTATGGCGGCGGTATAAAAACCGCCCCATGCAGAATGATATTTTAACATGCTTTTCCGAAAAATGCAAGGAGAATTTTCAATTTTCTTTGCTCTTTTTTACATATTTCTCGGAGACTGGGAAAAGAATAGAGAAAAACACCAGATTTTGTATCTGGAGAAATGGGGGAACCCAAATTATGCTGACCATTCGCACCGATTTAGCGGCTGAGGCCCATCAGTTATGGCGGGAGAAAGCCGGAAAGACCACCCGTCTGCCCGGCGTACTGGCCCGGGAGGAGGAGATGGAGGGNTTTCCCCTCACCCGGGTGGAGGTCCTGGACGGAGAGGGGGAAGCGGCCCTGGGCAAGCCCAGGGGCGTCTATCTCACGCTGGACATCTCCGCCCTGTGGAAGAGGGAGGAGGGCGTCTTTCAGCGGGCGGTCCGGGCGGTGTCGGCGCTTTTGGAGCCGCTTTTGCCGGAAGAAGGGCCGGTCCTGACGGCGGGGCTGGGAAACCCGGCCATGACGGCGGACGCCCTGGGGCCCCGGATGCTGGACCATCTGCTGGTGACGCGGCACCTGCGGGAGGTGCTGCCGGATTTCCGCAGCGTAGCGGGCATCGGCGCGGGCGTACTGGGCACCACGGGCATGGAGGCGGCGGAGTGGATCCGCGGCGCGGTGGACCGGGTAAAGCCGGAGGCAGTGGTGGTAGTGGACGCGCTGGCGGCGCGGAGCCTGGACCGGCTGTGCAGCAGCATACAGATTTCTGATACAGGGCTTATCCCCGGCAGCGGGGTGGGCAATCACCGGATGGCGCTGAACCGGGAAGGCCTGGGGCTTCCGGTCATCTCCATTGGCGTTCCCACCGTGGTCAGTGTGGAGACGGCGGCAAAGGATCTGCTTTCCCAGGCGGGAGGGGACGAGGAACAGCTCTCCGGCCTGAAGGGCAGGGGGCTGTTTGTCACCCCCGACAGTATTGACAGCAAGGTTCGGGAGCTGGCGAAGGTGGTGGGATACGGGGTGAATCTGGCGCTCCAGCCCGGGCTGGAGACGGAGGATCTGGAGGCGCTGCTGGCGTGAATCAGCCTTCCAGTTCCTCCAGCCAGAGCCGTGCCACGGCGTCGCTGGGCATCCGCCAGTCCCCGCGCGGGGACAGCGCCACCGACCCCACCTTGGGCCCGTCGGGCAGGCAGGACCGTTTGAACTGCTGGACAAAGAACCGCCGGTAAAAACTCTTCAGCCACTTCAGAATGATCTCTTTGCTGTAGGTGCGGCGGAACGCCGTCTCCGCCAGCCGCAGGACCTTCTTCGGCCCGAACCCCCAGCGGATCACATAATAGAGGAAAAAGTCATGGAGCTCGTAGGGGCCCACCAGGTCCTCCGTCCGCTGGGAGATTTCCCCCTGCACCGCGGGCAGGAGCTCCGGGGAAACCGGCGTGTCCAGAATATCCTCCAATACGTGGGTCAGCTCCTCGTCCTTTTTCAGATTATCCCGGGCCACGTAGTCCACCAGATGCCGGACCAGGGTCTTGGGGATGGAGGCGTTGACGCCGTACATGCTCATATGGTCCCCATTGTAGGTGGCCCAGCCCAGGGCCAGCTCGCTGAGGTCCCCGGTGCCGATGACCATGCCGCCCAGTTCGTTGGCTACGTCCATGAGGACCTGGGTGCGCTCCCGGGCCTGGGCGTTTTCGTAGGTNACGTCGTGGACCTCCGGGTCGTGGCCGATGTCGCGGAAGTGGCTGCGGACGGTGTCGCCGATGGGGATGGTCCGCAGGGTGGCCCCCATGCGCTCGGCCAGGAGGACGGCGTTGTTTTTCGTCCGGTCCGTGGTGCCGAAGCAGGGCATGGTGATGGCGATAATGTCGCTGGCGGGCCGGTGGAGCATCCCCATGGCCAGGGCGGTAATGAGTAAAGCCAGGGTGCTGTCCAGTCCGCCGGAGAGGCCCACCACGGCAACCTGCGCCCCGGTGTGTTCCAGCCGCTTCTTCAGGCCCAGGGCCGCGATGGTCAGGATCTCCTCGCAGCGGTTGGCCCGGTCGGCGGCGTTCTCCGGGATGAAAGGCGTGGGGGAGACATAGCGGCGGATCTTGGTCTCGCAGGGGGTGAACTCCGCCTCACTCCAGCAGAGCGCCGCATCCCTCGCGGCGGGGAAGGTCGTCAGCCGCCGCCGCTCATAGGTCAGCCGCTGGACGTCGATGTCCGCAATGGTCAGGCCGGTAGTGAAGCGGCGCTCCGCCAGCATGGCCCCATTTTCGGCGATCATGTTGTGCCCGGTGAATACCAGGTCGGTGGTGGATTCCCCCTCCCCGGCGTCGGCGTAGATGTAGCCGCAGCAGAGCCTCCCGGACTGGCCCACCACCAGCTGGCGGCGGTAGGCGGCCTTGCCCACCACCTCGTTGGAGGCGGAGAGGTTGAGGATCACGGTGGCNCCGGCCTCCGCCAGGCGGCGGGAGGGCGGGTCGCCGGCCCACAGGTCCTCGCAGATCTCCACGCCCACNTTNANTCCCGGCACNGCCGGGCAGTCGATGATGGCCTGGCCCAGNCCGAGATACACCNTCCCGCCGTCNNCGGCCNGGAGAGACACGCTCATGCGNCCGTCNAGATTCTCGCCGCTCTCAAACCACCGTTTCTCATAGAACTCCCCGTAGTTGGGNANNTAGNTCTTNGGNACNNCCGCCAGNACCTCGCCCTTCTGGATNACCACGGCGCAGTTGAAGAGCTTGCCTCCCGCCCGGACGGGCATNCCGATGGCGGTNAGGATTTCCAGNTTGCGGGTAGCCTCCAGGATGGTCCGCAGGCCCTCGGCGGCGCCGTCCAGCAGCGTGTCCTGCAANAACAGGTCCCCGCAGGTGTAGCCGGTGAGGCACAGCTCCGGCAGGGCCAGGATCTTGACGCCCTGCTTGTCGGCCTCNCGCATCATGGTAAAGATCTGTTCCGCGTTGNANCGGCAGTCGGCCACCCGGATCTTGGGCGTACCGGCGGCGNCACANATAAAACCGTCTTTCATAAAAGAAACCTCCCCGGTTGATTTTTCTGCTGCTATTGTACCCCNAAAAAAGCAAAAAAGCAACAGGNCGNNGGNNGNGTTCNGAGAAATNNATCCGCCTTGACATCTCCGGCNGNATATGCTACACTGATNCCATCACATGAAAGGAGGGCGCGGGATATGCGGTGGAANAANGGCTTGATTCTGCAATTTTGCGGCTGTGATATGGCCATCCACGGGATCAGTGCGCCCTTTTTCAGGTAACNGCCTGTCANAAACGGGGTGCGCCGGTCCTTTTCTTGATTTGATGAAAGAAAGGATGGCGCTATTTTTATGCCCAAAAATATCAGACAATTTTCTCTTTCCAGACAAAAACGAGCGCTTCTGGCGCTGGAATGGTCGGTAGGCTTTCGCCCTGCGGGGAGCGTGTGGGTGCTGCTGCTGGCCCTGCGGGGATTCTCTCTGGTGGAAATCGGAATGGCGGAGGGGCTGTTCCATGTGGTCAGCCTGTGCTGTGAGCTGCCCTCGGGACTGCTGGCGGACGTGCTGGGGCGAAAACGGACGCTGATCGCCAGCCAGGGGATGTTCCTGCTGTCCGCGCTGCTGATGGTCCTATCCGTGGGATGGACAGGCGTATACCTCTCTCTGGCGGTGCTGGCCCTGGGATACAACCTCCAGTCGGGAACCCGGGAGGCCATTACCTATGAGAGTATGCTGCAAGCCGGACAGGAGGCGGCGTATCTGAAATTCTCCTCCCTGCAAAACGGCGTGTTCCGCTTCAGCGACGGCGGGGCCATGCTGCTGGCGGGGGTTACGGTGCTGCTGGGGTGGCGGACGGCGTACCTGCTGGACGCGGGGATCGCGCTGATCGGCCTGACGGCGGCATGCTGCCTGACGGAGCCGGTATGCGCGGACCGGGACAGGACCGCCGTCACCCCCGCTTCCCTGCCGGGAGCGCTGCGGGACACGGTCCGGGGAGCATGGGAGCTTCTCCGGACGGATGGCACGGCGGTACGGATCATGCTGGTCAACGCCCTGGTGGGCGCCTGCGCCACCCTGACCCGGTTTTTCCTCCAGCAGCGGGTGGAAGCGGCGGTGACGGTTCCCGCTCTGCTGGGTCCGGCACTGTTTGCGCTGGGGCTGGGCGGCGGACTGGCGGGGCTGCTGACCGGAAAGCTGGACCGCCTGCCCTACGGCAGGGCGGCGGCGCTCACCGGCTGCGGCGTGGCGGTCTGCGCCCTGGCGGCCCGGGGGAGCTTTCTTCCGGCGCTGATGGCCAGCGGTCTGGCGGCGGGACTGCTGGACGATGCATTGCAGTTGGTCAGCGACAAACGGCTCAACGACCGGTTTCCCTCCGCCCAGCGGGCAACGCTTGTCTCCGTTTCTTCCATGGCTTTCTCGCTGGTTATGATTCCTCTGTCCCCGCTCTTCGGGTTGTTTTTTACGTGAACCATCGGGAAATCATAAATAGTGCTCCGGCAATTATTACTTCGGCAATTAAATAATCCAAAAGCCAGCAGAGACTATGGATTGCCGAAGTACTATTTGCCATGTTTTGCGGTTGCCCCGCAAGGGGCGGGCAAAACGGCATTAAATTCAATATTATTAATTCGGCGATTATTTATTAGTTGCCGAATTAATAATATCCTAAACTTCCGCCCTTGCTATTCCTGCGGAAAGCGGCTATAATGCAGGAAAGGAAATTCCCGGTAATTTAGGAGGTCGTTCGCATTGAAGGAATTCTGGAACAACTTGTTTCTGGTCAGGCCCGCGCCGGAGCCGGGCTGGCCGGTGAGAAAGCGGGAGCTGTACTACGCCTGGCGCGTTGGCATCCTGTTTTGCGCGGGGCTGTGCATGGGGCTTGCTCTGCTGGTGCTGGCCATCGGCCCGTATCCCAAGGGGACGCTGGTGGACTACCTGTGCCACTGGCAGACCCTGCTGCTGAACACCGTTCCCGTGGGGCTGCTGGCGCTGCTGTGCTATGGCATCACCGGCAGGACGGGAGCCTCCTTCCTCATCAGCGGCGGCATTGCCCTTGGATTCAGCATCGGCAACTACTACAAGCTGCAATTCCGGGACGATCCCCTCTATTTTGAGGATATGCTGATCCTCCGGGAGGCCAAGGCCATGGCCTCCGGGGACCACTACGCGCTGTTTATTGACTGGCAGATCATTCTGACGGTTTTCTGCCTGCTTCTGGGATGGGCGCTGCTGCGGCTGCTGGCGCCGGGGGCATACCGTCCCTGGCCCAGACGGACGGCCACCGCCCTGGCCTCCGTGGCCGTGATGGCGGCGCTGTCGCCGGTGTATCTGGACAAAGCCGTCTATGACGGCACTAAGAACTTCAACCACCTCAACCAGTGGAGCGCTACCCAGAACTATATCTCTCACGGGTTCTGGTATCCGTTCCTCCACAGCATCTCCGATTTCGTGGAGACGCCGCCCTCCGGCTACAACAAGGCCCGGACGGCGGAAATGCTGGCCGCTTATTCCGACGCGGACATCCCGGAGGACAGGAAGATCAACATCGTCGGTCTGATGCGGGAGGCCTACGCGGATTTCTCCCAATACGGCATCCCGGGGCTGGACGTCAGCGGTTACGACGTTTACCACGCCCTGGAGGCGGAGAGCTATACCGGCGATCTGGTGACCAACATTTTTGCGGGAGGCACCGTGGATACGGAGCGGTGCTTCCTCACCGGCAATTATCAGCTGCGGAATTTCCGGGGCAACGCCAACTCCTACGCCTGGTATCTGCGGCAGCAGGGGTATGCCATCGAGGGCAGCCACCCCTATCACCAGTGGTTCTATAACCGTCAGAATATCAACGGCTATCTGGGCTTTGAGCGGTACCGCTATCTGGAGGGCGACTACGACCAGATGACCCAGGCCACCTATCCGGAGGACTCCTATTTGCTGCCGGAGATCTACGCGGACCTGCAAAAATGCGTGGAGGCCGGAAAGCCCTGCTTCTCCTTCTCCGTCAACGTCCAGAGCCACGGCCCCTACGCCACCTGGGACACCGGGGCCGCGGAGTATCTCGCCGGGGATAACTACACCCGGGAGTGCAAAAACGCCATGAACGCCTACATGACCACCATCATGGAGACGGACCGGCAGCTGGCGGCGTTCGTCGACAAATTGCGGGAGGACCCGGCTCCGGTGGTGCTGGTGACCTTCGGCGACCATCTGCCCTGGATGGGAGACGGCAACATCTACTATGACGAGATGGGCATGGACGTCAACGCCAGCGGTACCGACGGCTTCTACCGCCGCTATACCACCCGCTACCTCATCTGGGCCAACGACGCGGCCAGGGAGATCATCGGTCACGACGTCCGGGGCGAGGGACCGGCCATCTCCCCCTGTTACCTGATGAATCTGCTTTTTGACCAGCTGGGCTGGGAGGGGCCGGGGTTCATGCAGGCCATGGATGAAATGATGGAGGTATTCCCCATCGCCACCACCACCGGCTGGACTATGACCGACGGCGTATTGAGCGGCAGCGTGCCGGCGGAGCGGAAGGAACTGCATGATAAATTCCTGTATTTGCAGCACTATTGGCGGAATGAGTTTCAGTACAAAGCTGTGATGGAACAGTAAGCGCGCGGAGGTTCCCGCTATGATGGATGAACACGCCATGGAGAAAGAGGCCGGGCGGACTGCCGGATAGACACGACCTGACGCCCGCGGAAAAAATAAAGTTCCCCCTCCGACAGGATTTGCTCCCTTTTGCGGCGGACAAGCCGTAAAATGGGAAAAAATCTGTGGAGGGGAATTTTATGCAATTGATGAAAAACGGCCTCTACCAGTCCAGCCGCATCCACATGCTGCCGATCGAGCGCATCACCCCCAATCCCCGCCAGCCCCGGCGGCACTTCCCGGAGCAGCCCCTGCGGGAGCTGGCGGATTCCATCCGCCAGCACGGGGTGCTCCAGCCTCTGAGCGTACAGAAGGTGGACGGGAGCTATGTGCTGGTGGCGGGGGAGCGGCGCCTGCGCGCCGCCGGACTGGCGGGACTGACCCACGTGCCCTGCATCCTTGTCCGGGCCACGCCCCAGGACAGCGCCCTGCTGGCTCTGGTGGAGAATTTGCAGCGCAGCGACCTCCACTATCTGGAGGAGGCCGCCGCCATCTCCAAGCTGATCACCACCTATGGCATGAGCCAGGAGGAAGCCGCCCGCCGTCTGGGCCGCTCCCAGCCGGCGGTAGCCAATAAGCTGCGGCTGCTGCGGCTCAGCAACGAGTGCGGGGAACTGCTGCGGAATTATGAGCTGACCGAGCGCCACGCCCGTGCGCTCCTGCGGCTGGAGGGGGAAGAGGCCCGTCTGGCGGCGCTGAAGCACATGGGGGAGAAGCATCTGACGGTAGCGGCGGCGGAGGAATACATAGAAGCCCAGCTGAAAAAAAAGCAGCAGGACAATAAAGCGGGAAAGAAGCTTTTTATTATCAAGGATGTCCGGTTATTTCTCAACAGCGTGGACAGGGGGATGGAAACCATCCGCCGGGCGGGAGTGGACGCCCGCTTTGACCGGCAGGACAGTGAAGAATCAATTACCATTACCATTCAAATACCGAAGCAGTCCGCGGTGAAATGATTTTTTCGCGCGAAAACGCGGCAAAATTATTGCCCTGTATAAAAGAACCTTCTCTGCACATACTACCTGCGGCAAAACCCTGAGAAAAACAAACCACAATTACGAGGAGGAAAAACCCATGAGCAATTGTACCAACAGCGGCTGCGCCTGCACCCCCAACCGTTCCATCCACTGCACTGTCAACTCCTGCGCCCACCACTGCAAGAACGAGCAGTACTGCGGCCTGGACACCATCCAGGTGGGCACCCATGAGGCCAACCCCACCAAGACCGAGTGCACCGACTGCCAGAGCTTCAAGCTGCTGTAAGCAGCGCTTATTCCTGGAGAGTAAGCGTTACCCAATGCCAGCCGTCAGGCTGGCATTACATAGCCTGGCGGAAGGACGGCAAAAGGGTATGACGGACAGACGAAAAAATCAGATTGCCGGGGCGGCGGGCGGGCTGCTCAGCGGCCTCTTCGGCGGAGGCGGAGGCATGGTATTGCTCCCCCTGCTGGTAAAGTGGCGGAAGCTGGAGGGGCGCAAGGCTTTTGCCACCTGCGTGGCCATCATCTTTCCCATGTGCTGCGTGTCGGCGGCGGTGTACCTGTGGCAGGTCAGGCCGGAATTGTCCATGCTGTGGCCCTATCTGGCCGGGGGCGTGGCCGGAGGCGTGGTAGGCGGCTGGACCTTTGAGAAAGTGCCGGTCAGGATCTTAAAGGTCATCTTCGGCCTGTTCCTGCTGTACGGCGGCGTGAGGTATCTGCTATGGCAGAATGGATGATCTCCTTTGGGGTAGCCCTGGCGACGGGGGCGCTGTCCAGCTGGGGCGTGGGCGGCGGGACGCTGCTGCTGGTATGTATGACGCTGTTTCTGGGCGTGGGACACCGGGAGGCCCAGGCCATCAATCTGCTGTTCTTCCTTCCTACGGCGGGCATCAGCCTGTTTTTCCACCGGAAAAACGGCTTTCTGGACAAGGACACCTGGCGGCAGGCCGCTGTTCCCGGGACTGCCGCCGCATTGGCGGGCGCGGTGCTGTCCATGGCGGTGGACGTCTCCATGCTGCGCAAGCCCTTCGGGCTGTTCCTGCTCTACAGCGGCGGGTCCATGCTGCTGAGCGCGCGGAAAAAGAAGGAAACAAAGTAACCCCCGTACGGACCGGATGTGTCTGTACGGGGGTTTGCAAAATCACTGCAAATGTATGTTGCATATCGTCCGCATGGATGATATACTTGAGCTATGGAAAGCAGGAAAATCGGTAGTTGGGAGGAGATTAAAAATGGACACGGTTCAAGTTGTAAGCGGCATGATCTTTCTGGCATTGGCTATCGGAGCATTTGTCATCAGCTATTTCCAGTTCAAGAAAAAAGGATACCTTTTCAATAGCGCTTACTTCTGGGCCTCGCAGGAGGAGCGCAAAAGGATGGATGAAAATAACGAGAGCAAAGGGCCTCATTACCGTCAATCCGGTTTTTCGTTCATGTTTATCGGGTTTATCTTCCTGACATATGCTGTCTATATTGCTGTGGATTGGATATGGATGCTTGTTGCTTCCTGGGCGTTTGTCGTGATTGCCGTTGTCTACGCAATCGTATCGTCTGTTCAGATCGAACGGCAGAAATAGTTCAAATTTCGGTTTGAGGGGGAGTTTCGCCTGAGCGAAACTCCCCCTCCTGATCAATCTTTGTTGGGATCACAGCGCCTGGAACAGCTCGATCTGTTCCCCCAGCGGTCCGACACAAAAGGCGATCCGCGCCGGATAGCCCGGCTCTGGCTTTATGGAAATATCCTTGGGCCCGGTGAGGATCTCATACCCCGCCTGCCGGACTTTTTCCACGGTGGCGTCCACATCCGTATCCGCCAGAGCGTAGTGCCGGATAGCGCCCTGCCGCAGTTCGCTGTCTCCGTTGTTAAAGATCTCAATAAAACCATTTCCGGCATCGAGCAGAACGCCCTCCGGCCATTCCCGCCATACCGGCAATCCTAAAATCTCACAATAAAACGCCTTTGCCTTCTGGAAATCTTCCATGTTTCCACATTTCATCGACACATGATGAATCCCTGTGACCATACCCTGTCTCCTCTTTACTTGTGCTTTCCCTGGAAGAACAACGCCAGCGTCCCGGGGCCGGAGTGGTTGCCGATGACGGGGCCCACGTAGTTGATGACCAGCGTGTCCACCTTGTACCTGGCCTTTATCATCTCGGCCAGACCATTTGCGTCCCCCTCGCAGTCGCCGTGGCTGATGAACACTACGGAATGGTCCTCCACCAGCTCGTCCATTTTATCCAGCAGCGCCTTGATGGAGGCCTTGCGGCCCCGGACCTTGCTGACGGGGATCAGATGGCCCTCATCGTCTACATGCAGCACCGGCTTCATTTGCAGCATGGTACCCAGCAATGCCGCCGCGGCGGATACCCGCCCGCCCCGTTTGAGATGGTTGAGGTCGTCCACAGTGAACCAGTGGTCGATGTGGTCCTTCCGTTCCTCCACGAAGTCCCGGACCTCCTCCAGGCTCCTGCCCTTCCGTTTTTCCTGAACAGCCAGGTACACCAGCAGCCCCTGGCCCAGGGAGGCGGCGCGGCTGTCGCAGACCAGGATCTTGCTGTCCGGGCGGGCGTTCATCACGTCGCCGGCGGCGATGCAGGCGGACTGATAGGTAGTGGACAGGCCGGAGGAAAAGGCGATGCACAGCACGTCGTTTCCCTGCTCCACCAGGGCGGTCATTTTCTCGGTAAACACGGCCACATTGATGGCGGAGGTGGTGCCCAGCGCGCCGCCCCGCAGGCGGCTGTAGAAATCGCCGGGGGCGATGTCGCGGTTGTCGGGGTAGTTGAAGTATTCCTTGCCCTCCATCATAAAACTGAGGGGCAGGACGCTGAGCTCCAGCTGGGCAACCATCTCAGCGGAGAGGTCACAGCAGCTGTCGGTCAGAATAACGTAGTTTTTCATATCAGTTCTCCTTTTGCTTGAAATTATATTAAACGCACTTTTGTATCGTTAGAACTTTTCTTGCCTATTATACCACATTTTGGGTCAAGTGCAAGAGGGAATATTGCCGCAGTCTCTTTAGGATAATGACGGCAAGGATAGGACTCCGGCAATTTCACCAACGCATATTGAATTTTCCGGAGGCTTATGATAATATGCAAAGCAGCAAATCGGAATTTGTGAGGTACACTGAATATGAAGAAACACACTTGGCTGATAGGGCTTATTGTACTGGCGGTATTGTCCGCAGCTTGCTTTATGTTTTGGCGGCAAGCCAATACCGAGCGCACCAGGATGGTAAGATTGTGTCAGGGCAGCGTGTGTCAATCACTGGAGAATTTCAAAGAATATTCAGCTAAAGGAGACGATTACCTTTACGTATACGGAGCAGCAGAATTCAGGAGTTTTATGAATGCGTATCTCTGTCTAAACGATAATCCAGGCAACACAGAATATCTATATTGTAATATTATTTATGGTGAAATGGTACTCAACCCTGAAAAGGTACAGGCAAATATGCAAGGAGTGATTGATGCTTTATCGATTCTGGCGGAGGATTACACAGACCCAAACGGCTATATCCGTTTGAACGAGCTAGGGAACTTTTTGCGCTATGGGGAAGGATAAACCAGCTGCATTGATAAATTTTATTTATCGGGGAGTTATCCTTTATGGATAGCTCCCCGTCCCGGTACTTTGATGAAGAATTACAGGAAACAGAGCATTAGCGGCCTTAATCTGAAAAAGGCGCCGCACCGGGAGGGCGGCGGCCATCCAGTCTGTAAAATCAAGAAAATTTAAATATTCTCCCCGTTGCAACGTATCCCCAGATATGATAAAATAACTCCCTGATGTGATATAGAAAACGGAGGATTCTTCATGAGCACCCGCGATTTCCAAAAACAAGGATTGCTGAGCATTTTTATCAGCTACTTTAAGCCCCATATGGGACTCTTTCTGCTGGACATGGCCTGCGCGCTGATGATCTCCATCATCGATCTGGCCTTTCCCTACATCTCCCGCATCTGTATGTATGAGCTGATCCCCGAGAGCAGGTATCAGGCGTTCTTTGCCGTCATTGTCGTGCTGATCGCCGCCTATCTGCTGCGGGCGGGGCTGCAATACATCGTCTGCTACTGGGGCCATACCTTCGGCGTGCTGGTGGAGGCCGATATCCGGAAGGACCTGTTCAGCCATTTACAGACCCTGTCCTTCGGCTTCTATGACAAAAACCGTACCGGCCACCTGATGAGCCGGATGACGGCGGAACTGTTCGACATCACCGAGCTGGCCCACCACGGGCCGGAGGATGTGTTCATCTCCGGCGTAACGCTGGTGGGCGCCATCGTCATCATGTTCACCATTCAGTGGCGGCTGGCACTGGTGATGATGATCCTGGTGCCGGTATTCGTGGTGGTGGTGAACCTGAACCGGGTGGGCATGATGCGGGCTTCCCGGAATGTGAAGGCCAACATGGCCAGCATCAACGCGGACATTGAGTCCAGCATCTCCGGGATGCGTACCGCCAAGGCATTCTCCAACGAGGACTCGGAGAACGGAAAATTCCTGAACGCCAACGAACGGTTCAAGGCCGCCAAAAAAGAGCGCTACCGGGCCATGAGCTGGTTTATGTGCTCCATGGAGTTCTTCACCTGCATCATGCCGGTGGTGGTGATTTCCGTAGGCGGATGGCTCATCATGGAGGGGGAGATGAACTATGCCGACCTCATCACCTTCAGCCTCTATACCAGCACGTTTATCAGCCCCCTGCGCAAGCTCTCCAACCTGTCGGAGATGCTGGTGGACGGTATCGCGGGGCTGACCCGGTTCGTGGAGCTGATGCGCATTGAGCCGGATCTGAAGGATAAACCCGACGCTCTGGAACTGAGTCACGTAAAGGGCCGGATCGATGTGGACAACATCTCTTTCTCCTATGAGCGGGACGACACCGAGGTGCTCCACCACGTGTCCCTGCATGTCGCCCCCGGCGAGACCATCGCCGTGGTGGGCCCCTCCGGCGGCGGCAAGACCACCCTGTGCAGCCTGATCCCCCGGTTCTACGACGTGGGAGAGGGCAGCATCCGGATCGACGGACACGACGTCCGGGACGTGAAGCAGCAGAGCCTGCGCCGGAACATCGGTGTGGTGCAGCAGGACGTGTTCCTCTTCGCCGCCAGTATTCTGGAGAACATCCGCTACGGACGGCCCGGAGCCACCACCGATGAGGTGATCGCCGCCGCCAAACGGGCGGAGATCTATGACGATATTATGGCTATGCCCGAGGGTTTTGAAACCTACGTGGGCGAGCGGGGCGTACTTCTCTCCGGCGGACAGAAGCAACGCATTGCCATCGCCCGGATCTTTTTGAAGGACCCGCCGGTGCTGATCCTGGACGAGGCCACCTCCGCGCTGGACAGCGTGACGGAAGCCAAGATCCAGCGGGCCTTCGACGAACTGGCCAAGGGCCGGACGACTCTTATCATTGCCCACCGGCTGTCCACCGTCCGGGGAGCCAGCCGTATTCTGGTAGTCCGGGACGGCGTAATCAGCGAGGAGGGCACTCACCAGGAGCTGCTGGCGAAGGACGGCGACTACGCCCAGCTGTACAACACGCAGAATTTACATGGATAAGACAACGTTGATTGCCAGGATCGCCCAGGAGCCCGAGGACCGGCTGCTGCTGGCGAGAGTCTGGGACAAATATGAGCAGACAGAGCGGAAGAGCATCCCCAGCGCCACCGTTTTTCTCTCCCCCCGGGAGCAGCAGATGGCCCAGGCCCTGCTGAACGCCGCCGGGGTCCGCGGCGGCTATGTCTCTGACGGCGGATACGGGGAAGCGGAGCGGAGGATTTTGATTTTCCTCCCCGACTGGGCGGTGTCCGCCTCCCAGGCAGAAGAACCGGCGGGAGACGAGTTAGTATTTCTGCGGGCGTCCTTCCACGGGGAGGAGAGCCTGACCCACCGGGACATCT
>JAAVHF010000034.1 GCA_014799845.1 Oscillibacter sp. | reverse complement strand
TGTGCTCAATGACCTCAAATCCAGGGGAGTTTTGGATGTCTATCTGTTCTGCACGGACGGCCTGTGCGGCATGATGGAGGCCATCCAGGCCGTGTATCCTCTCAGCCGTTTGCAGCGCTGCATCGTCCATCAGATCCGCTCCTCCACCCGCTTTGTCAGCTGGAAGGATATCAAGCAGGTGGTGGCCGATCTCAAGAAAATCTACACCGCCGTCACCTTGGGCGAAGCGGAGGACGCTCTGCTCCAATTCGGAGAAAAGTGGCGCAGACAGTATCCCTCCTGCGTGAAAAGCTGGGAGGAGAACTGGGAAGTCTTGAGTACCTTTTATGAATATCCGCCTGAAGTTCGGAAGATCATATACACGACGAACATCATTGAGGGTCTCAACCGCCAATTCCGCCAGATCACTAGAAACAAGCCCAGCTTTACCAACGACGATTCCCTGCGCCGGATGCTCTATCTGGCCTCCCAGCGGATTGTCAAGCACTGGCATGCCCGGTGTCAGAACTGGGACATGGTCCTCAGCCAGCTCCAGATCATGTTCGCTGACCGGGCAGTTGGCTGACCCCCTTGCTTTAGCTTGTTCAGACGGCCATGACGGCATTCACGCCGCATGCGGCGCGCATACCGCCCCGTCCGTCTGAACCATTTGTGGACAAGGGTTTCTGCCTCCTGTCTGCTCTGTCCTCCAGCGCCATCCTTGGCTTTGTCGAATATCGCTTACACAGAATTTTACACCATGCCATTGGCAAAGCTGTATATCAAACAAAATCTTTAACGTTGCAGCCCAATTCTTTCATCCGGTTCAGTAAAGTTTGATCTGCTTCGTAATTTGTACATGCAGTATCCGAAGATAGACGTGGGCGCAAGCGGTGTATGTTGCCGTTATGTGTACAACAAGTCCCCTCGGTTGGTATCATGGATGCACCAATGATACTTCTATTACCGTCCCAGTGAATGCAATATACACAGCATTTTTGGTTGTAAGGAAAAAGCTCTTTTCCTGGAATAGATGTATCCTCTTTTGGATGCGGTATATCCACCCTTTCAAACTTCAGCAAATCTAAAAATTGATTCACAAGGGTCCAACAGAATATATCTAAATCTCTGGTTTTGATATCAATAGGAGTGTCTGAATCCGAAACGATCTGTTCTTTAAATATCGCTTGAAGATTATACAAATTGTCAGACGATCTCTTTCGGAAATAATGAAAAACAGAGTTAGTATTTATAGTGCCTGCAGGAAAATATGTACTGCTTTTGCAGTTCCTTCTGCCGTAGAGCCAACTCCTAACCGCATCCAATGACGGGATTTCTATGCACTCTGCTACTTTAAAAAGATTTGTCAGAATTGCCGCTAAAGAGCCATCCACCATACCTGATTTCTGAATTGATTTTGTATAGTCTTTCCAATTCATAGAATATGCGTCTCCTCTTGAAAGATTTTGATGTGCCTAAAATGTACCCAGTCCAGTACATTGAAGTGTCCATTTTTGCTGTGGTACAATCATCTTGTGGGTGGCCACCCGCAATCAGCGAATCCGGATTCGCAATTAAATGTAATAAGGAGGCATTTTGTGAGCAAAAAGAAACGGCAGAGCAACCTGCCAAGGATGTCCTTTGCGGATAACGGTACTCCCTATCAACTATTCCCAGCAAAGACGGCGATGGTTCCTGAAGAATTATTGCTTGACTCTGCAAAAGGGGGACCTGGATTCTTTGTGGGTGGGATAAACCAATTTAAAGACGGTTCCTTCGTAGGCGTCCCTCCAGTCATGGATGGCAACTTCATCATTGTCGGAGGCAGTGGCAGCGGCAAAAGCACCAGCGTCGCCAATCCGACATTGAGAACGTGGCCTGGGCCGATTTTTGCAGTCGATGTGAAGGGAGAACTGGCAGCTGCGTATGCAGAGTTTTTTGAAACTTCACTGCGGCAGGGGAAGCTTGTCCGCCCATACATTATATTAGACCTAGTGCGCCCTGATAGCCGGAGCTATGACCCTCTGTGGTGGCCACTGAAGGATGATCAGCAGAACCTTGTTGAAAACATTTGGGAGATTGTATACGCTCTCATTCCCCGTCGGCCCGAGGACGATCAACCGTTTTGGGAAGAAACAGAACGGGGCGTTTTGGCAGCGGCGTTATACTATTTCCTTAATTTGGGGTTGGGTTTCAGCGAGATAATGTGCAAAATTTTATCGCTACCGCTTACCGACCTGTGTCAGGAACTGTCAGCGAGCGATGACCCTATTATTATCATGACGCTTGGGGAAGTGGCGAAACTAAAACCCGAAACTCTGGCCTGCGTTGACCGGGGACTGCGCAATAAACTCGTAAGCTTCTCCACGAACGGCTATCTCGGCCATTTTTTCCGGGGCGAACGTGAGGGAGCCAAATGCCTTAACTGGGATGACTTGAGGCGCTATAACATCTTTCTGCGTGTCCCAGAGGATAAAATTGAGCAGTGGGGCGGAGCAGTCAACCTAATCCAGACTCAACTTATCCGCTACCTGGAGCGCCAGCCGGATCGGTACAGCGATGCAGGGAAGGACAACCCTCCAGTGCTCCTGCTGTTCGATGAATTTGCCCGGCTGGGGAAGCTGGAGCAAATCACCAATGCTTTGTCAACGCTGCGGAGCAAAAACGTCCATATCGCCCTGGTGGTACAAAGCGTGGCTCAAATCGACCAAATTTATGGTGAAAAAGCCCGACGCATTATATTTGATAATTCTCAGTACCAAATTATCATGCGTGCAAGCGACCCGGACACCCAGCGGTACATCTCCGAGTTGATTGGGACGTGTATTCGCCAACAAAGCGGTTCCAGCGAACATATGGATGCGCACTTCAGGATCACTGGTTATAGTGACCAACAGAGTGAGGTCCGCGAATGGGCGGTCCACCCGCATACGTTGTCTACTATGGAGGATGTCATCTTATTGACACCCTATGGGATTTATCGGGTAGATAAGGCCCAGCCATATCTTAAAGAGGACAAGCCCGAAGGAAACGCCAGTGCCCAGCAGGTATCTGCCGCTCCGGAATATCCTGCCGATTACTGGATGGCTCTCTTTAAAGATGATACCAAAGGGAATCCGGATGCGGTTATGCTGGATGTCAACGAGCGTACCAAGAATGCCGCCAAGCGCGCCAGCAGCGCCAAGCGCAAGCAGCGGAAAGAGAAAATAAATCCTCCCGAGCAGAAGGAATAGAACGACAACATTAAGCGCCTATCCGCGAATAACCGGCGCACAGCTTGCTTGCAGGTTTTCTGCTGTGCTGCGGTGATTTGACTTAAAATACATAAAGTATTCCCGCGTCAAATCACCTTACCCAGCGAAAAGTCTGCTACGCAAGCTGCACACCCCTTATTCGCGGATAGGCTCAAAATTCTGGCATGGCCGTGCGTGGCTGATGGAGACATTGGCCCCTACCGCCAGCCGAATGTGTAGATGGACGTGTAGAAAAATCAAAAGGAGGCTGTAAGCATGGCTAACTATTATCTGGACGTAAAAAATGTCAGCCGAGGAAAAGGCCGGTCCGTCACAAAATTAGCAAATTACATCAGTGGCCGGACGCTTTGTGATGGCTACAAGGGTGTGACTTATTACCGGCATCGGCAGGATGTCCTCTACCATGATATTTTCCAGCCAGCTGCCGCACCGCCCGACTTCCGTGACCTTCAGCGACTGTGCAATGAGATCGATAAAGCTGAAGTACGCCGCGATGCCCGCACCGCCCGTGAGTTCAAAGGCTCTTTGCCCAACGAACTTCCCCTTCAGGAGCAGATTTGGATTGTCAGTGAATTTATTCACACAAACTTTGTAGACCAACGTCTGTGCGCGATTGCAGCTATTCACGAGGGAAAAAATATTGATGATCCCTCCAGAAACAACCCTCATGTCCATATTATTGTGCCGACCCGACCTGTAGGGCCAGATGGCTTCTGCCTCAAAAAGGACCGGGAGCACGATAAGCGCGAGTACATCAATATCTGGCGGGAGCAGTGGGCGTGTGTGCAGAACCGTGCCTATGAGCGCAGCGGCTTGGATATCAGAGTCAGTCATGAATGCCTTGAAGTTCAAGGTGTGCATGGCCGTGAGCCTACAGTCTATCTGAGGCTTGCTGACTGGCAACGGGAGAAGCGTGGGGAGCGTACCCGTGCTGGTGATCTGAAGCGTAAAGTAGATGCTCGCAACAAGGCGCGGGCGCTCCAGCGTCAGGTGGAGCGGGAGCGTATCCGTGAAATGGAGCTATCACGGTAACCAAAATCGGAAAATATTGGCGCACGGAGTTACAATAACAGCAGATATTATACAGGACACCAAACGTACTGTCAAGCTGGAGCACCCAGAGAAAATCAAATGGACAGTAGCTGCAAATATAGCCAGCGTTGCTCCACAGAAGGGTCCCCTTCCTTATGTGCGGTTGTTTATCAATCTGGCGCGCTGGACATAATTCTCAGAGGAGGATGATATAATGAATTTTCGATATTTTGACGCGGCCGGGAATCAGCTGACGATGGAGCAGCTGAAATCTATGTCCATTGCCACACCGGCCATGTCGCACATCCTTGCAACTGTGAAGGATCGCGCTGAGAAAAATTGGAAATCAGCGGAGAGACTTGAAGATTGTACGCGCAGGCAGTATAATTAATGTATGGCTTCGCGGTATGAGGCAAATTTGCTGATAGGAGGTAAGATGGGTAAATCGAAAATGATTAAGCCGGTGGAGGTCACCAGCGGCATTGTTCTGGCCTTGTACCGCCGCGTATCAACTGACAAACAGGCTGACGACGGCTACTCTCTGGATGTTCAGATCGAAAAGCTACAGGCATATGCTAAAACGCTCAACGACGTGAAAGAAACCCGCGTCTATACAGATGATGGATATTCAGGGGGCAGCCTGGACCGTCCGGGCATGAACCAGATGATTGAGGACATTGAGGCAGGCGTCATAACTCATGTAATCGTGGTGAAGCTGGACCGTCTGAGCCGAAGTCAGAAAGATACCTTACATTTGATAGAAGATATTATGATCCCGGCCAATGTGGCGTTTATCTCTATTATGGAGAGTTTTAACACCAATACTCCTTTTGGCAGAGCTATGGTTGGTATCTTATCCGTGTTTGCGCAGCTGGAACGCGAGAACATTTTTGAACGCACTCGCGGCGGTATGCAGAAGCGGGTAGAAAGCGGCTATTGGCCCGGTGGGGGACGAACGCCTTATGGTTATGACTACGACCCGACGCAAGGCATCCTTGTTCCAAACGAAGAAGCTGAGATGGTGCGGCACATCTATGACCGATACCTGGCTGGCGTATCCATGCAGGCAATTGCAAATGAGCTGGACCTGAAGTATGAGCGGGTGGTATACAACATCATCACACGAAAGTCCAACACCGGATATATCGTCTATAACGGCGAGGAATACAGGGGACTCCATGAACCGATTGTGTCTCTTGAAACCTACGAGCAGGCTATGCAGCTGCTGGCAGACCGCTCCGCCGCTAAGCTGGTGACGAAAACAGATCACCTATTAACTGGTTTTTGTTACTGTGGAAAATGCGGAGCAAAGATGAGGTATATGAAATGGGGAAAAGCAGGATATAAACTGGTCTGCTATTCCCGGCAGCGCAGTAAGCCGTATTTGGTCCGTGACCCCGACTGTGATGTCCCACCCCCGTTCGCAGAAGATGTAGAGGACGGAGTTATCCAGACTTTGTTCACTGTCTCAAAAGAAAAACTGGACAGTGTTCAGAAGTCCGTCCAGTCCGGCAGTGTAAGCGATATGTTGCAAGAACAGCTCAAAAAAGCCGAGACAAAGCTGCGTCGCCTGTATGGCTTGTATGGAGACAGCGGAGATGACTGCCTGCTGGATACAATCCATGATACAAAAGCGGATATTGAACGGCTGACCGCCTCCCTCTCGGATGAACGCTCCAAGGAACTTGTTACGCGTTCTGCCATGAGCGTATATCAGCGATTGGAGGGAATCCAGGACGCATGGCCGCAGATGTCCATACAGGAGCGCAGGACCGTCCTGTCCTCTGTAATCGAGAGGGTAACAATTTCTGCCGATTATACCGATGTAAAGCTGAAATTTGGAGTTTCAGCGTAGAAAACTGTTTTTTCAACCTCGGAACGCTATGCCGATGATCATAGGCGAGATCCGCCGCTACCTCCGGGACAACAGCGCCATCCGGGTCAGCCGCAGCCTGCGGGATACGGCCTACAAGGTCATGCAGGCCCGGGAACGGCTCATGGCCCAGTCCCAGCGGGAGCCCACCGTAGAGCAGCTGGCGGCGGAGCTGGGGATACCCCGGGAGGACGTGGTGTTCGCCATGGACGCCATCACGGACCCGGTGAGCCTCTTTGAGCCGGTGTACTCCGACAGCGGCGACACGGTGTGCGTCATGGACCAGGTGAAGGACACCAAGAACACCGATGAGCACTGGCTGGAGCATATCGCGCTGAAGGACGCGCTGGAGCGGCTGGGGGAACGGGAGAAGCATATCCTGGCCCTGCGGTTCTACGAGGGCAAGACCCAGATGGAGGTCTCCGCCGAGGTGGGCATCTCCCAGGCCCAGGTGAGCCGCCTGGAGAAAAACGCGCTGAAAACCATTCAGAAAAACATCTGAGAATAGGACATTCTCCCGCTTGCATACACTCCTCGTGAGAGGGGTGACGGCCATGCAATGCAGGATGGTAGAGCTGCGGTGCAAAGAGGTAATCAATATCTGCGACGGCTGCCGCATTGGCTACGTGGGAGACGTGGAGGTGCTGCTGCCGGAGGGCAAAGTGGCGGCGCTGGTGGTGCCGGGGCCCTGCCGGTTTTTCGGACTGTTCGGGCGGGGGGAGGAATTCTATATCCCCTGGGAGTGCATCAAACAGATCGGGGATGACATCATCCTCATTGACAAGCCCGCCCAGCGCCGCCCGCCCTATAAGCGGCCCCGGAGGCGGGGGGCGTTCTGAGAGCTGTTTCCGGAAAGTGGGCGGCAAAATTGAAAAAGGTATTGAAATTGGCGAAATATTGGGGTATACTATTTCCGCTGAAATAGCGCAGCAGATAAAAGATAAAAGCTTGGAGGTTTTTCCCATGGTCACCATTACGAAAGATACCATCATCGGCGATATCCTGGATATGGCCCCCCAGACCGCTCCCATCTTCCTGTCCATCGGCATGCACTGCCTGGGCTGCCCCAGCAGCCGCGGCGAGACCGTCGCCGAGGCCTGCGCCGTCCACGGCGTGGATGTGGAGAAGCTGCTGGAGGCCGTCAACGCCGAGGCCAATAAGTAAATCCATCCATGAACGGAGGGCTCATAGGTTATTCTTGTGAGCCCTTCCTTTCTGTTGTCCGGAGGAGGTGAGGCCGTGGCGGAAAAATTAGATATGGGCCCCCGCCTGCGTGCCATCGCGGCGCTGGTGCCGGAGGGCTGCGGGTGTCTGGCGGATATCGGTACGGACCACGGCTATATCCCCGTGTCCCTGCTGCTGGAGGAACGGGTCGGACGGGCGGTTGCCGCCGACATCGGCGCGCTGCCTCTGGACCACGCCCGGCGGACCGCCGCCCAGTACGGCGTGAAGGACAACCTGGACTTCCGGCTGGGGGACGGACTGGCCGTTCTGGAGCCGGGGGAGGCGGACGTGATCGTCGTTGCCGGAATGGGCGGCGACGCCGTCACCGAGATCCTTGCCGCCGCGCCCTGGAGCCGGGCCGGGCCTCTGCTGCTGCTCCAGCCCATGAGCAAGGCGGAGGTTTTACGCGCGTGGCTGCCTCTGAACGGGTACGAGGTCTCCCATGAGGAGCTGGTCCAGGACAAGGGGGTGCTGTACCCCATTCTGACAGTCCGGGGCGGCGGGATGCCGCCCGCCTCCGACGCGCAGGCTTGGGGAGGCTTCCTGCTGGAGAGGGACCCGCTGTGGGGGCTTTACATAGCGGACAGGCTGCTGCGCCTGCGCCGTGCGGCGGCGGGGCTGGAAAAAGCCCGGGACCCGTCCATGGCGGAAAAACGGGAGAAGCTGCTGGGCGTGATCGCCCAATTGGAAGAAAAGGAAAGGGAGTGGGAACGTGCCAACGCTGCGGGACATTGAGAAGGCTCTGTACCGGCTGGCCCCCAGGGAAACTGCCATGGAGGGAGACAATGTGGGCCTTCTCATCGGCAGGCCGGACCGGGAGGTCACAAAAATCCTGGTGGCCCTGGACGTCACGGAGGACGTGGCGGCGGAGGCCGCGGAGTGGGGCGCCAATTTGATCGCGGCCCACCATCCGGTGATGAACTGCGCCTGGAGCCCCGTGCAGAATATCCGGGACGACAAACCCCAGGGGCGTCTGTTTCTGAAACTCATTGAAAACGGTATTGCCGCCATCTGCATGCATACCAACCTGGACCGGGCCGAGGGCGGCGTCAACGACGCGCTGGCGGCGCGGCTGGGGCTGGAACAGGTGGAGAAGCTGCCGGGAGGGGACGACGTCCTGCGGGTAGGCGTGCTGCCGGGAGAAATGACCCTGTCCGCCTTTCTGCAATGGGTTAAAGCGGCCATCGGCCCCAACGGCATCCGCTTTGCGGACGGGGGAAGGCCCATCCGGCGGGTGGCGGTAGGCGGCGGGGCCTGCGGCGGGTATCTGTGGGCTGCGGCGGAAAACGGCTGCGACGCCTTCGTTACCTCCGACCTGAAATATAACCAGTTCATGGACGCCCGGGACATCGGCCTGACAGTCCTTGACGCGGGTCATTTCCCTACAGAGGACGTGGTGTGCCCCGTGCTGGTGAAATATCTGGAGAAGAAATTCCCCGGGGTGGAGATCAGAAAATCCACCGTCCACAAAGAGGCCGTGCAGTATTACGTGTGACCCTTCCGGAACGGGAGTTCTGAGATGCACTATGTGATGGCTGACCTCCACGGAGAATATGACCGCTGGCGGCGGATGCTGGACCGGATCGCGTTTTCGGACGCGGACACGCTCTATATTTTGGGAGATGTGGTGGACCGGGGCGGCATCGGCGGGGTGGATATCCTGCTGGACGTGATGGAGCGGGCAAACGTCGTCATGCTGCTTGGGAACCACGAGGCCATGTGCCTCAGGGCCATGGACCACCCCAGCGGCGGCTGGCCTGCCTGCGGCTGGAGGATATGGCGGAGTTCTATGAATAAGAAGTCTTTTGCCTTTACAATAAAACCATACTTTAATTCCATTTACAAGGAGATCGAACAATATGTCTGGACATTCCAAATGGCACAATATTCAGAAAACCAAGGGCGCGGCGGACGCCAAGCGCTCCCAGGCCTTCACCAAGATCGCCCGCGAAATGATCGTGGCGGTCAAGGAGGGCGGCAGCGGCGACCCCAATAACAACTCCCGTCTGGCCACCGTTATTGCCAAGGCCAAGGCCGCCAACATGCCCAATGACAACATCAAGCGCACCATTGACAAGGCCCTGGGCTCCGGCAGCACCGACAACTTCGAGAAAGTGGTCTATGAGGGCTACGGTCCCTGCGGCGTGGCCGTCATTGTGGAGGCCCTGACCGATAACCGCAACCGCACCGCGCCCGAGGTCCGCCACCTGTTCGACAAGTACGGCGGAAACATGGGCGCTACCGGCTGCGTCAGCTGGAGCTTTGACCGCAAGGGCGTCATTATCATCGACAACGAGGATGGCGGCCTGGACGAGGAGACCGTCATGATGGACGCGCTGGACTGCGGCGCGGCGGACTTCGAGGCTGACGGCGATGTGTTCGAAGTGACCACCGAGCCTGATGATTTCAACGCCGTCACCGCCGCCCTGGAGGCCAAGGGCTACGCCTTTGCCGAGGCGGCTATCGAGATGGTGCCCCAGAACTACATCAAGCTCACCGGCGAGGACGATATCAAGAACATGACCAAGATGATCGACCTGCTGGAGGACAACGACGACGTGCAGAACGTCTGGCATAACTGGGAGCAGGAGGATTGACGGTGAAATCAGTCGCAAGCAAGCGCGTTCTGTATATCACGGAAACCGCCGTTATGACGGCGCTGCTGATCGTTCTCCAGTATGTCACAAAGCCCGCCGGGCAGTACGTCACCGGCTCCTGCGTCAACGCGGTGCTGGCGGTTTCCGTGCTGGCAGTGGGACTGTGGAGCGGGATCACGGTGGCGCTGCTGTCTCCGTTTTTCGCGTTCCTGCTGGGCATCGGGCCGCAGCTGTTTCCCATTACGCCCTCCATTGCGGTGGGCAATCTGGTGTTTGTGCTGCTGCTGTTCCTGCTGGCAGGCGGGAAGGATCTGCCCCTGTGGCGGAAGGGCGTGGCCTGGGTCGTGGCGGCGGTTGCCAAGTTTGCCGTGCTGTACGCGCTGGTGGTGAAGATCCTGTGCGTGGTGCTGACGCTGAAGGAGGCGCAGATTGCCACGTTTACGGTAATGTTTTCCTATCCCCAGCTGATCACGGCGCTGGTGGGCGGCGGCATTGCGCTGCTGCTGACGCCTCTGCTGAGACGGGCGCTGAAAAGATGATAAATGTGAGAGGGCGGCTCCCAGTGGGCCGCCCTCTTTTTCAAGCATCCTGTCCGCTAAAACATCGGAATATCGCCGGTATAGTTTTGGGCCCGCTCTAATAGCGGTCCCTTTGCGCCCATAGTAAACGCGATATCGCTGCTGCGGATAGAGAGCAGCTGCGTGCCCGGTTCTATATGCAAAAAGCGCATCATCTCGTCTGTCAAAGTAATCTGCCCTGTTTCGGAAATATCGGCCCAGCAATAGTGTCGTCCCTTATATTTGATGAACTCGCCATATTGGGAAGCGTAGTTTTGCAGATCGATGTTTTCCGTTAAAATATGGCCCAGCTTTGACGGCGCCAGTAATCCCTTTCGGGTGACGCAGAATCCGCCCGTTACTTTGCTGCCCGTAAATAAGTATACCTTTTTCTCCAGAGTAATCCCGTACTCTTCCATAGCCTGCGTTGGGATCTGAACCGTTCCATCGTCTCTGATGACCGACTTTCCAAAAATAAACTTACCACCCTTGTTCATCCGCGGCATTACAATGACCTCCCGCCAAAATTTTCACTTGATTATATCGCGGGCGGTTGACTGTGTCAAGGTACGCCGGTGATATTGCCGGAACTCAGAGCTGGGGGTATCAATGTAAACCGCGCGAGCATGTTCTGCCCCTTGCCAACAGGCGGCAAAAATGGTATAATGCCCCCACCAAGAAAAAGGGAGCGTGGTCCCATGGCAATACTGCCGCAGAAGCGTGACGAGAAAAACTATGCCTACACCCAGAGCCGGGAGCTGAGCTGGCTCCGGTTCAACCGCCGGGTGCTGGAGGAGGCGGGGGACGAGTCCGTGCCCCTGCTGGAACGGCTGAAATTCATCTCCATCTTTACCAGCAATCTGGACGAATTCTTCATGGTCCGGGTGGGGAATCTCTTTGACGTATCCCTGGTGTCTCCGGGGGAGATCGACAACAAAACCGGGCTGACCCCGGAGGGCCAGCTGGCGGAAATTTACAGCGTGATCCCCGGGCTCATTGAGATCAAGAACCGGCTCTACGCCGACGTGGCGGCGCTGCTGCGGCGGGAGGGAGTCTGCGACCTGGATATGGAGGAGCTGTCCCCGGAGGAGCGGAGGTTTGTCACCACCTACTACAAGGCGAAGATCCTGCCGGTGCTGTCCCCCCAGATCGTGGACGCGCGGCATCCCTTCCCGCACCTTGCAAATAAATCCCTGTATGTGGCGGGGCTGATGCGCAGCAGGAAGGGGACCGCGTCCCTGGGCTTCCTGCCCACGCCGGCGGGGCTTCCGGCCATCCTGACCATGCCGGGAGACCCGGGGCGGTTCATCCGGATGGAGACGATCCTGCTTCATTATGCTCCCTCCCTCTTCGGGGAGTACAAGCTGGAGAGCAGCTGCGTGCTGTGCGTCACCCGGAACGCGGACCTGAATCTGGACGCGGAGCTGCTGGAGGAGAGCGGCGAGGATATCCGCAGCCGCATGAGCAAGCTTCTCAAAAAGCGTGCCAGCCAGTCCGCCGTGCGGCTGGAGCTGTCGAAGAAAATGGGCGGCGAGTTCATGCGCCTGCTGAAGGGCAGGCTGGGGCTGGAGAACCGGCAGATTTATGTGGACCAGTCGCCGCTGGAGATGCACTACGTCTTTGATCTTGCCAAGGCCCTGCCGGAGGCAAAGGCGGCGGCGCTGAGCTTTCCGGCCTACCGTCCCCGGTGGCCGGAGGATATGGACAAGTCCGTCAGCGTGATCGATCAGGTGCGCCAGAAGGACAGGCTGCTGTTTTTCCCCTTTGACGGGGTGGACCCCTTCCTCCAGCTGCTGGAGGAGGCGGCCGTGCGGCCGGACGTAGTGTCCATCCGGATCACCATTTACCGGCTGGCGACCTCCTCCAAGGTGGCCCACATCCTCTGCAAGGCGGCGGAGAACGGAAAGGAAGTCACGGTGCTCATGGAGCTCCGGGCCCGGTTTGACGAGGCCAACAATATTTCCTGGTCCCGGCTGATGGAGGACTCCGGGTGCAAGGTGATCTACGGCGTAGAGGAGTACAAGTGCCACAGCAAGATCTGCCTTATCACCCTGCGGCGGGGAGACAAGCTCAGCTACGTCACCCAGATTGGCACCGGCAACTACAACGAGCGTACCAACGAGCAGTATACGGATCTCAGCCTCATGACCGCCAATGAATCCATCGGCCTGGATGGCGCGGCCTTCTTCCAGAACATGCTGGTGGGCAACCTGGACGGGGAGTACCGGCATCTGCTGGTGGCCCCGGTGGGAATCAAGGCAAAGCTGCTGGAACTCATCGACAGGGAGATCGCCAAAGGACCGGAGGGCTATATCTGCGTGAAGGCCAACGCCATGACGGAACGGGAGGTCATGGACAAATTGGTCCAGGCGTCCCAGGCGGGAGTGCAGGTACAGCTGATTTTGCGGGGCATCTGCTGTCTGCGGCCCGGCATCGCCGCCCAGACAGAGAATATCCACGTCACCAGCATTGTGGGGCGTTTTCTGGAACACGGGCGGATCTACCGCTTCGGCCGGGGGAAGGATATCAAGCTGTATATCGCCTCGGCGGACCTCATGACCCGGAACCTGAACCACCGGGTGGAGATTGCCTGCCCGGTCTACGACCCGGCAGTGAAGGAGATGCTGCTGAAAATCCTCCACACGCAATTGGAGGACAACGTGAAGGCCAGTTCCCTGCTGCCGGACGGGTCCTACTGCCGTAAGGTCAACACCCTGGCCCCCTGCGACAGCCAGGAGGTCTTTATGGCCTCCAGTCTCCACAAGCCTATAGCAGTCCCGGAGAAGCCGGACGTGCTGCACCGGTTTCTGGGCGGCTTACGAGGGAAAAGAAAGTAATCCGGATAAGCCAACGGCGCGGGATGATTCCCGCGCCGTTTCTTCTATTTCAATTCCCGCAGGGCGGCCAGCCGCTCTTCCGACAGTTCGTACCACCAGACCTCGTCCGCAGGGGGACGCCCGCTCACAACTCCGCACCCGGTGGTGTCCACGATATCGTTTCTGATATAGCCCTCCTCTGTAAAGGTGAGGGTTCCGACGCCGGAATAACCTGCGCCACCGGAGAAATAGTAGGTGCCGTTCTGACGCAGATATCTGAAGCTCCGAAGCCAGAATATATAGCCGTAGGCCGTACCGTCCCGGTCATGCAGGACCAGGGAAGCGTCTGAATAATCCTTGTCGTCGAAGATGAGTTGGAGGACGATCTCCGCTGTGCCATCGTAATCCAGGTCTACGACAGCAAACTGTGTTGCCTTGATGGGAAAGTCGCTGTCGTCAAAAAATGCCCTGTCTACCTGGTCAATCATGAGAGATTCCCCGGTTTCCGCGAGGAATGTGCCCTCTCCCAGAAGTACGGCCATACAGCTGTCCGGCAGGGTTTCCAGTTCTTCCCGGATGTTTTCCGGGAAAGCCGGGGCTTGCTGCTGTTCCTCGGTCTGAGCCGGAGACGGTTCCGCCGGAAGCTGGGCGGCAGGCTGGATATCTGTGGACTCGGAAGTGCCGCTCTGTACGCAGCCGGAGAGGAACAGCAGGATGAGCGGCAGCGCGATCATCGAAAAATGTGCATTTTGTTTCATTTTATTGCTCCCGCAAAGAAAATTTCGCCTTGTCCCGTGCGATCTGCTTTGCGTACCGGTCCTCCTCGGAGAACACGCAGCCGCAGTATTTCTGCATGTAAAGGCCCAGCTCCCGTGCCTTGGCCTGTCCCTGACGGAAGCCAGGGCGGAAGTCCCGGTAGAGGAATTCCACGCCGTACTGCTTCGACAGCTCCTCCGCCGCGCGGCAGATGCCGTCATGGTCCTGGTAGGGGCTGACCAGCAGGGTGGTGGAGAAGTGGGTGAAGCTATTTTCGGCGGCATACCGGACAGTCTCCTCCAGACGGCAGGTGTAACAGTGGGAGCATCGGTGGCCGATATCCGCCGCCACTGCCCGGACAAAATCCCGGAGGCCGTAGTCGTCATGGACGATCAGCTCCAGATTGATGGAAGCGGCATAGTCTATGAGAGTATCCCGGCGGGCCTTGTACTCCTGATAGGGGTGGATATTGGGGTTGTACCAGAAGCTGACGGGCTCGATGCCCTCAGCCCGGAGAGAATCAACGCAGTAGACGCCGCATGGTGCGCAGCAAGTGTGCAGAAGAAGACGTTCCATAGCAAAAACCTCAGTATGAAAAGGGTAGATTCATCATAGTACGGTTTGCCCGCCCTGTCAAGGCATGGAATGTCTGATTTCCTCCTCCGGCGTTCGCTTATCGCGAGTCGAGGTAAAGGCGTAGCACATCAGAAACAGTGCGATTTGTACCACCGTGGAGCAGGGTGTGGCCAGTCCCACCCGGAACAGGGACACCGGCTCCATCCGGCTCATGAGCAGCGATACGGGGATGCGTACCAGGAAAGCCCCCGCGATGCCCTGGGCCATGACGAAAGACGTATTTCCCCGCCCATTGAAGTAACCGATGAAGCAGAACAGGATCGAGGTAAGCAGCGTATCAATGGCATAGGCCCGCAGATAATCCGCCGCCGCGCCGATGACCGCCGCGTCCCGCGCAAACAGGCCCGACAGCAGCTCGCCGTGGAAGAAGGACAGCCACGCCAGCACGACCCCGCAGCACAGGGAGGAACCCATACCATAGAGCATAGCTTTTTTTGCCCGGTCCTTTCGGTTTGCGCCGATATTCTGCGCCACAAAGGCGGACAGAGACTGTCCGAAGGAGGAGGGAACCAGCATGATGAATCCGCACAGCTTTTCCGCCACGCCCACTCCGGCGGAGGCAATGACCCCCAGGCTGTTGACGATGGCGGCAATGGCCAGGAAGGATATACTGACCAGCACATCCTGAAGAGCCACCGGGATACCAAGGCGCAGGATGCGGCTGATATGCCGCGGATCGAAACGGATGTCCCGCGGAGAGAAGGCGAACGGCAGTCCCCGTTTCCTTGTGAACAGCAGGCTCAGCGCCACGCTGACCGCCTGAGCCAGCACGGTGGCCAGCGCCGCGCCGGCCACGCCCAGGCCGCACACGCCCACCAGCAGCAGATCTCCGATGATATTCACCACGCAGGCAATGGTGACCGTAAGCAGCGGCGTCCTGGAATCTCCGATGCCCCGGAACATAGCCCCCAGCACATTGTAAGCCACAATAAACACCGCGCCGCCGGAGCAGATCCGCACATAGATCACTGTCTGACCGAACGCTTCGGCAGGGGCCTGCATCAGCTGCGTCATGGGGGACGCGGCCAGCAGCATCGCGCCCGTCAGCGCCAGGGCTACTGCCGTGAACAGCGCGATGGAACTGCCAAGCACCTGTCCGCCCTCATCCGACCTGCCCTGCCCCAGCTTTTGCCCCAGCAGTACAGTGGCCCCCATGGACAGCCCTGTGACCAGGGAGGTGACAGTCTGCATCACCTGGCTTCCGGTGGACACGGCGGATACGTCGGCGGGATGCCCGAACTGCCCCACCACCATCAGGTCCACCGCGCCATACATGGCCTGCAAAAACAGCGCCAGCAGTACAGGCAGGGTGAACCGCAGCAGCGGAGCCAGGATAGGTCCTTCAATAAAGCTTCCGGTTTGTTTCACGAAATGCAGCCTCCTTGTTTTCAGAGCAAGAAAAAAGTCCGAATAAGCAACGGGCGTCTCAGCCCGCCATCTTATCCGGACCCACGCCTCCAGCGGGCGCATCTCCTCCGATGACTAATACAGCAGTATATACTTGAATGGGGCGGTTGTCAAGAAGCATTCGCCCTTCTTTTTTCTGAAAAAGCGCGGTATAGCAGGGTCCAAATGCAAGAGCGGCGGCAATTCCTTCCTGTCAGAAGGAGTCATTCACGTTTTTCAGAAAGCTGAATTGCTTCCGGTCAGCCGAGATCACCCCCTGCCTGCGCAGCTTTCCGATCTCAACGGACAGACCGCTCCTCTCGACGCCAAGATAGTCCGCCAGCTCCTGCCGGTTGTAAGGGATCTCAAATGAATCCCTTCCGGCTTTTTTAGCCTGAAGCAGCAGGTAAGCCAGCAGTTTATCCCTGGTTGTCCGCTTGGACGTGATTTCAATCTTCTGATGAAAAGCGAGATTCTTCTCAGCGACGACTCGCAGCAGGTTATAGATCATCCTCTGATGAAATTCGCACGCGTTACTGCATGAACAGGTGATTTTCAGGCAGTCGATCAGCATGACCCGCGCAGGCTCGGCCGCGACGGCGCTGATGGGTATTGCGGAGATGCCGGCGCACGCAAAGGACTCGCCGAACAGCCCGGACGGACCGACTCCTTCAATGATGCTCCTGTTTCCGAAATAGTCCACCCGTACGATATGGACCGCGCCGGAAAGAACGACGCCGACATAGCGGGCCGCTTCACCCTCCGCTATAATGAAGTCCCCCTTATCAAACCGGGTGATCCTCGCACCGAGACAGGCAAGCATGGCAGACAGCTCGGCATCTGCAATGCCGCAAAACAGCGGGCACTTTCGCAGCGTATCAAAATATTGTTCCATAGGCCCTCTCGTGTTGAAATTTCAATATACATCCAAAGGGAATTGTAGTATGCTGAAGTCAGAAAGTCAAGGGAAAAGCCCTGCTTTTCAAACCGGAATGGAGGAAATAACATGATCCGCAGAATTATCCAAATCAACGAGGAAGCGTGTACCGGCTGCGGCGCCTGCGCCGCGGCCTGCCACGAAGGCGCGATAAAAATGATTGACGGCAAGGCGGTGCTCACACGGGAGGACTACTGCGACGGCCTGGGCGACTGCCTGCCGGCCTGTCCCACAGGGGCGATCACCTTTGAAGAGCGGGAAGCGCCGGCCTATGACGAAGCGGCGGTCCGCGCCGCAAAAGAAACGAAGCCGGCTCACAGCTGCCCGGGTTCGCGGGCGAGTATGCTGGAACGGGGGATGGACTCCCCCAGGGGTACCGCCACGAGGAGCCAGCTTGCGCAATGGCCGGTGCAGATCAAGCTTGTCCCGGTAAATGCGCCTTATTTTGACGGCGCTGATTTGCTGATTGCCGCCGACTGTACCGCCTATGCCTATGGCGATTTCCACAATGAGTTTATCCGCGGCCGCATCACCCTCATTGGCTGTCCCAAGCTTGACGCAGCGGACTATGCGGAGAAGCTGACACAGATTTTTTCAGACAATCAGATCAAAAGCATCACCATCGTCCGCATGGAGGTCCCCTGCTGCGGTGGGATGGTGCAGGCGGTAAAGCGTGCCGTGCAGGCCAGCGGAAAAAACATTCCTTACACTGTGACAATTATTTCCGCGGACGGGAAGAAATTGAAGTGACAGCAGGGGTGGACCGTATGGAAACCATAAGAACCGGTAAGGCCGGACTTCAGGATCAACTCACAGGCGTGCTGATTGGAATTGCCAGAGCTGTAGATGGAAATGAGCACCTGATTTCCGATTCCACGGATAAAATCCTGCGGGACGGATTGGCCGCAGCACTCCCTGATTCGGATTTGACGGAGGATTCTCTGTCCGCGTTGATTCAGGATGCGGAGGATGAAAAGAGAAGACTGATCCCGCTCTGCTATGAATGCGCGTCTCCCTGCGGAAAGAACAACAATTACGATATGCGCAGGCTTTATACGGCGGATGGGGATATTTGTTCTCTGAAATTGCTCATTCTCTGCGGTATCCGCAGCATGGCCGCTTATGCCCGCCGTGCCGCCGCTCTGGGCCATACAGATCGTGAAGTTGATCGCTTTTTCTATCAGGCGTTGTTTGCCGTTGGCGAGGAAAGCTTTGGGGTTCCGGACCTACTGGCTGTTGCAATGAAGTTCGGAAAACTGGATCTGCGCTGTATGGCTTTGCTGGACAGATAAAATAGAGGCGGTAAGGCTGTGCCTCCTGACGCCCATGAAGCGGCACAACTTGTCTCTTGCCTCATAAAAATGGGCGGCAGCTCCCGCTGCCGCCCATACAAATATTTTTCTGTTTTCCTCTGTTCTCTTGACGGGGGCACTTCACGGACTTTACTATCTTTATCTTGCCCTTGGGATCAGCAGCAGACGGTCCGGTGTAATCTGACTCTCATCGGCCAGTTCATTTGCCGACAGAATGCCCTCCCGTGTGGCCCGATACTGTTTTGCCACGGCCCACAGGGTTTCGTCCTCTCCCATCTTTCGCAGGATCAGGGACGGCGCGGGCTCCCGGCTCTGGTTCTCCTCCTCAAGCTCTCCGCCGCTGACGCACAGACAGCGCCGCCGACGGGAGGAAGTCACCGCGCACTCCACTGGGAACCGCAGTTCGATCCCTTCGGGAGTAATGTTGACGATCACATCCCCATGACAGGATGCCTCGGCTTCACAGTCCAGATCGCCGCTCTCCAGTTCGGCGGGGATCGCGGCGGTAAACTCCCGCCGGACGCTCCCCAGTTGGTTGCTTTCATCCACATACAGGCACCGGGCCCAAATGGGGATCTTCCACTCCCCGCTGTCCAGCCGGGCGCCGCCGCAGCTGATGGACGTATCCACCACCGAACGGACGGCGGTTCCCGTCTCCAGCAATTCCCGGACGTTCTGCCGCCGGACGCTCTGCTGGCTGTCCTCGCTGATTTCCAGTTCCTCCGTCTGGCACGCCACACCTGCGGCTGTGCTGTAGAGGTCGGCGATGAAGCCGATCTCCAGCCGCTTCCACACCGTCACCCGGGTGCAGAGCGACACGGACAGCGTCAGGGTGCAGTTGTCATCGGGGGCGCTCTCGCTGCCGATCCGGCAGTCCAGGCTCAGCAGCCGGTAGGCCGCCTCGCTCTCGCAGTCCTCGTCAAAACCGTTTCCCTCCAGGATCTGGGAGAAAGGCAGCTCCTGCTGAAGAATCCCCAGCCGGCCTCCGGCCTCCCGGTACAGCACCATGACGGCGAGAAAGCCCTTGACCACCAGCTTGCTGCCGATGAGCTTGCTGTCGGTGCCCCGGACGTCCACCCGGGTGGACAGGATTTCCTCCGCCCCGCCACGGCCGGGGGACATGGGCAGTTCTTCGGAGAAAGTAAATTCCTTCTCCCGCACCCCCGCCGCCACGCGGGTCTGCTTCTGCTCCCGCAGCAGCTGGATATTCTCTCCGGCATTCTCCTCCACCCCGGTACAGACAGACAGCGACACATGACGGCACAGGGTGGGATACAGCACCAGGTTGGCCCGGGTCAGCACCTTCCGCGGATTCAATACCCGGGTCTCGATGCTCCGCAGTTCCCCGCGGATGTCCAGATTTTCGCAGGAGGCGTCTCCCTGCCCCTCCCCGTAGCACTGGAAGGGGATCTGGAAGTGCAGGGAGCGCAGGCCCTCCTCCTTCTCCGGTATGTACAGCACCGACGCGTCCACGCTGCCGCTGGCGCAGAAGCGTCCGTCTCCCGTCAGTTCCCGTCCGGTGAGGCAGACCACGCCCGTGGTATCCACGATCCGCGCGATGTCGCCGCAGCTGTCCGGTACGATGTTCTCCCGCATGGTCTCGCAGGGGAAGGGATCGAAGGAAATCTTCTCATAGTAATCGTGTTCGGCTTTTTGCAGTTTCAATTCCATATTCGGCGTCCTCCTTTGGCGTATGGCGGCTTGATATCTCAGTCTATGAGGAGAACGCCCCCTATTATTCCTTCATTTTGAAGATCCTTTTTAAGATACCATTCAAAAACTTGGGGGACTTGATGACAACGATCTTCATAGCTGCCTCCTTCCTCTACCTGCGCATGCAGCCCCAGCCGCAGGCGATCAGCAGAAATGCCACAAGAAACAGGAGGAATCCTGCGGGGAAAATCGCCGCGATCAGAATTCCTGCCCCCAGCGTCAGGGCGCACACCCCCAGCATACGGCAGTTTCGCATCCTCTCTCCCCCCTGTCCCTTGGTCTACTATTATTATATACAGGGAGGTTCCATTGGTGCGGCGGCTGCTTGGTACGAAGAAAGTCCCGGAGGCTTCATGCCTCCGGGACAGATCCTGTTATGGTATAGATTCAACTCCCGTTCCAGCGCCGGGGCGCTGACCAGGAGCGCAGATCCTTCAGCTCGTTATAGAGCCGGACATAGCTCTGGTGGCGGCTGCGGGGAATCTTTCCCTCCTTCACCGCCGCCAGCACCGCGCAGCCCTTCTCCTTGGTGTGGCTGCACCCCACAAACCGGCAGGCGCCCAGAAAGGGCCGAAATTCCACGAAGCACTCCGGCAGATGCTCCTTCAGTTCCATGTCCAGTTCCTGGGCGTCAAAGGAGCTGAATCCCGGCGTGTCGATCACCTCCGCCCCGCAGTCCAGGCGGTACAGCTCCACATGCCGGGTGGTGTGCTTCCCGCGGCCCAGTTTCTCGCTGATTTCCGCCACCCGCAGGGAAAAATCCGGCTGAATGGCGTTCAGCAGGCTGGATTTCCCCACGCCGGAGTTGCCCGTAAAGGCGGACAGCCTGCCGCGCAGAAGCCCGGTCAGCTCCGCCACGCCCTCCCCGGTTTCCGCGCTGGTGAGGACCACGGGGAAGCCCGCCTGCCGGTAGATTGCCGCCAGCGCGTCCCCCGGCTCCAGGTCGCACTTATTGACGCAGACCACCACGCCGCAGTTTTTCAGCGCCGCGATGGCGGCCACCCGGTCGATGAGGAACGGGTCCGTCACCGGTATAGCGGCAGAGGCCACCACCACCAGCTGGTCCACGTTGGCCACCGCCGGACGGTCAAAGGCGGTGCGTCTCGGCCCGATCTCCCAGACCATGCCCTCCGCCGGGCCGGTCTCCCTGACCTCCACCCAGTCTCCTACCAGAGGACTGCGGCCCTCCTGCCGGAATTTTCCCCGGGCACGGCAGGTGATAAGCTTTCCGTCCGCGTCCACATAATAGAAGCCGCTGAGGGCCTTCTGTATCCTGCCCCTACTCACTGAAGGTCAGCACCTCGTCCCGCCACAGCTGCTCCGCAGCGTAGATCCGCAGCCGGTGTTCTCCCGCCGCGGCATACAGGGTATGCTCGATGTGGAGCGGGCCGTTCAAGAGAACGTCTTCCCCGGAGACAGTCGTATTAAGCTCCTCCGTCTCATCCAGGAATATCTGNACCAGTACNTCCTCCGGGCTGAANGGNACGTCAAAGGAAATNGGATACGCNATCANCNTCAATCCGTCGCTGTAGGTGAANTGGACNATGCTGCCCTGGAGCACCTCTGTNTTGGTGGGCTCGCTCTGGGTCAGGACGGTGCCCTCCGGCTGGGAACTCTCCACCTTCTCAAATTCCGCCTCNAGNTTCAGNGCCAGCATCTGCTGCTGGACCCACTCCACNGTCTCCCCCTCGCAGGAGATCATNGTGGAATACTTGGGCTCCGGCCCCTTGCTGACCACCAGGGTGACCGTCGCGCCCTCGGTGAGCATGGTGTCCGCCACNGGGTCCGTGCGGATCACATGTCCGGCCTCGATCTCNTCGTGGAACTCCTGCTCCGGNNCCTCCACGATATTCAGCCGCAGCTCNCTGAGGCCCTTGGTCTGCTGGATGCGCAGCTTGGCGGTGCGGGCCTCCTCCCCGATGACGTTCAGCATGGCNCCGGACCGGACGCCGTTGCTGACGGTAACGTTGATGGGNATCAGANCGCNGCNGGCNTTCTTCCGGGTGCGNTCCGCCTCGGGNCTCTGNTGNATNATCTGNCCNTCCGCGTACTCGCTGCTGTACTCGNGGCCGTCCTCTACGATCTCGAANATCCCCNTGACGGTCTCCAGCGCCTCCGCNTCCTCCACGGTCAGNCCGATNACGCTGGGGACGGNGTACTCCGGGATCTCCTGCTGCTGNAAGCTGTCCATAATGCTGTTATACAGCCGGGTNGCGCCAAAGTAGCCCGCNCCGGCAATNATCACGATCAGCAGCAGGATCAGCCACCAGTTGCTCCTGGGCCGCTCGTCNTCGTAATCGTCNTCATCGTCCTCAACGGGCGGCACATAATGATTCTGTTTCGTTCTGGTCACCCCCGTGTTGGGTAAATACCGGGTAGGCTCGTCCGGTTTTCCCGTNTCCCGGCGCAATTCCTCGGNNGAGTACTCAAAGTTGATNNTNGGGTCNCGGCGGAAAGCCTCCAGNTCCNNNAGCATNTCNTCNGCGGTGGAATACCGCTTGTTCCGGTCCGGCGCCATGGCCTTCTGGCAGATCTGCTCCAGGGCCTCNGGGATCTCCGGNTCGATCTCCCGGGGACTGAGGGGCACGGCGCTGAAATGCTGGATCGCCACGCTCACCGGGTCNGAGCCCTCAAAGGGCAGGCGGCTGGTCAGCATCTCATAGAGCACCACGCCGGCGGAGTAGATGTCGCTGCGGTTGTCGGTGTAATCCCCCTTGGCCTGCTCCGGCGAGATGTAGTGGACGGAGCCGATGGCCTCGTTGGAGGGGTTGGAGCCGTTGGCGAGAAAGGCGATGCCGAAATCCGTCACCTTTACCGTGCCGTCCCGCAGGACCATGATGTTCTGGGGCTTGATGTCCCGGTGGACGATGCTCCGGCTGTGGGCGTGGCTGAGNCCCTTCATGATCTGGGTGATGAAATGGAGGGCCTCCGGCCAGTTGAGCTTGCCCCGGCGCTCCATGTACTGCTTGAGGGTAATGCCGTCGATCAGCTCCATGACGATATAGTCCATATCGCCCCGGCGGCTGACGTCGTAGACCGCCATGATGTTGGGGTGGGAGAGCATGGCGACAGCCTGGGATTCNTCGTGAAACCGGCGGCGGAACTCCGCGTCCTCGCTGAGATCCTTTTTCAGCATCTTGATGGCCACCAGACGGTTGAGGCGGTGGCATTTCGCCTTGAACACCACCGACATGCCGCCGGTCCCGATAACCTCCAGNATCTCATAGCGGTTATCCAGCATCTTTCCTATGTATCGTTCCATAGTCAAGCGTTCCTTTCTCGGTCACTGCCGGCGCAGCAGCACGGCGGTTACATTGTCCGGCGCGCCCCGCCGCTTNGCCTGTTCCAGCAGNCGGTCCAGNCACTGGTTGTCCTCCGTGCCGCTCAGGATCTCNCGGGCCAGCTCCTGATCCGTGACCATCCCTGTCAGNCCGTCGGTACACAGCAGCAGGCAGTCTCCCTGCTCCATGGATACCCGGTAGCTGTCGCTGAGNGCCCNCCGGTCCGGGCCCAGGGCCCGGGTNATCAGGTTCCGGTTGGGGTGGCGGCGGGCCTCCTCCTCGGTGATGCTGCCCTGCTCCACCAGACGCTCCACCACGGAGTGGTCCCGGGTGATCCGGGCGATGCCGCCGTCGTGGATCAGATAGGCGCGGCTGTCCCCGATATTGTCCAGAAGGACCTCCCCCTCCCGCACAATGGCGGAAACCAGGGTGGTGCCCATGCCCCGCAGGCCCTCCTCCGTACAGGAGCGCTCATAGACGGCGGTATTGGCCGCCGCCACGGCAAAGGCCGTCACCTCCTCCACCTGNTCCCAGTCCATCTCCTNGCGGAGATTGGCCCGGCAGGAGGACATGAAGGCGTCCACCGCCAGACGGCTGGCCAGCTTGCCGCCGCCGGGCCCGCCCATGCCGTCGCAGACCACGCAGATGGTAAATCCGGTCTCCTCACTGACATGAACGGCGTAGGCGTCCTGGTTCTCACGCCGCACCAGNCCCACGTCCGTCATGCCCCATACGTTCATCATAGCTTTCGCTCCTCTCTCCCCTGCTCCATGGCCTTCCGCCGCAGCTGGCCGCAGCTGGCGTCGATATCGCCGCCCAGACTGCGCCGCACGGTGGCGGTGACCCCCTGGCGCTCCAGCCGCTGCTGAAACTGCCGCACCCGGCGGCTGGGCTTCAGCGGGCTTTCCGCCACGTCGTTGAGGGGGATCAGATTTACATGCCCCGGCATTCCCCGGAGATTTTTTACGATCAGGTCCGCCTGCCAGTCNGCGTCGTTCACGCCGTCGATCATGGCGTACTCGAAGCTGATGCGGCGTCCGGTTTTCTCAAAGTAATCGCGGCAGGCCGCGAACAGCTCGTCCACGCCGTAGGCCCGGTTCACCGGCATGATCCGGCTGCGGGTCTCGCCGTCCGGCGCGTGGAGGGACACCGACAANGTCAGCTGCAATTCCAGNTCCGCCAGACGGCGGATGCCGGGGATCACGCCGCAGGTGGACAGGCTGATATGCCGCATCCCGATGTTNAGCCCCAGCGGGTGGTTCACCAGCTCCAGAAACCGCAGNACNTTGTCCAGATTGTCCATCGGCTCCCCGATGCCCATGAGGACGATGTTGGAAACNGGCACGCCGCTGTCCGCCTGGGTGAAGATCACCTGCTCCAGCATCTCCCCCGGCGTCAGGTCCCGCACCTTGCCCCCCAGGGTGGANGCGCAGAAGGCGCAGCCCATNCGGCACCCCACCTGGCTGGAAATGCAGACGGTGTTGCCGTGGNGGTAGCGCATGAGCACCGTCTCAATGCAGTTGCCGTCGTGAAGCTCCCACAGATATTTGATGGTGCCGTCGTTTTTGGACACCTGCTTCCGGGCCACGGCAAGTCCGCCTGCCCGGTATATCCCCGCCAATTTCTCCCGCAGGGGCTTGGATATGTCGCTCATCTCATCGAAGGAGCGGACGCCCCGGTGAAGCCAGGTGAACACCTGCCTGCCCCGGAAGGCCGGCTCTCCCAGTTCCCTGAGCGCCGCCGTCAGCTCCTCCAGGGTCATGGATCGTATGTCTATCCTCATGATTTCCTCATCTTACAGATGTAAAAGCCGTCCGTGCCGTGGCGCTGGGGCCACAGGGTCAGGCTCCCGTTATTTTCCCCGTCCAGTCCCGGCAGGGAAAACGCCTCCCGGCTGAACGCGCCGTGGCCCGCCAAAAACGCCTCCGTCACGCCCTGGTTTTCCTCCGGCAGGATGGTGCAGGTGGCGTACAGCAGCACCCCGCCCGGCTTCACATACCGGCTGGCGTTGTCCAGAATGGCCCGCTGGACCTTCGGCAGGCCCGCAAGCTGTTCAGGGTCCTTGTAGCGGATATCCGGCTTCTTCCGGATGATCCCCAGCCCCGAGCAGGGCACGTCGCACAGCACCACGTCAAAGCTTTCCAGCCATTCCTCCCGGGTCTGCCGTCCATCGGCCAGCTCCGGATGGATGCAGGTCAGCCCCAGCCGCTCCGCTCCCTTTTCGATGAGCGTCAGCTTGTGCCGGTGGATGTCGCAGGCGATGATCTCGCCGCCGTCCTCCATTGCCATGGCGGCGGCGAAGGATTTGCCTCCCGGCGCGGCGCACACGTCCAGCACCCGGTCCCCCGGTTTNACCCCGGCAGCCAGCACCGCCGATTTGGCGGCGGCGTCCTGGACCTGGAACCACCCCTGCTGAAAGGCCGGCATGGCTTCCAGGCTTCCGCCGCCGGTCATCTGCCAGCAGTCCGGCAGCCAGGGATGGGGCGTTAAAACCGCTCCGGAGGCCGTCAGGCTCTCTTGCAGCCCGGCGGCGGTACACCGCAGNGGATTGCGCTGAATGGTGGTGGGAACGGCCTCGTTATCCAGCCGGAGATATGCCTCCGCCTCTTCGCCGCCCAGCAGCTCCATGAGCCGCCGGACCAGCCACTGGGGGTGGCTGTAACGGAGGGCCAGATGCGCGGCCCGGTCCCGGTCAGGGATCTCCGGCAAACGCGCCTTTTCCCGGCTCAGCCGCCTNAGGACGGCGTTCACCATTCCGGAGGCCCGCTGGCGCTTCTTCCGCTTCACCAGCTCCACGCTCTCATCCACGGCGGCGCTGTCCGGCACCCGGTCCATATACAGGATCTGGTAGGCCCCCAGCCGGAGGACATCCCGGATGAAAGGCTCCAGNGAATCGAAATCCTGACTGCAAAAGGCATCTAAATAAAAATCCAGCAGCGCCCGGTTTTGCAGTACGCCGTAGGTCAGCCGGGACGCCAGCGCCGCCTCCCGGCGGTCCAGGTCGCGGCAGGCGGTTTTCAGGTTGTTGTCCGACCAGGCGTCCAACCGGCGGCAGGCGGTCAGGGTTTCCAGCGCCGCTTCTCTTCCTGTGCTCATCTGCGCCTCCTGTTGTCCCGTCCGGCGAAGATCAGCAGATACCGCAGCAATTGCAGCAGGCTCATCAGCAGCGCCGCCACATAGGTCAGGGCCGCGGCGGTGAGTACCTTCTTNGCGCCCTTCCTCTCGTCCTCATCCAGCAGATAGGTNCCNTCGATCGTCCCCAGGGCCCGGGCGGAGGCNTCGAACTCCACCGGCAGGGTCACCAGCTGGAACAGNGTGGTCANGCCAAACAGCACNATNCCCACCAGNAACATGGGCNGCGAGTACAGGACGATNCCCAGCATCAGCGCGATAAACGCGAACTGGGACCCGAACTGGGTCACCGGTATGATGGCGGACCGCACCCGNACCGGGCCATAGCCCATGGCATACTGNACCGCGTGCCCCGCNTCATGGGCGGCNACNCCCACCGCGGCCACCGTNGCGGCGTTATACACCGGCTGGGAGAGATAGATGGTGTTGTCCCGGGGGTCGTAGTGATCGGTAAGCTTCCCGCCGCANGGCCGGATGNCCACATCGTGGACTCCGTGGGCCCGCAGGACCTCATANGCGGCCTGCGCNCCGGTAACGCCCCGGCGGTTGCGCTCCCGGCTGTAGCGGTTGAAGCTGGAGCTGACCTTTGCCTGGGCGTAAACGGAAAGAATCAATACCGGAATCAACAGAATCCAATAGATCGCATCGTAGTAGAACGGCATAATTCCCTTCCTTACTTCCAATGGAATGCTTACAACTGAATCGGATGCCCCCGCAGATAATCCGCCGCAGCCATGCGTTTGCCGCCTTCGGCCTGAAGCTCAGTGATCACCAGAGACTTCCCGTCTCCGCAGGCCACGGCGATCCCATTCTTATCCGCAGAGAGGATCATCCCCGGCGCTTTGCCGGAAGGCCCGCCCACATGGGCGCGGAATACCTTCCAGCGCTTCCCTGCCACATCCGTAGTGGCGCAGGGCCACGGGATCAGGCCGCGCACCTGATTGACCAGCGCCCCGGCAGGCTTTGACCAGTCCAGCGGGGACATTTCCCGGGAAAGCATGGAGGCATACTGATACTGCGGTCCGTAGACCTGGGCCGTCCGAGGCGCTTCTCCCCGGTCCAGCAGAGCAAGCGCCTCACTGGCGGCCTCTCCGCCCAGTTCCGCCAGCCGCTCATAGAGCTGGCCCGCGTCCTCCTGGGGATCAATGGCGGTTTTCTTCGCCAGCAGGATATCTCCGGCGTCCAATTCTGAAACCATATACTGGATGGTAACGCCGGTCTCCGTATCGCCGTTGAGGATGGCCCAATTGATGGGCGCGGCCCCCCGGTACTGCGGCAGCAAAGAGGAGTGGACATTGATAATCGCCTTCCTGGGAATGTCCAGCAGGGCCTGCGGCAGCAGCTTTCCATACGCCGCCACCACGATCACGTCAGGCTCCAGAGCCCGCAGTTCCTCCAGGACCGCCTCATCCCGGCAGGACTCCGGCTGATAAACGGGGATACTCTTTTCAGCGGCATATTCCTTTACAGGGGTCGGGACCAATTTCATCCCCCGATTTTTAGGCTTGTCCGGCTGGGTATAGACGGCAGCTACGTCCCAGCGGTCTTCCACCAGACGCCGGAGGACCGACACGGCGAAAGCCGGGGTCCCCATAAACACAACGCGCATTGTTACCGCTCCTCTCCCCTGGCCTCTTCCTCCTCATAGAAGGCTTCCAGTTCTTCTTCTGTCATAAAGTGGTCGATGTGTTCCACATAGAGGTGGCCGTCCAGATGCTCGATCTCATGGCAGAAGCAGCGGGCCATCAGTCCCTCTCCATCGGCCTCGAACCACTCGCCATAGCGGTCCTGATATTGAATTCGGACAAAGTCGGGCCGGGTGACCATGCCCCACTTTCCGGGGACGCTGAGGCATCCCTCGGGTCCGGTCTGCTCTCCGGACTGCTCCAGGATCTCCGGATTCACCAGCTCCAGCATGTTGTCCTCATCGTCCACGATGACCACCACCCGCCGGAGAATACCCACCTGCGGGGCTGCCAGCCCCACGCCCTGGGCTTCTTCCAGGGTTTCCTTCATGTCGTCCAGGAGGTCGTGGAGTCTTTTATTGAAGTCCGTGACTTGGCGGCATTTTTTACTAAGGCGGTCGTCGCCTTGGGTGACGATTTTTCTGATTGCCATCTATTATATCCTCCTTTTAGCGGGGTTAAACTTCTTCTTTAT
>JAAVHF010000033.1 GCA_014799845.1 Oscillibacter sp. | reverse complement strand
CTGAACCGGACTGCTGGTGCGGTTTCTTCTGCTCTGCGTCTGTTTCAGGACGTTGACGCAGACCCTACCGTTATACACGCCGGATCTCCCGGGGCGCAAAACGGGAGTTCCCCTCGTGTTAAAACGGTAGGGGCTCCCGTTTACATCTTCGGATAGACGCTTCGCCCGATACACGGGAGCCGGTCCGGTTCAGACCGGACGGACTACAGGACCCGCGCAAAACAAATCAACACATTCTGGGATTCTCAAGGGCGGCGAAGCCCCCTTGAGGGTGCTTTTGCTTCTTTTCGCACAAGCGAAAAGAAGGCCCCCGCGCCCGTGAAGCGCCGCACGCGGCGCTTTTAGCGCTAAGGCTGGCCTGTGGCCAGCCCACGGGCGAGGCGCAAATCTAAATAAAGATGAAAGCGGAGGCGGCCCGCAATATTCTGCAACGGCCCCATCGAGGGGCCGTGCAGAATTTAATTGCGCATGACCACTCGATGTGGTCATTGCGCAATCGTGGCCGCAGATAAAACTATGTCTTTTACCTCCTTCGGATTTCTCCTGTTTTTTGGAGTATTGCTTCTCCTCTACTACATAATCCCAAAGCCCTGGCAATGGCGCCTGCTGCTGGCAGGCAGCATATTTTTCTACGCCTTCGCGGGGTGGGGCGCCATGGCCTACATGGCGGCAACCATCCTCTCAACGTGGTTCTGCGGAAGAAAAATCGGAACCTGTTTTGCCGGTCATGAGAAATGGCTGGCGGAAAATCGGGCCACCAGCGACCGGGAAACCCGGAAAACGAAAAAAGCCCAGGCGAAAGCCGCCGCGCGGCGGTGGATGCTGGCAGGCATTCTCTTTAACTTCGGAATGCTGGCGGTGGTGAAGTACGCCGACTTCCTGCTGGGGAATGTCAACGGCATCATCGGCCTGTTCGGCGGCGGGGAGGAGACCGTCCCTCTGCCTCACTTCCTGCTGCCCATGGGAATCTCCTTCTATATTTTCCAGTCCATGGGCTATCTGCTGGACGTCTACCGGAACAAATACCAGCCTCAGAAGAATCTGGGGAAGTTTGCGCTGTTTGTTTCCTTTTTCCCGCAGCTCATTCAAGGGCCCATCAGCCGCTATGACGCGCTGGCCCCGTCCCTGCTGGCGGAGCACCGGTGGGATACCGCCACGGCTGCCTTTGGCCTGCAAAGAATGCTGTGGGGCTTTTTCAAGAAGCTGGTGGTGGCGGACAGGCTCATGGCGGTGGTCCGGACCCTGTCCGGCAATCCGGACGAGTACCAGGGCGTGTACGTGCTGGCGCTGATGGCGGTTTATGCCGTGACCCTGTACGCGGATTTTACCGGCGGCATTGACGTGACCATCGGCGCGGCTCAGTGCCTGGGGATCGAGGTGGCGGAGAACTTCAACCGCCCCTTCTTCTCCAAGTCCACCGCCGAGTACTGGCGGCGCTGGCATATTACCATGGGCTCCTGGTTCCGGGATTACATCTTTTACCCGGTCTCCATCTCAAAAACCATGCTGGGCTGGACTCAGAAGGTCAAAGCTAAATTCGGCGCGGGGGCAGCGAAACGGTTCCCGGTATATCTGGCGACGATGCTCACCTGGTTCGTAACCGGCGTCTGGCATGGAGCCAGCTGGAATTTCATCGTCTGGGGACTGCTCAACGGCGTCATTATCCTGATCTCTCAGGAGCTGGAGCCGCTGTATGCCAGATTCCACGAACGGTTCCCCGGACTGGGACGCAGCTTCGGCTGGAGGCTGTTCCAGGTGGGACGGACCTTCTGGCTCATGGGCGCGGTGCGCGTGCTGGACTGCTACCGGGACGTGCCCGTCACCTTCCGGGCGGTGGGGACCATTTTTACCCGGTTCGATCTGTCGGTGCTCTGGGACGGGTCCATGCTGGCGCTGGGCGCGTCGGGGGCGGACTGGCTGGCGGCTGGCGCGGGCGCGCTGCTGATGCTGGCGGTCTCGCTGGTCCAGCGGCGGGGCAGCGTCCGGGAACAGCTGGCGGAGAAGCCTCTGGCGCTGCGGTGGGCCGTATTCGGCGCGCTGCTGCTTGCGGTGGTGGTATTCGGGGCCTACGGCGTGGGCTTTGATGCCAACCAGTTCATCTATAACCAATTCTAAGGAGGACGAGTATGAAAACCAGGCAAAAACACACCGTCCTTCTCACCGGCGTGATCGCGGTAGTCATTCTGGGCGTGTGCCTGTTCCTGCTTCAGGAACTGATGCGGCCGAAGTACGGTCAGCTGAACATCCCGGAGGGGACGCTGATTGCGGATTACTATGACGATCCTACCCACCATGACGTGATTTTTGTGGGGGACTGCGAGGTCTACGAGAACTTCTCCCCGGTGACGCTGTGGGAGGAGCAGGGGATCACCAGCTTCATCCGGGGCAGCGCCCAGCAGCTGATCTGGCAGTCCTACTATCTGCTGGAGGAAACGCTGCGGTATGAGACGCCGGAGGTTGCCGTCTTTAACGTGCTGTCCATGAAATACGGCGAGCCCCAGAGCGAAGCGTACAACCGGCTGAATCTGGACGGGATGCGATGGAGCATGTCCAAGGCGGGGGCCGTCCGGGCCTCCATGACGGAGGAAGAGGATTTCCTCAGCTACGTGTTCCCCCTGCTGCGCTATCACAGCCGCTGGAGCGAGCTGTCGGGAGAGGATTTTTCCGGGATGTTCCGGCGCGGCAGCGTCTCTCACGCGGGATTTCTCATGCGGGCGGACGTGAAGGCGGCGGGGACCATTCCCGAGGGGCGGCCTTTGGCGGATTATCAGTTTGACCAATCCTGCTATGACTATCTGGACAGGATGGCTGCCCTCTGCGAGGAGAAGGGCGTCCGGCTGGTGCTCATCAAGGCTCCCAGTCTGTATCCCTACTGGTACGATGAGTGGGACGAGCAGATGGAGGACTATGCCCGGGAGCGCGGGATTCCCTATATCAATTTCCTGGACAAGATCGACGAGATCGGACTGGATTTTACCCAGGACACCTATGACGGCGGCCTGCATCTGAACCTCTCCGGGGCGGAGAAGCTGACGCGCTGGTTCGGGCAGTGGCTGGCGGAGAACTATGATCTGCCGGATCACAGCACGGACGCCGCCATTACAGAGCTGTGGGAACAGCGCAGCCGGCGGTACCACGATATGGCGGCGGATCAGGCCCGGGAGCTGGAGGAGCTGGGCTATCTGAAGAGTTACGGTGCGAAGAAACCGGAATGACCCCTGTTTCAGAAAGAACGGGAGCAAATATACGAAGGAGATTTTTACGATGAAGAAAATAACTGCCCTGTTATTGGCCCTGCTGATGGTCATTTCCCTTGCCGCCTGCGGCAGCAAGGACGATGAGCAGCAGCCCGGTACAGACGATCAGAACACGCCCGTGGCGGACAGCGGGGAGGATACCCAGGCGCCGGCGGACACACCCGCTGACAGCGACCCTCAGGCTCCCTCCGGCCCCGCTCCCACGCCCGCGGCAGGGAGCAAATATGTCCTGGCCTACCAGGGCTGCGCACTGCCCGCCAACGCGGATTTTGCGCCTCTGCTGGCCTATCTGGGGGAACCCGCCAATTACTTCGAGGCGGAAAGCTGTGCCTTTGAGGGGCTGGATAAGACGTATGCTTATGACGCGGTGGAGATCATCACCTATCCTGACGATGACGTGGACCGCATCTCCAGCGTCCGCATTCTCACCGACGCCGCATCCACTCCCGAGGGCATCACCATCGGCTCCACTCCCGAGGAGGTTGCCGCGGCGTACGGCGATGGAAGCAATGCTTCCGGACAGCTGTACAGCTACGAGGACGGGGACTGTCTGCTCTCCATCCTCTTCAAGGACGGCAAGGCAATTTCTGTGGAATATACCGCTTTGAATGACCTGCTGGGATAAGAAATGCGCCGATTGTGGAACCAGTTCCCGCTTTTTGCGGGAACTGGTCTTTTTTCGGGCTTGACAGATTTGTATGGGCGTGCTATATTTTGATGCAGGATTGTTCTTAAACGAACAAAATCAGATAAACTACCTTTGGGAAAGGAATGTATTTTATGACGCTGGGACAGTTTGCCGTTTGCTTTATTGCAGGCATGGGAGCGGGACTGGGGACCGGGTTTGCCGGGATGAGCGCGGCGGCGGTCATTACGCCGATGCTGGTGACATTTCTGCATATGGAGACGTATCAGGCGGTGGGGATCGCCTTGGCCAGCGACGTGCTGGCCAGCGCGGTGTCCGCGTATACATACGGAAAGAATAAGAATCTGGACGTCCGCAACGGGCTGGTGATGATGGTCACGGTGCTGGCTTTTACGCTGGTGGGAAGCTGGGTGTCCAGTATGGTGCCATCGGCGGCGATGGGGAATTTCTCTGTTTTCATGACGCTGCTGCTGGGCGTGAAATTCCTTGTAAAACCGGTCATGACGGCCAAAGCCGCCATGGAAGGGGTATCCAGGAAAAGACAGATCGTGCAGTCCGTACTCTGCGGGATCATGGTGGGCTTTATCTGCGGCTTCATCGGCGCGGGCGGCGGCATGATGATGCTGCTGGCGCTGACCAGCATTCTGGGGTATGAGCTGAAAACCGCGGTGGGCACCAGCGTGTTTATCATGACCTTTACGGCCCTGACAGGTTCGCTGAGCCACTTTGCCATCGGCGGGGTGGCGGACTGGGTGACGCTGGGATTGTGCATTGCGTCCACGCTGCTGTGGGCCCGGGTCGCGGCGCGGTTTGCCAACAGGAGTACGCCCAAAACACTGAACCGGGCCACCGGCGCGGTGCTGGTCGTGCTGGGCGTGGTGATCCTGGGGGTCAATTACCTGGCGTGAGTACTGAAAAACGCACTGCGCTTTTATAGTCGGAAAGCGGCCTCTGGAAAAAGCAAGAAAAGGCAAACCCGCATAATGGCAGTGTAAACAGACCTGCCGTTTCAGACGGAGCAGATCCATCGCCTTCTGCACCAGTAAAATTGCCGCCCGCAGGATAGATACGCCGTAAATCGTGGCCGGCAGGGTGAAGGCGGCGGGTACAGCATTCCCACTATTTCAGCGCACTCTTCCGAAAGGCCCGGTGCCGCATTTCCAGTGAGAAGTTCATGTTGCAAACCGCAATCAATAATGATATAATGATAAGCGGCTTTCAGCGATACACGCAGGCCGTCCATCGCCTTATCATTTTTCTCCGTTATATATCGCTCATATTTTTTCATTGCCAGAATAAAAGGACGATGTCATTTTGTGGCTTTGGCAGCGTCAGGGTCAGCGGTTCAAGTCCGTTCGCGTCCATCGGTAAAAACCCTTGAGCCGCCGGGGCTCAGGGGTTTTTCTCATTCCATCTGCCGCCACCGGCAAAGAAAGGAACCGCCATGCAAATCGGCACTGTTACGATAAATTCCAAACTGGCCCTGGCCCCCATGGCAGGCGTGACCGACGCCGCCTACCGGCAGATCTGTTCGGAGCTGGGGGCGGGTTTGACCTACACAGAATTGGTGAGCGCCAAAGCCCTCTGCTACCAGGACAAAAAAAGCCGTCTGCTGCTGCAGCCTTTCCCGGGCGAAAAGCCCTTTACCGCCCAGATTTTCGGCAGCGACATCGCCTGTATGGCGGAGGCCGCCCAGATCGCCATTGAGGCCAGCGGCGCGGATATTCTGGACATCAACATGGGCTGTCCCGTAGGAAAGGTCGTCTCCTCCGGCGACGGCGCGGCCCTCATGAAGGACCCAGAGAAGGCCGCCCGTTTAGCGGAGGCGGTAGTCAAAGCCTCCCCCGTCCCGGTCACCGTAAAAATGCGCCGGGGCTGGGACAAGAGCAGCATCAACGCCGTGGAATTATCCAAAATGCTGGAGGAAGCGGGCGTATCCGCCATAGCGGTCCATGGCCGCACCCGGGTGCAGATGTACGGCGGCACAGCGGACTGGTCCACTATCCGGGAGGTCAGGGAGGCCGTCTCCATCCCGGTGATTGCCAACGGCGATATATTCTCCGGCGAGGATGCCGTCCGTATCCTGAAGCAGACCGGGGCCGACATGGCCATGATCGGCCGGGGCTGCTTCGGCAACCCCTGGATCTTTCGGGAGGCGGAGGCCGCGCTTGCCGGAGAGCCCATCCCCCCGAAGCCCCCTTTGTGCGGCCGCTGCGATACCGCCGTGCGGCAGATCGAGCTGGCCTCGGCCTACAACTGCGAAAAAATCGCCGTACTGACCGCCCGGCGGCACTACGCCTGGTATCTCAAGGGCGTACCCCACGCCAGCTATTATAAGGAGCAGATCGTCCGTATGGAGACCCTGGAGGACGTATACAGGGTGACGAAAGGCATAAAGAGGGACCTGCATGACGGTTGATGAACTGGCCCGTGCCGCCGCCGGAGGCGATGAAGCCGCCTTCGAGGAGCTGATGCGGCTCCATGAGAAAAAAGTATACAACCTGGCCCTCCGCATGTGCGGCAGCCCGGAGGACGCCGCCGACGCGGCCCAGGAGGCGTTTCTCGCCGCCTGGAAGGGTCTGCCCAACTTCCGGGGCGAGGCTGGCTTCTCCACCTGGCTCTACCGCCTGACCAGCAACGCCGCCATCGACCGCCTCCGCCGGACCAGGCGGCGGCGGGAGGAAGCCAGCCTGGACGACGAAGCCCTCCGCCTGGACGCCGTGGACGGCGCCCCCTCGCCCCAGGCCCGGGCCGAGGGCGAGGAGCTGCGCGAGGCAGTGCTGTCCGGTCTTGCCCAGCTCAGCGACGATCACCGGCAGGCCCTGACCCTTCGCGAGCTGCAGGAGCTGAGCTACGAGGAAATCGCGGCAGTGCTGGAGCTCGATCTGGGAACGGTAAAATCCAGAATTTCCCGCGCAAGGGGCGCGCTGCGAAAAATCCTGATAAAAAACGGGAACCTATCCGGTTATCTGCCGTCTAAAGTAGAGGAACAACCGAAGGGAGGCGGCCGAACGTGAAAACCTGTGAGGAATACGCGTCACTGATCAGCGATTTTCTGGACGGGGAACTGTCCGCGGAGGACCGGGCAAAGGTTGCGGAGCACCTGGCCTCCTGTCCCTCCTGCCAGCGATATTTTGACGATCTGGTTGCCATGCACGACGCTTTCGACCAGATTGAAGAGGATCCTGTGCCGGACGGCTTTGCGGAGCAGGTCATGGCCCGGGTCCGCGAGACGCCTCGGACAGAGGAGAAAAAGATCATCCCCTTCCCCCGCTGGAGACGCTGGGCGGCTTTGGCGGCCTGCTGCGCTATTGCGGCGCTGGGCCTGTGGAGCACGCAGCGGACGGCTATGCCCCAGAAGGTCAGTCAGTCGGCTTTGGCCGAAAGCGCTCCTTCTATGGCCCGCGACGCCGCCCCTGAGGAAATCATAACCGCCGATGACGCGCCGGTGTCCCTGATGATGGACGAGGACGGCGGGGTCTTCCCGCGGAAGGCTCCCGAATCCCCTCCGGAAGAATCCTCCGCCGAGGCGCAGAAACAGTCCCGCGAGGTCTCCGGCAGTACCTCCGGCAGCCTGCCGGAGATGGAGGAGGACGTTGTGGAAGCGGAGGCGGACGCCGATTATTCCCGCGACGGGGCTGAAATGCCGGAACCGGCTATGGCTGTCCCGGCTCCCGCCGCCATCGACCAGGGGGAACCTCTCCCCGGCAGCGAGGTCGCCGACGCGGACGTGATCGTGGGCAGCGGGAACGGGCCGCTGACCATGGAGCAGGCCAAGAGCATGGCCCTGGCCCGGGAGGGTATCGACGCGGCGGACGCCATCTTTACCAAGGCAAAATTGGAGCGGGACGATGGCCGGCAGATCTACGACCTGGAGTTCTGCGCCAACGACTATGAGTACGAGTACGAGATCGACGCCAATACCGGCGAGGTCCTCAGCTTGGAGATTTCCGCCGGTACGCCCCCGGGCGCTGCCGGAAGCGTGATTTCCAGGGACAGGGCCCAGGAGATCGCCCTGGCAAAAGTTCCCGGCGCGGCGGCGGACCATATCAGGAAGCTGAAGCTGGACCGGGACGACGGAAGGCAGATCTACGAGGTGGAGATCCTCTATGACGGCACGGAATACGAGTTGGACATTGACGCCGTCAGCGGCGCGGTCCTGAAATTCGAGGCCGAATCTATCAACAAACGGTAAACATGCGGCAGGGCGGGAAACGGCTGTTTCCCGCCCTGCTTTTCTGTTGCTCCGGCCGCCCCGCCGCTGTTATTGCAGCACCGGCTCCAGCGCCTCCTGCCCTTCCCGTATCAGTTCCCGCAATTCCGTCAGGTTGTCCACCGGGGCCTCGCAGGCCCCGTCCCGGCAGAGATAGAACCGCTCGCCCTCCCCGGGGATGGGATACGCCTCCGCGCGGGGACACAGGTTTGCCAGCGCGCGGCAGTTTTCCGGCGTCTTGGCCAGGATCGCCAGCCGGTAATACTCCCCCGCGCCCGCCAGCCACTGGGGCATACGGCCCGCGGAGACGTACACCAGCTCCCGGCTGGGGTACAGCTCCTCCATCATCGCCAGCAGAGCGAAGCAGTGGGCCGCGGGGTAGTCCCCGGCCTCGCCAGCCAGCCACGCCAGCTGTTTTTCCGCCAGACGCCGGAACCGCTCCTGCCCGGTGAGCCGGGCCAGCCTCGCCAGGGCCAGTCCCGCCGCCGCGCCGCCGGAGGGCGTTCCGCTGTCAAAGGAATCCTTCGGCCGTACGATCAGCCGCTCGCCGCCGGAGGCCGTACGGTAAAATCCGCCGTCCGCCTCATCCCAGAACAGCGCCGCCATCCGGTCCGCCAGACCAGCCGCCTCCCGGAGACAGGAGGGGGAGAACTCCGTCTCATACAGCTCCAGCAGCGCCCAGCAGTAGAAGGCGTAGTCATCCAGCTGTCCGTCAATGGCCGCCTCCCGGTCCCGCCAGCGCAGCCACAGCCGCCCATCCGGCTGGGTCAGCCGGGTTTTCAGAAACAGGCGGGCGCTCTGGGCGGCTTTCAGGTAGCGCTCCTCACCCAGCACCCGGTCCGCCTTGGCCAGGGCGGCGATCATCATGGCGTTCCAGCCGGTGAGGACCTTGTCGTCCCGGTGGAGGGACCTCCGCCGGCGGCGGAACGCGGCCAGAGCGCGGCACTGCGCCTTTTGTTCCGCCCAGAAATCCGCGTATTTTTCATCCGCCAGCAGGTTGGGGACGCTCTCCTCTTTCCCGATGGACAGCCGGTAGCAGAACTCCTGTGCCTCGCCCGTACCCAGCGCCTCCTCCACGTCGGCGCGGGTCAGCCGATAGAACTTCCCTTCCTCGCCGCCGCTGTCCGCGTCCTGGCCGCAGGCGAAGCCGCCGCCGGGCAGGCCCAGCTCCCCGATCACATAGTCCAGCGTCCGGCAGGCCACCTCCCGGTAATAGGGCCGTCCGGTCTGAGCGTAGGCCTCCAGGTAGGCATAGGCCAGCAGGGCGTTGTCGCAGAGCATTTTCTCGAAGTGGGGTACCCGCCACGCCTCGTCGGTGCTGTAGCGGCAGAAGCCGCCGCCGATCTGGTCGAATATGCCGCCCCGGGCCATCTGGGTCAGGGTGGTCTCCACCATTTCCAGGGCGCCGGCGTCCCCCGCCCGCCGGGCGTATTCCAGCAGGAAGATCAGCTCATGGGCGGCGGGAAACTTCAGCGCGCCGCCGAAGCCGCCGTTGTCCCGGTCGAACCGCCGGGACAGCTCCTCCGCCGCCTGCCAAAGCAGGCTCTCGTCCGGCTCCGCGGGGGCCGTCCGCCGGGGTGCGATGTGCCGGGTAACCTCCTGCCCCAGGCTCAGAAGCCTCTGCCGGTCGGCGTGCCACAGCCGCGACACCTCGTCGATCAACTCCATCAGTCCCAGCCTGCCGCCCCGGTCCCGGGGCGGCAGGTAGGTCCCCGCCCAGAAGGGCTCCTGGTCGGGAGTCATGAGGATGGTCAGAGGCCAGCCGCCGGACCCGGTCAGGGCCTGACAGGCCGCCATATACACCGCGTCGATGTCGGGCCGTTCCTCACGGTCCACCTTGATGCACACGAACTCCCGGTTCAGCGCCTGGGCCGCCTCCGGGTCCTGGAAGGTCTCCCGGCCCATGACGTGGCACCAGTGGCAGGTGGAGTAGCCGATAGACAGAAAGACCGGCTTGTCCTTGGCCTTTGCCTCCCGGAAGGCCCCGGGGCACCAGCTCCACCAGTGGACCGGGTCCCCGGCATGCTGAAGGAAATAGGGGGATTTTTCGTATTGCAGGCGGTTCCCCTCCGCCGTCAGGATTTTGTCCATTTTGTCATGATCCTCTCCATACGTTTTGTCGAAGCAGGTTCGTTATAGCGATAGTATGGACAGGATCGCGGAAAAAATGAAAAAAACCGGCTGTCAAATACCGACAGCCGGATCTTCTTGTCCGGGTGCTTCCCTCACATTCTCAACAGAGGACCGCGCTGTTTGCTTGCTAGGCATTCTTAATATCGCTTCTGTAGATTTCCGCAAGGAATTTATTCGCCAAAAACAGATGATCGTTAACACTCTTTTCCAGCAAGGAGACGCTTAATTTTGTTACCCCCCCGCCGAAAATCCACAAAATTTCTTCGGCGTTTTCTTACAATTTCAGATTGGCGTTGACAAGCAGCATCCTGGAAAGGCCCACATGTCAAGGCGAATTTTACGACCGCAGGCCCGGGGCGTTTCGCCCCGGGCCTGTTCTGTTTTGTCACGTATTCTTTTTACTGATGGGCTGGCGGATCAGCAGCCGCCCCAGCGCCTTGCCGTCGAAGGGGCAGATGGGATACAGATACCCCCTCCCCAGGATTGGCTTGGTGGAGGCCAGCAGGATGAGCCATGCGATGATGCCGCCCACCAGGCCCCACACGTCGAACAGGGCCACCAGGATCAGGAACATCATCCGCGTCAATTTCAGCGCGTACCCCAGCTCAAAGGAAGGCTGGGCGAAGTTGGCGATGGCCACAAAGGCCATATACACCAGCACTTCCGGAACCAGCCATCTGGCCTGCACCGCGAAGTCCCCCAAGATCAGCGCTCCCAGCATACTGAAGGAATTGCTCAGCGCGTCCGGGGTGTTCAGGCTTGCCAGCTTCAGCAGGTCCACCACGAAGTCCAGCAGAAGCAGCTGCACCAGCAGCGGCACGCTCCCCGGCTCCTCGGGAACGATGAAGCTGAGGGTCTCCGGCACCCGTCCGGCGTCCTTCACCAGCAGATACCACACCGGCGTGATGAACAGCGCCAGCAGCATCACGATCACCCGCAGCCAGCGCAGATAGGTTCCCACCAGCGGCGGGAAATAGTAGTCGTTGGCCTCCTCCATGAAATCAAAAAGAGAGGTCGGCAGCAGCATCACAGAGGGGGAGTTGTCTACCAGCAGTATAATATCCCCCTCCATTATACATGCCGTAGCGGTATCGGGCCGCTCGGTATAGCGCACTTTGGGGAAGGGATTGTACCACTGGGGCTTGACGATGGCCTCCGCCACGCTCTCCTGGCTCATGGAAATGGAGCTCACGTCAATGGCGTCCAGCTTTTTCCGCAGGGCCTCCAGGTCGCCCTGGTTGACCTGGTTGTCCATATAGGCCAGCACCACGTCGGTCTGGCTGCGGCCGCCCACCTTGTGGTTTTCCAGGGTTAGATGGGGGTCCCGGATGCGGCGGCGGAGCAGGGCGGTGTTCTGTACCATGGTCTCCACAAAGCCGTCGTGGCTGCCCCGGAGGACCTTGCCGTCGGAGGGTTCCTCGATCCCCCGGCCCGGGAATTTTTTCGCGTCGATCATGGCGCAGTAGTCGAAGCCCTCCAGCAGGAGAATGGTTTTTCCGATAAAGGCTCCGGTGAGGATCTTATCGATATTGTTCTCGCAGTCCACCTCGCAGAAGGTGATACAGCGGTCGATAAATTCCTGCATATCCTTTGATCCCTGGGCCAGGGCCGCGCCTGGCCCCAGCATGAAGGAGGTAATGCGCTCGATCACGCCGTCGTCGCCGTAGCCGTCGACGACATACAGGCGGCCTTTCCACTGGCCGATATAGAGGTCCCGGCTGATCACGTCGTAGTTGCGTCCGACGCCCAAAAGGGTGTCGAGTGTTTTTTGATTTTCCGCGAGGTTCGTCGTTAATTCGCCCATCGGTTTTCCTCCGCAGTTCTTTTATCTTTCCGGTAGTATCTGCGGAAAAATTCAATTTATTCCGGGGGCGTTTTTTTCTGCCGCCCCGCAAAATCGCGGCCGCAAATCATCAAAGGGACCGGCCGCGGCCGGTCCCTTTGCCTATTCTTTCTCTTTATCCAATGCCGCCATAGCGGGCCGGAATACGAAGAAAAACGTGATCGCGGACGCGGTAACAGAAATAAAGTCGCTCACCGGCTCCGCCAGGAACACGGCAAAAACCTTGTTCTCAAAGAAGTTAGGCAAAATAAAGATCAGCGGTATCAATAGAATCACCTTCCGCAGGCAGGCAATAAAAAGAGACGCCTTTGCCTTGCCGATGGCCATAAAGGTCTGCTGTACGGACATCTGGATGCCAAACAGCCCCAGCACCGCCGTATATACCCGCAGCGTCCATACTGCCGTTTCCATCAGATCCGGATCGTTGTTGAAAATACGAATAAATACTCTGGGGAACAACTGCACCAACAGCCAGAAGGTCCCCATCAAAACGCAGCTGACCTTCAGAAGCGTCCAGAAAGCCTCCTTTACCCGCTTGGCGTTCCGGGCGCCGTAGTTGTAGCTGATAATAGGCTGCGCCCCCTGCCCCAGGCCTTGGGAGGGGATCCATACCATTTGCAGCACAGTGCTGGCAACGGTCATGGCCCCTACGGCGATGTCGCCGCCGTAGCGCTGGAGGGAGGAATTGAAGGAGATATTCAGCAGCGCCTCGGTGCTCTGCATGACAAAGGGAGAGATGCCCAGCGCCAGCACGGGGGCCATCAGCTTCCAGTCGGGACGCAGCCTGCCCCGCCGCAGCCGCAGGGTGGTTTTCTCACCTGTCAGGAACTTTACCACCCATATGCCGGAGACCGCCTGGGAGATGACCGTGGCCAGAGCCGCGCCCCGGACGCCCATATGCATGGCGTAGATGAAGACGGGGTCCAGGATGATGTTGCACACCGCCCCGATCAGGACCGTGCGCATACTGACTGTGGTGAAGCCCTGGGTGGTGACAAACAGATTCATCCCCAGCGCCATCATCACAAACAGGGACCCGCTGGAGTAAATACGCATATAGGGCAGGGCGTACAGGATCGTATCCTCGCTGCACCCGAAAATCCACAGCAGCCTCTCTCCAAAAGCCCAGAACAGCGCCGTCAGGACCAGCGCCGTCACCACCAGGCAGGTAAAGCAGCTGCCCATAATCCGTTCCGCCCGGTCGTTGTCCCCCTCGCCCATGGCGATGGCCGCTCTTGGCGCGCCGCCCTGGGCAATCAGCATGGTGAAAGCGGCGATGAGATAGATCACCGGGAAACAAAGCCCTACTCCCGTCAGCGCCGCCAGCCCTACATCCGGCATATGGCCCAGGTAGATGCGGTCCACGATATTGTACAAAAGATTCACCAGCTGTGCCACCACTGTGGGCACGGCCAGCTTCAACAGCAGCTTCCCCACCGGGGCGGCTGCCAGCTGCTGGGAGACATCGGAATTGGGTTTGCCGTTCATTATGAAGTTCCTTTCCCGGCCCGGATGGCCAACAGGGAAAAGTATAACACAGTTTTGGCGGTTTGTCACCTCCGATTCTGTTCGGTGACACGGTAATTGAATGAGAGAACAAATTGTGAACAACGCGCCTCCAAGGCCTCCCTCTTTGAGGGAGGTGGCACGGCGAAGCCGTGGCGGAGGGAGTTTTCCTGCCGGAATGGAAGGTGTTTCCCTGCCGGAGATCACTCCCTCAGTCAGCCTTGCGGCTTTGCTTGCGCGGCTCCTCCGGAGCCTTGCGGGCGTGCTTTGCCCGCCCCAGCTGACAGCTCCCTCAAAGAGGGAGCCTTTAACGCCCCTTCTTTTATAATCATTATATGTCAGGCTGCGGTTTGGGACAGCCTGTTGGCTCTCTGGCCGGAATATTACCGTGCCGCTGCCCGCATTGCCATATGATCTGTATAGGCCATCATTTTGCAGAGGGTATCCCGGTCCCACAACTCCACGCCGAGGGCGCGGGCGGCTTCTTTGCCGCCATCGGTAAAATAGTTGTTGGTGATTACAACCGCAATACTGCACCTATAAATAGTCTTCCCGGCGTGTACCTCCTGAACCGACTTGTTTCCCAGCTTCTGTGAATACCGCTTACGCTGAATGGCGTACTTCTTTCCGTCCTTCATAGCGATTACGTCAACGCCCTGATCGCCGGAACCCGGGGTGACTTTCACGCGCTCATATCCAAGCTTCCGCAGCAGATCAGCAACGTACTCCTCGAACCTGATTGCAAATCCGTGTGCGGACTATTTGCGGATAGGCTCTTAGTATCGTAACCGCCGTAGTGCAATAGAAAAACCGGAAAGCCATGCAAACAACGGCTTTCCGGTCTGGAGCAGGGTACGGGAATCGAACCCGCCTCCTCGGCTTGGGAAGCCGATGTACTACCGATGTACTAACCCTGCGCTTTTCAGCAACGAAGCTATTATAGCAGACTTCTCCCACAAATGCAAGGCGAAATTTGCCAAATCAGTTATTTGATTTTTCTCTTCCGCATATTCTTATGATAAGACGCCTGAAAAACAGGAAAACAACAAAAAAGGAAGGGAATTCAGATATGAAAAAAATCATTTCCGGCCTGATGGCCCTGGTGCTGACAGCGGTTCTGGCAGTCCCGGCCAGGGCGGAATCTCTGGCGGTGGAGGCCGGGGCGTGCCTGCTGATGGAAAAGACCACCGGTCAGGTGCTGTACGCGCTCAACGAGCACCAGCAGCTGGAGCCCGCCAGCGTCACAAAGATCATGACGGTGCTGCTGGTCATGGAGGCCATCGACTCCGGCGCTCTCCACTATGAGGACATGGTCACCGCCTCGGCCTACGCCTGCTCCATGGGGGGCAGCCAGATCTGGCTGAAGGAAAACGAGCAGATGAGCGTAGAGGATATGCTGAAGGCGGTGTGCGTCGTCTCCGCCAACGACTGCTCCGTGGCGCTGGCGGAGCATGTGGCGGGCAGCGCCGACGCCTTCGTGGCAAAAATGAACCAGCGGGCGGGGGAACTGGGTATGAATGACACCAATTTCCTCAACCCCACCGGCCTTCCCGCCCAGGGCCACGTCACCAGCGCCTATGACATCGCCCTGATGAGCCGGGAGCTGATCCTGAACCACCCCGACATCCGCCGGTTCACCACCATCTGGATGGATTCCCTCCGGGACGGGGCGTCCGTCCTGAACAATACCAACAAGCTCATCCGCTTCTACCAGGGGGCCACGGGTCTGAAGACCGGCAGCACCGACGGCGCGCTCTACTGTCTCTCCGCCACGGCGGAACGGGACGGCATGGAACTGATCGCCGTCGTGCTGAAATCTCCCACCTCCACCCAGCGGTTTGAGAGCGCCAAGACCCTTCTGAACTACGGCTTTGCCGCCTACGCCCTGGCCGAGGCCCGGCCGCCGGAGGCGCTGGACCCCATTCCGGTGGAATTGGGGGACGCGCCCTTCGTCACCCCCATGCTGGAGGGGGACGCCACCATTCTGGCCGCCAAGGAGAAGGTGAACGCCATGGAGGTCACGGTGGAGCTGGAGGAAACGCTGTCCGCGCCGGTGGAAGCGGGGCAGCAGGTGGGCCGGATGATTGTCTCCTCCGGCGGGGAAGTCCTGACGGAGCTGCCTCTGGTAGCGGAGAAAACGGTGGCCAGGCTGACCTACTGGCAGATTCTGGAGCACTGTCTGAAAGTGGCGTTCATGGGGGGATAATTGAATAAGGAACGCAGCCAGCCCGGGGGGTCCGCCTCCAGGCTGGCTGCACAGCATTTATGGACCCGCCGGCGGACATTAAGGAAACCTTAAAACTTTCTTACAGGAAACTCCCTTGCCTTCAGAGGAAAAAATCTGTATAGTGGGTGTACTAAAACACATAGTACAGTTATAGACAGAGGGAGGCATCTCCATGACAGCTATTCATCTTCTGCTGGCAGGCATTTTTGCGATGTTCGCGCTGATCTTTGGCGGCGCGCTGGCAATCCGGAAAAAGAGTTAGGGAGGGAGCGTCTTGCTGACATTGAATTACCGCGATTCCCGGCCTATCTACGGACAGATCAAGGACGGGCTGCGCCGCATGATCGTCTCCGGCGCGCTGGGGCCGGATGAAAAACTGCCCTCCGTCCGCTCCATGGCGGTGGATCTGGCCATCAACCCCAACACCATTCAGCGGGCTTACGCCGAGCTGGAGGCCGAGGGATTCATCTACTCCGTGCCCGGGAAGGGCAGCTTTGCCGCCCGGAGGCAGGCGGCCGACCCGGTCCGGCAGGCCGAGCTGATCCGCCGCCTGCGGGAGCTGGTGGCCGAGCTTCGCTATCTGGGGCTGAGCGACCAGGAAATTATCTCACTGATGAACGAGGGGGTGGCACAATGATCGAAGTAAAAAACGTGGTGAAAACCTTTGACGGCTTCGCCGCCCTGGACGGGGCCAATATCACCGTCCCCGACGGCGGGGTTTACGGTCTGGTGGGCCCCAACGGCGCGGGAAAGTCCACCATCATCCGCCACCTCACCGGCATCTACCGCCCCGACAGCGGCGAGATCCTGGTGGAGGGCCAGCCGGTGTATGAAAACCCGGAGAAAAAGGCCCTCATCGCCGCCATTCCCGACGACTGGTATTACTTCCAGTCCGCCACCATCCGGGACATGATGCAGTTCTACCGGGGCTTCTACCCCGCCTTCGACATGGCCCGGTATGAGCGTTTCAAGGAGGTCTTTTCCCTGCCGGAGAAGACCCCCATCCGCCGGATGAGCAAGGGCATGCAGAAGCAGGCCGCCTTCTGGCTGACCATGTCCTGCCGCCCGAAATACCTGATTCTGGACGAGCCGGTGGACGGCCTGGACCCTGTCATGCGGCGGCAGGTGTGGAGCCTGATGATGAGCGACGTATCCGAGCACGGCACCACCGTGCTGGTTTCCTCCCACAACCTGCGGGAACTGGAGGACGTATGCGACCACGTAGGCATCATGAACAAAGGGAAGGTGCTGCTGGAGCGGAGTCTCACGGACCTCCAGGAGAACATCGTCAAGATGCAGGCCGTCTGGAAGCCCGGCGAGGTGCCGGTGCTGCCCCGGGAACTGGAGGTGCTCCACACCTCCAACGTAGGCCGGGTCTACACCTACATCGTCCGGGGCACGGCGGCGGCGGTCACGGAGAAAATGGGACAGTACAATCCCCTTATGCTGGAGGCCCTGCCTCTGAGCCTGGAGGAGATCTTCATTTACGAGCTGGGAGGTGAGCAGTATGCAGTCAAAGAGATCCTTCTTTAACGTCACCCTGTTTAAGAAGCATTTAAGCCGCTTCTGGCCCCTGTGGGGCATCGTATCTCTGGTAGGAGCCATGTTCCCGCTGTACGTACAGCTGGCCCTGATGCAGCATGTTACCCATACCGTTGACAGCGCCGAATTCCGCTCCAGCCTGTACAGCATCGCGGCCTACTTCGTCCCCGGCTTTACCTGCGTCTATGCCGTTTTCTGCGTCATGGCGGTATGGGGGTATCTATATAACGCCCGGTCGGTGGGACTGATGCACACCCTGCCCGTGGACCGGACGTGCCTGTTCGTCACCAACACCTTGGCGGCGATGGCGATGCAGCTGATCCCCTACGCGGTCACAGGCGGACTGCTCTGCCTCATCGCCCTGGGCTGGGGGTTCTTCGACCTGGTGGCGGTGCTCAACACCGTGCTGGCCGTGCTGTTCTGCACACTGCTGTTCACAGGCATAGGAACGCTGTGCGCCATGCTGACGGGACACTCCATCGTACTTCCGGTGTTCTACCTGCTGGCCAACTTCCTGGCCTTCCTGATGGAAATCCTGGTCACCAATCTGGCCCATGTGTTCCTCATCGGCGTACCCATGATGGAGGACCTGGGACGGCTGAGCTTCCTCTCCCCCATCGTAAAGATTTACAACTCCAGCTTCCGCCCCTATGATGAGCTTCTGGCGGACGGCACGGTCACATGCCATCTGCGGGGGCTGTGGGTCGTGGCACTGTACGCTCTGGCGGGCTGCGCCATGCTGGCGCTGAGCTGGCTGCTCTACAAAAAGCGGCACAGCGAGAGCGCCGGGGACGTGGTGGCTTTCCGGTGGCTGCGGCCTATCTTCCGGTACGGCGCGGCGCTGCTGAGCGGGCTGACCATCGGGCGGCTGCTGTACGAGCTGCTATGGGGGGACCTCTTCCAGAGGGGGGACTACGCCGATCCGCTGCCCATGGCGGTGTGCATCTTCCTGGCGGGGCTGATTGGGTTCTACGCGGCCTCCATGCTGCTGGAGAAGTCCCGGCGGGTATTCGGGAAGAAGAGCCTGCCGGGGGTGGGCATCGTGGCCGCGGGCGCGGTGGCGGTGTGCCTGCTGGTGAGCGTGGACCTGTTCGGCCTGGAGAAGAAGATCCCGGCGTGGGACGAGATCGAGAGCGTGTCCATCTCGGACCGGGGCATATACAGCGAATGGGACGCCAATACGTACCCGGAGCAGGCCGGGGCCCTGCGGGACTTCCATCAGGCCGTCGTGAACGACCTGGACTATATCCGCTCCTACGTCCCTGATCAGAGCCGCATCTCCTCCCATTATATCAATCTGAGATACCAGTTGAAGGACGGGACCACCCTGTGGCGGGAGTATGACCTGTGGATGACGGCGGACCGGGCGGGAACCGCCGGGACCTTTGAGAATCTGCTGTCGGCGTTCTATCAGGACCTGGAGGTGCGCTCTTATGACGTGCGCATTCCGGACGGCGCGGAACTGGACGATATCGACATATATTGCGACTATATGAACGACCGCTATATCAATACCCGTGACCACGCCGAAGGCGATTACCGGGAAACAGAGCAGATCTACGCCGCCCTGCAAAAGGACGCGCAGGAGGGCAATATCCCCGCAAAGGATATCCTGCAATTCTACGCAGACTGGTACGTGGGCAACTTCTATCTCCGGCTCAACTACCGCCATTTCGATGTGAAGGGCACAGGATACTACGGCCGGGGCAAGGACGTGTACCTCTCCCCCTCCATGACCAACACCATTGATACGCTGGTGGAGCTGGAATACATGACGGAGGAGGACGTGGAGCAGTGGAAGGAGGACCGCGCGGAGCAGGAGAGGGCCTACGCGGAGATATACGGGGACGTCCTCTATCCGGAGGCCAGCGCCGTCTATGTTGGCTAATTTCCCAGAATTTGGGAATAACGAAAATTACCTATTGCCGAATGGCCGCGAATGTGGTATGATACTAGCAGAAACCCTCCTCCCCCATTCGGGAGGATCGCGCCGGCCGGTGCGAGGGCGGTCTGTGGTCTGATGATCTAGCCGGCTTCAGGCAGGGCTGATCCCGTTTCGGCGGCGCACCCTTTTATATGACCCCCGCCGCCAAACCAGGCGGCGGGGGCCGTTTATTTCATAGATGCTGACGCGTCATTTTCCCGCGGCATCATCTCTTCGGGAGGTTCATATATGCCAACCTGCACCTTTTCTTTCATCGGTACCGGCAGCATGGGCGGCGCGCTGGCGAAAGCCGCGGCGCGGAAGCTGCCGCCGGAAGCCATTCTGCTTTCCAACCGCACTTTCTCCAAGGCAGCGGCCCTGGCGGAGGACCTGGGCTGCGCCGCCGGCCCGGTCGACCAGGCCGCGAGAGACGGCAAGTACATCTTTCTGGGCGTCAAGCCTCAGATGATGGAGGACCTCCTGACGGAAATTTCCCCCATTCTCGCGGAAAGGACGGACCGGTTTATTCTGGTCACCATGGCCGCGGGCCTGACCATGGAGCGCATCGACAGGCTGGCGGGCGGAGGTTACCCCGTGATCCGCATCATGCCCAACACGCCCTGCGCCGTGGGGGAAGGCGTGATCCTCTGTGACGCGAACGAGATGGTAACCGGAGAAGAGCTGGCCGCGTTTACGGACGCCATGTCCGGGGCCGGGATCATCGACCGGCTGGACGAGAAGCTCATTGACGCGGGCAGCGTGGTGGCGGGCTGCGGCCCGGCTTTCGTCTGCCTGCTGCTGGAGGCCCTGGCCGACGGCGGCGTGGCCTGCGGCCTGCCCAGGCAGAAGGCTTTGCTCTACGCCGCTCAGATGATGAAGGGCGCCGCCGCCTTACATCTGGCCACAGGAGACCATCCCGGGGTCATGAAGGACGCGGTCTGCTCCCCCGGCGGGAGCACCATTGCCGGGGTCCGGGTCCTGGAGGAGAATGGCTTCCGGGGCGCGGCCATGGACGCGGTGATCGCCGCCGTGGAAAAGACGAAGGAATTGGGGAAGTAAGCCTATGCGGATTTTAGCCTTTGAGTCCTCCTGTGACGAAACCGCCGTCGCCGTGGTGGAGGACGGCAGGACCGTCCTCTCCGACGCCATTCTCTCTCAGGTGGACGTCCACGCTATTTACGGCGGCGTGGTACCGGAGATCGCCTCCCGGAAGCATGTGGAGGCCATTGCCGCCCTGACGGACCGCGCCCTGGCGGAGGCCGGGGTAACGCGAAGCGGCATCGACGCGGTGGCGGTGACCTATGGCCCCGGGCTGATCGGGGCGCTGCTGGTGGCGGTGAACTTCGCCAAGAGCGCCGCCCTGGCTCTGGGGAAGCCGCTGATTCCCGTCCACCATCTCCGGGGACATATCGCGGCCAATTATCTGGCCTTTCCGGAGCTGGAGCCGCCTTTTCTGGCGCTGTGCATCTCCGGGGGCAACTCCATGATCGTGGACGTGGCGGGATATACGGATATGACGATTCTGGGCGCAACCCGGGACGACGCGGCGGGGGAGTGCTTCGATAAAATTGCCCGGGTGCTGGGCATGCCCTACCCCGGCGGCAAGCCTATGGACGATCTGGCCCAGGGCGGCGACCCCGGGAAATATCCCCTACCCCGGGCCAAGGCGGCGGGGAATGATCTGGATATGTCCTTTTCCGGCCTGAAAACGGCGGCGGTGAACCTGATCCACAACGCCCGGCAAAAGGGGGAGGAGCTGGATCTGCCCGGTCTGGCGGCCTCGGTGACGGCGGCCATCAGCGACGAGCTGGTGCCCCGGGCCATGGAGGCGGCAAGGCGGACGGGCCGTACGACCCTGGTTGCCGCCGGAGGCGTAGCCGCCAACCGGACCATCCGGGGAGACCTGGAGCGTGCCTGCCGGGAAAACGGGATCAGGCTGTATCTGCCGCCCCTGCGCCTGTGCGGCGACAACGGGGCCATGATCGGCAGTCAGGCGTACTACGAGTACCTGTCCGGAGCCAGGGCGGACAGCAGCCTGAACGCGTTTGCCAATCTGGAAATTTGAAAAAAGAGGAAGGAACAGGCCGTTCCTTCCTCTTTTTGTGCGCTGTATTATTTTCCCACGCAGAACCGCTCGAAAATCCTTGCGGTCAGATCCTCCCGCAGGATTTTGCCGGTGACCTCGCCCAGTGCGTTCATGGCCCGCTCCGCGTCGGAGAGGACCGCGTCCGGCGTCAGCCCGTCCTCCAGGGCGGCCTTCGCGCCGCGAACAGCTTCCAGCGCGCGGCTGATGGCCTCCGTCTGGCGGCCGTTGGTAAGGATTTCCCCGGCGGGGGCCTCCCCGTCCGGAAACAGGGCGGCAATCGCGCTTTCCAGCGCGTCCAATCCGATGCCCTCCCGGGCGGAAATATCCAGGACCGGACCCAGCTCCGCCAGCGGCGCCGGGTCCAACGCCCTGGGCAAATCGCACTTGTTCCGGAGGACGATCACGCGGGGGGCCAGCCTCGCGGCTTCCGCCGCCGTCCGGTCCTCCTCTGTCAGCGGCTGGGAGCCGTCCAGCACCAGCAGGGCCAGCTCCGCTTCCTCCGCCGCCCGCCGGGAACGCTCCACCCCCAGCCGCTCCACCGCGTCCCCGGTCTCCCGGATGCCCGCCGTGTCAATGAGCCGCAGCAGTACGCCGCCCGCGGCGGCCTTTTCCTCCACCGTGTCCCGGGTGGTTCCGGCGACGTCGGTGACGATGGCTCGGTCATAGCCCACCAGAGCGTTGAGCAGAGAGCTTTTCCCCACATTAGGACGGCCCAGAATAGCGGTGGGCACTCCCCGGCGCAGCACCCGGCCCCGTCCGGCGGTGGCCAGCAGGGCTTCCAGCGTCCGCTCCGCCCGGGCCAGCGTCCCCAGCATCTCTTCCCGGGTCAGCTCCTCGATGTCCTCGTCGGGGTAGTCCACCACGGCGTAGAACCGGCTGGCAATGTCGAGAAGGGCGTCATATACCGGCTCGATTTTTTTCCGCAGGGCCCCGCCCAGCTGCTCCACCGCGTTGTGGGCAGCCTGGGCGGTTTCGGATTCGATGAGGTCGATCACCGCCTCCGCCTGGGTCAGGTCCATATGGCCATTGAGGAAAGCCCGCTTGGTGAACTCCCCCCGGCCCGCCTGCCGCGCCCCGGCGGCAAAAAGGGCCTCCAACGCTTCCCGCAGCACCACCGGGGAGCCATGGCAGTGGAACTCGGCGCAGTCCTCCCCTGTGTAGCTGCCGGGGCCGGGGAAGCGGACGGCCAGACAGGAATCGATGGCCCTGCCCCCTCTGTCCAGCAGGCGGCCCAGGACCATCTCCCGGGGCTGGGCGGCAGAGAACGGCCCGCCGCTGGTGGGCTGGAAAACCTTATCGCAGATGGCAAAGCACCCCGCGCCCGATACCCGGACGATACCGATGGCGGAGAGGGCGTTTGCGGTGGAAATGGCGGCAATGACGTCCATTTCAGGTCACTCCTTTCAAGATCCCGCACGGCTGCATCATCAAAGGGTAAGAATGTAACTGTGCCCCTTCTCTGTTTTTGCTTCCTTCCGGAACCCCAGAGAGGTAAACAGACGCTGGGAACCGGCGTTGAAATCGTAAATGTCGCCCACCCGGACCTGCTTCCAGCCCAGGGAGCGGGCCCGTTCCGCAAGGGCGGACGCCACCGCCCTGCCCACACCCCTGCCCCGGAGGTCTTTTTCTCCGATGACGATGGCGAAATCATCCGGAGAGAGGCACACGTCTCCTACAGGCCTCCATCCGCCGTCTTCCCGGACCTCGATGAAGTACAGCTCTCCGTGGGTGTCCTGGTAGGTGTACATTTTATTCAGCAGTTCCGGTGTGTAAAGGTCCCTGTCGCCGTCCACCAGCCAGACGGTTTCCGCGTCCAGATACCAGGAGAGGGCAAAATCGTGGTTTCCATCGTATTTCCGCAGGCGGAGGGTGTCAGAAATGGGGAGCAGTTCCGGCTGCGGTACATTCTCAATAGGCATGGTGAGTTTCCTTTCTGCGCCTGCGGGGGCGGGATTTACTTTTCGCGCACGCGAAAAGTAACAAAAGCGTGCTCAAGGGGGCTTCGCCGCCCTTGAGAATCCCCCAATGTGCCGATTAGTTTTGCGCTTGTCCTGTAGACCGTCCGGTCTGAATAAGCGGCTCCCGTGTATCGGGCGAAGCGTCTATCTTACGATGTATCCGGCAGTCCCTACCGTCTCAGACCGGGGAACTCCCGAACAGCGGCCCGGGAGATTCAGCGTGTATAACGGTAGGGTCCGCGTCAATATCCTGAAACAGACGCAGCGCGGCAGAAACCACACCCGCAGTCCGGTTCAGGCCGGACGGACTACAGGATCAGCGCAAAACAAATAGCCCCCGCAATAAGGTGTCACCCTTCGGGTGACGCCTAAGGGAATCCAAAACCGTAGGTTTTGGCGCGTTTTTGCCTACTTTTCCCGCGCGGGAAAAGTAGGCGCGGGGTCCGGGGGCGCGCAGCCCCCGGGGTTGCGTATCGAAACCACTACCGTTCGCGCCCGGAGGGCGCGAAGATTACTTCCCCGCCTGTGTCTCGCAGTAGAGGCACCTGTAAATCCTCTTCTCCCGGTCAGTGAGCTTAAACACCTGGGGCAGCTCCTGCTCCACGGAAGTAATGCACCGGGGATTCTTACAGCGGATCACGTTGGTGACCCGCTCCGGCAGTTTCAGCTGCCGCTTCTCCACCCGCTTGCCGTCCTGAATCATGTTGACGGTAATATTGGGGTCCACGTAACCGATCACATCCAGGTCCAGATCCAGATTGGTGTCGATCTTGATGATATCCTTCTTTCCCAGCTTGCCGCTGGTCACGTTTTTCAGGATGGCTACCGAACAGTCCAGCTTGCCCAGGCCCAGAATATTGTAAAGCTCCATGGCCTTCCCGGCGGCGATGTGGTCGATCACAATACCGTTTTTAATGGAATCAATCGTCATGTTTTCGTTCCTCCCTTACTCGATGCCCAGCAGCTTCATAATCAGCGCCATGCGGATATACCGGCCATAGCGCACCTGGCGGAAATACGCCGCCCGGGGGTCCTTATCCACCGCCACGGAAATTTCGTTGACGCGGGGCAGGGGGTGCAGGATGCTCAGGTCCTCCTTGGCGTTATGCAGCTTGTCCGGGGTGAGGATATAGCTGTCCTTCAGGCGCAGATAGTCCTCCTCATTGAAGAAGCGTTCCCGCTGGACACGGGTCATGTAGAGGATATCCAGCTTTGGCATGACCTCTTCCAGATCGGTGGTCTGCTCGTAGGGGATGCCGTTCTTTTTCAGCACTTCCTTTTTCACGTAGCTGGGCAGCTTCAGTTCTTCGGGAGAAACCAGAACGATCTTCGTGCCCTTGTAGCGGCTCATGGCGGAGATGAGGGAATGGACCGTGCGGCCAAATTTCAGGTCGCCGCAGAAACCCACCGTCAGGTTCTCAAACCGCCCCTTTTCATGGTGGATGGTCAGCAGGTCGGTGAGGGTCTGGGTGGGGTGATTGTGGCCGCCGTCACCGGCGTTGATGACGGGCACCAGGGAGTGCTGGGACGCCACCAGGGGCGCGCCCTCCTTGGGGTGGCGCATGGCGATAATGTCCGAGTAACAGGACACCGTGCGCACGGTGTCAGCCACGCTCTCGCCCTTGGCGGCGGAGGAGCTGGACGCCTCGGAGAACCCCAGCACCTGCCCGCCCAGGCTCAGCATGGCGGATTCAAAGCTCAGCCGGGTCCGGGTGGACGGCTCGAAAAACAGGGTAGCCAGAATTTTGCCGTCGCACTTGTGGGCGTAGGCGGCGGGATCGCTCAGGATCTTCGTGCCCACGTCCACCAGCTGGTCGATCTCTTCGGTTGATAGTTCCAGAATGTCGATCAGGCTTCTTACGTTTTCCATTTTATTTGTTACCTCCAATCCAGCTCTCGTCCGAGGGGTTATTCCGGAAGGCGATCAGCCGGGCGATATCCTCGGGCTTGATATAGTTCTCATCCGCCGCCACCTGGGCGATGGTGTCGAAATTGGTCAGGCTGACGTTTTTCACGCCCGCCGCCGCAAGGCGGTCCAGGCCCTTCTGCATCCCGTAGGTGAAAATGCTGACCACGCCCAGCACATCCGCGCCCGCTTCCCGCAGGACGTTGACCACCTCGATGACGCTGCCGCCGGTGGAGATCAGATCCTCCACCACAACGACCTTCTGGCCCTTCTCCAGCTTGCCCTCAATCTGGTTCTGCCGCCCGTGATCCTTATTGCCGGACCGGACATAGCCCATGGGCAGGTTCATGATGTGGCCGGTAATGGCGGCGTGGGCGATGCCGGCGGTGGAAGTGCCCATGAGGACCTCCGCCTCAGGATACTCCCGGCGGATGGTTTCCGCCAGGGCGTTTTCCACGTCGTTGCGGACCTCCGGAGCGGTGAGGGTCAGTCGGTTGTCACAGTAGACGGGGCTTTTGATGCCGCTGGCCCAGGTGAAGGGCTCCTCCGGGCGGAAGAAGACGGCTTTGATCTTGAGAAGGTCTTTTGCGATCAGATTAGAAATGTTCTCCATATTTTTCTCCTTTTTTATAAAACACAGCACCGCATCCCGCGCCTCCGCCGAATCCATCAGGTCCCCGCGAATGCTGACCTTCTGGAATTGTCTGGCGCTGAGAAACAGGATATTCGGTTCCTCGTTTTCCGGCACATGGTAACGGAAAGCGGCCGCAAAATTGTCCTGACCGGTGTTGCTGACGACAATGAATTTCTTCTTGACGGCCAGATACCGCTCCAGCAGATTTTGATGATGCTGAAAATAGCACTGGCTTCTTTCATTGAAGATAAAGAAATTTGCGCAGGGGTAGTCGCAGTAATTGGGGACGATAAAATAAGCGAGGTCGCTGCTGGTCACCGCGTCGCAGACGGTAAACTCCATATCATTGAAATAGGGACAGCTTTCTCTGGCCCGGAAGCACTCGCAGCCGCAGCGCCCGCAGGGCGTAATGGAAAAGCCGGAAAAATCGTAGATTTCAACGTCTCCTGTTACATGCCGCCGGATCTCCGCCGCAATGCTGCCGCAGTTGCCGCCGGCGCGGGAACTGAACGAAATAATACAGGTTTTCATCCGCGTCACCTGTTGACTTCCGGGTTATCCGTGCGGCCCAGCAGATAGTCGGTAGACACGCCGAAATAGTCCGCCAGGATCATGAGGTTGCGCACTTCGGGATAATTCCTCCCTTTTTCATAGGTGTATATAGAATCTGGCTTAACCCCAATAATTTTNCCCAATGCTTCCTGCGTCATGCCCNGCCCACAGCGCAATGCTTTGATTCTCTCTGAAAAATCTGCCATANTNCCTCCAAAAANCCTTGACTTTCCGACATATTGTCGGTATAATCAATTCCGACAATATGTCGGAAAATATAGGAGTGATAAAATATGAACCACCTCATGGAAACCCTATTCCTTACCCTGGGNTCCAAACTGTCCGAAGCAGAGGNCCAGGCNGTCAATGCCGGGAGAGAAACGCTCCGGACAGCGGAACAGCGCCTGACCCACCAGGAATTTGACCAGCTGTGGGATGCCATCGCAGCGATAGAACACGCCAGTGAACTGGACAGCTTCACCCAAGGTTTCCGTCTTGGGGTCCAGCTGACGCTGGAGGGCCTGCGCCCGGTGCGTCCTACCGGATAAGCAGCAGCCCTTTCAGCGCCGCCATATCCTCCGCAATGAACTCCGCGCCCGCGCTCTCCAGCTCCTCTCTCCCGCCGTAGCCGTAAAGCACCCCGACGCAGGGCAGGCCCACCTCATGGGCTCCCTCCACGTCATGCCGGCGGTCGCCCACCATGACCACAGAGGCGGNATCATCGTTTACATAGCTGAGCGCCCNNCGGATCACNGAGGACTTNCGCGCCCCGTCCTCGTTTCCCTGGGGCGCGCCGCATATTTGCTCGAAGTAATCCGCCAGGCCGAAATGCTTCAGAATCCGAACCGCCTGGACCTCCGGCTTGGAGGTCGCCACCATCAGACGCAGCCCGGCGTTCTTCAGATCCCGCAGAAGCTCCCCCACGCCGGGATAGGGCGCGTTCTCGCACCAGCCCTTTTCNACGAAGTATTCCCGGAAAACGGTAATGGCCTCTGCCGTCTGCTCCGGCGAAAAGCCGTAAAACTCCGCCATGGATTCATTCAGGGGCGGGCCGACGAATTTCAAAAGGTTTTTCGGCTCCTCATAGATACCGAAGCGGGCCAGCGCGTAGGCCACGGAGTTGGTGATTCCCGGCGCGGAATCGGTCAGGGTCCCGTCCAGATCAAATAAAATCGTCTTCCACATAGTCTTATCCTACAAACTCTTCCACGCACCGGCGGTACGCGGCCACAGGGTCATCCGCCTGGGTGATGGGACGGCCCACCACGATATAGTCGGAACCGATTTCCTTTGCTTTCGCCGGGGTGGTGACCCGGACCTGATCGCCCGCCTCGCCGTCGGCGAACCGCACGCCGGGGGTGACGGTGAGGAAGTCCGCGCCGCAGGTCTCATGGACCTTCCCGGCCTCCAGCGGAGAGCACACCACACCCGCAAGCCCCGCGTCGGAGGCGCACTTGGCGTAGTGCATGACCACCTGATCCAGGGGCTTCTCGATGAGCAGGTCCTGCTCCATCCGCTCCTGGCTGGTGGAGGTCAGCTGCGTGACGGCGATCAGCAACGGCCTCGTGCCGTCCGGCCGGGTCAGGCCCTCCAGCGCGGCCTCCATCATGGCCCTGGTCCCGCCGGCGTGGAGGTTGGTCATGTCCACATCCAGTCCGGACAGCACCGCCATGGCCTTTTTCACCGTGTTGGGGATGTCGTGGAGCTTCAGGTCCAGAAAGATCTTGTGGCCCCGTGCCTTGATTTCCCGGACGATGGCCGGGCCCTCGGCATAGTACAGCTCCATGCCGATTTTCACGAAGGGCTTACGCTCTTCCTCCGCGAAACGGTCCAGAAAGGCCAGGGTTTTCTCCCGGCTGTCAAAATCCAGTGCGATAATAACGTCTTTACCCATTGTGCGCTCCTCCTATAATATCAGTCAGACTGTTGATCCCGTATTTTTCCATAACAGACGGCAGTTCCTCGATAATATCCCGGCAGGCGAAGGGATTGACCAGATTCGCCGCGCCAATCTCTACCGCCGTGGCNCCCGCCAGCATCATTTCGATCACGTCCTCCGCCGAACTGACNCCGCCCATNCCGATGANGGGGATNTTGACNGCCTCGTACACNTGATACACCATCCGCACCGCCACCGGGAACACNGCNGGNCCGGACAGTCCCCCGGTGCCGTTGGNCAGCAGNGGCCTCCGGGTNNNCAGNTNGATCCGCATAGCCAGCAGNGTGTTGATGAGGCTCACNCCGTCGGCCCCCGCGTCCTCGCAGGCTTTCGCCACGGCGGCAATGTCCGTGACGTTGGGNCTNANNTTCATATAGACCGGCTTGNNGGTGACGGCCTTCACNGCNCTTGTCACCTCCGCCGCNGCNTCNGGACTGGACCCGAANGCCATGCCGCCGCCGTGGACGTTGGGGCAGGAGATGTTGACCTCCAGCCANCCCACCTGNTCCTCCNTGTCNAGCAGNGCGCAGGTGTGGGCNTAGTCCTCNANGGAGAANCCNCTGACNTTNGCCATCACCGGCTTGNGGAANANNTCCNTCATCCGGGGCAGCTCCTNNGCNATGACNTNCTCCACNCCNGGATTTTGCAGCCCNACGGCGTTGAGCATCCCNCNGGGNGTCTCCGCGATNCGNGGCGTGGGGTTNCCGAAGCGGGGATCNNNGGTNGTGCCCTTGAAGGAGAAGGTCCCCAGACAGTTGATATCGTAGAGTTCCGCAAACTCCTGCCCGTAGCCGAAGGTTCCGCTGGCGGGGATCACGGGGTTGTCCAGCCTGATGCCGGAGAGGGTTACGCTTGTGTTTACCATATGATCTCCTCCTTTTCCAGCACCGGGCCGTCCTTGCAGATGCGCTTGCCGCCGTATTTGGTCTTGCAGCTGCATCCCATGCAGGCCCCGAAGCCGCAGCCCATCCGCTCCTCGAAGCTCATGAGGCCGGAGGTGGCGGCGGTGTTGTAAACCGCTTTCAGCATGGGCAGGGGGCCGCAGGCGCAGAAGTAGTCATAATTTTCGGGCAGCGCGTCGGTGACAAATCCCTTTGTTCCATAGCTGCCGTCCACGGTGGTAACAGCAGTCTCGACGCCCAGCGCCCGGAACCGCTCCTCATAGAAGATCTCGCTTTTCGTATTGAATCCCAGAACAGCGACCGGAGTCTTCCCGGCTTTCAGCAGAGCTTTCGCCAGACCATACATAGGCGGCGTGCCCACGCCTCCGCCGATGACCAGCGTCCTGGGGCCGCATTTCGATACATCGAACCCGTTCCCCAGGCCGCAGAGGACGTCCAGATCCTGTCCCGGCTCCACATCGCAGAGGACGGCGGTGCCCTTGCCTACCACTTTATAGATCACGGTAAGGCCCTCATGATCCCAGTCGCAGATAGAGATGGGGCGGCGGAGAAAACAGCCGTCCAGTTTGATATTGATGAACTGTCCCGGCGCGGCGATGGCGCTGGTGTCGCCGGACAGGCGCAGTTCCCAGACGTCTTTCGACAACAGTTTGTTATATTCGACCCGATAAATCCCCTGCGTCATAGATTTTCCTCCTGCCAGACGATTTTTCCGTCCACCATAGTCAGTTTGCAAATTCCGTACAGTTCCATCCCCGCAAAGGGCGTAGCCCGGCCCATGGTCTGGAACCGTTCCGGGTCCACCACAAAGGACTTGTCCAGGTCAAAGACGGTCAGGTCCGCCGGCTGGCCCTCCGCCAGCGGGGTACCGAACCCAAAGCGCTTTGCCGCGTTGTCGTGGAGCAGCTCCACCAGCCGCTCCAGCGGCAGGATACCGGGCTTCACCAGGTGGGTGTATACCGCCGCGAAGGCCGTCTCCAGCCCCACCACGCCCATGGCGCTCTTCTCCAGCCCCCGGCTCTTTTCCTCCGCGGCGTGGGGGGCGTGGTCGGTGGCGATCATGTCGATGGTGCCGTCCAGAAGGCCCGAAAGCAGCGCCGCCCGGTCCTCCCCGGACCGGATGGGGGGATTCATCTTGAACCGCCCGTCCTCCTGCAAATCCCTGTCGCAGAACACCAGGTAGTGGGGCCCGGTCTCGCATGTCACGTCCACGCCCCTTGCCTTGGCTTTCCGGATCAGGTCCACGCTTTCCCTGGTGGAGATATGGCAGACGTGGTAGGCGCAGCCCGTCTCCGCCGCCAGTTCCAGGTCCCGGGCGATCTGGCTCCATTCGCTTTCGGAGCAGATGCCCCGATGCCCGTGGGCGCGGGCGTACTCGCCGTCGTGGATATAGCCGCCGTTCAGGAGGCTGTTGTCCTCGCAGTGGGCGGCGATGATCTTCCCCAGCCGCCGGGCCTCCGCCATGGCGGCGCGCATCATGTCCCCGCTCTGGACGCCCCGCCCGTCGTCGGAGAATCCGGCCACATAGGGGGCCATGGCCTCCAGATCCGCCAGCGTCTCGCCCTTCTCGCCGCGGGTGATGGCGCCGTAGGGGTGGACGTGGACCGCCGCGTCCCGCGCGATGATCTCCCGCTGGACGTTCAGCGTCTCCAGACTGTCGGGCACGGGGTTCAGGTTGGGCATGGGGCACACATGGGCGTATCCGCCCCGGGCGGCGGAGAGGGTGCCGGTGCGGACGGTCTCCTTATAAGAAAACCCCGGCTCTCGAAGATGAACGTGGACATCAACGAAACCGGGAAACACAACGGCATGATGAAGATCAATGGAAACAGCGCCAGGAGCGTCCAGCCCCCCGGCAATGGAAACAGCGCCAGGAGCGTCCAGCCCCCCGGCAATGGAAACAATACGGCCCTCCGCAATGGAAATATCCACCGGACGAAGACCGTCTTTTGCAAAAAGCAGCCCATTTTTCAGTAAATACTTCAAGGAACACGCTCCTCTCTCCGGCCCCCTGCCGGTGCGCAGCCTTAGCGTTCTAATCAAGGTATTATACCGGATAAAGGGCGGGGCTGTCAATATGGATTTTGGAAAGTTCCACGATAATTGAATGAGTAAACGAATGATGAACAAAGCGCCCGAAAAGCCTCCCTCAAAGAGGGAGCCTTGATCACTTCTGGAGGCGGCCTGTTCATAGAAGGTTTACTCATTCAACTACCCTGTGGAAAGTTTTGTGATTGGCGGCGTTATTGGGCTGCAAGTCCCCTATTCGGGGACTAAACCTCCCGCAGTTCCAACTTATCATGTTAGCTCTTGTGTTTTCGAGCCTATACCCATTGCTGCTCCCGGATTTTCGCCCGGTAACGATATTGCGCTTTTAATCGAGGAATAGTATAAAGCATTTTTTATCGACCCCCAGCTGAACTGGGGGGTTATTGACGCCAATGCGCCGGCAAAATGAATATCCCCCGGCCAAAGCCGGGGGATATTCACGGATTCTCCGCATAAAGCAAGCCAACAGCCCCTTCAGGAACAGTCCGGGAGATACCCCGGACTCCCTTGGGGGCTGCTGGTTTCTGGCCCGTGCAGGGCCCCTCTTAAAGCGGCAAACTCATTTCCTGGCCCGGTACAGGAATGTAACGATCTGCCCTCTTGTGCAGACGGCGTTGGGACTGAACGTATGGTCCCCGGTTCCGGAGGCGATGCCCTGCGCGGCTACCCAGGCGACAGCCTGCGCGTAATCCGCGCCGTCCGGAACATCTGTAAAGTCATTTTTTCCTGCAACGGCAGGAGATCCGGCTTTCCGGTAGAGGAACGCGGCAAACTGCCCCCTGGTCACAGGCTCGTCCGGATGGAAGGCCGTCCCGGTGACAATGCCATGCTCCGCCGCCCACAGTGCGCTCTGGTAGTAATAGGCGCTTTCCTTGACATCCGTGAAGGGGTTATTTTTGCCCTTGGGAGCGGGGGACCCGGCAGACCGCCAAAGGAGGGAAATCGTCTGTCCGCACGTGCATTTCTGGTCGGGACTGAACGTAGTCTCCGAGGTTCCGGAGGTAATCCCCTGCTGTACGGCCCATTGCACCGCATCATAGTAATAGGCGCCGGCGTCCACATCAGAGAATTGGACCGTTTTACTCGCGGTTGTTTCAGCGGGTTTTGCATCAGCGGGTTGGGTCTCGCGCTTCGGCGCGGGAACGGCGGCTTTCTGCGCACTGACGGCAGGAGCGGGAGCGGTTCTGGAGGCCTCCGGCGAACCGCCGCCCTTTTGACTGTCCGTCTGCTGGGCAGCTCCGGCGGACGCGCCCTTGATCAGCGCACTCAATTCGGCCGTTAGCTTCGTAACCGCCTCTGTTGAGATATTGTCGCTGTCCAACAGCGTCTGGGCCTTTTGGATACAGGCGTCAAGGGCCTCGTTCTTGTTCCCGGAGGCGTCCGCCAGCTGTTTCGCTTCGGCCAGCAGCTTGCGCAGCGCCGCAATTACCTGTTCCGGGGCTTTTTCCAAATCGGCGAGTTTCTCCGCCTTTTTGATACCCTGGAGTACGCCTTTTGCGGCCTCGCCAGCGCCGCCGAGTTTTTCCGCTTTTTGCAGTCCTTCAACTGCGTTTTTAGCCATCTTGCCGGGATCTAAATTAAACATTGCGAATCCGCCTTTCTTCAATATGTGGTCATATATGGAAGTATTTCCACTGTCAGTATAACATACTGCGGCAATTGTGTCGAGGATCAATTCCGGTTTTATCGCTCCATTTCCCGGGAAATCCCGGCGGCCGTTTAAAATCCGCCAAATCAGCTCCACTGTTTTCCCCAGGCGGTAGCCCAGCGTTCACAATAAAATGCGTCATATGGGATGCGATGCGTTTTTCTGTAACCCGCAAAAAAATGATACCAAACGGCGCTTGGAAGCATAACGACAATCCAGTATAAAGGGCCGAGGAAAAGGCACTGGATCGTGTGCCCATATTCATGAATGCAAAGCCGGCGGCTTTCGCACGTATCATGTATGCTCAGAAAAATAAAAATACCCAGCGACAGCCCTCCGCGATTTCCGGGCAAATGCGTAACGATGCTGTTGCGGAACCGTTCTCTGGGGAAGCGGTTCCGGCAGCAGAGAAATACGAGCAGGCCGATCATGTTGACAGGCAGCCCCCAGGTAAATTGCAGGAGATAGAAGAGCATCCTGGGCCAGCCTTCAGTACCGATTGCCTTATGGATATTATGTTCTTCCCCGTCCATATGCAGCGCCTCTTTCACCCTCAGCATTTTGCAGTGACAGAATACAGGATAGCACACTCTTTTCAAGAAAGCAAATAAGCGGGAAAAATGCAATCGTACCGCAAAAGCTGATTTTCGCAGCGTGTTCGCAATCTATGATTTACTTCTATAAATGATTGTGCTATAATAATCCGGTTGAATTTAACAACGGGAGCTTTCTATGGACATTTATCTGACGATTTTTCTTATCACCGCTGTCACCGGCGCGGGAGGTCTGGCCCTGGGCGGGGGGCTGGCCGCCATGGTACACAGCCCCTCTGACCGGACGGTAAGCCTCCTTCTCCGTTTTACCGCCGGCGTGATGCTCAGCGTGGTCTGCTTTGATCTGATAGCCGACGCTATGGAAGAATCCGGCGCCCTCCCCGTGCTCTGCTGGATCATGATCGGCTATCTGTGTACCTATCTCCTCAACTGCTGGATCGACAAGCAGGCCCACCATACCCACAGCCACAGCGGGCACGGGGAGGAACATGACCACCGCCACGGCCATGAACATACGCACGAACACGAACATGTCCATGAGGAAAACCATCGCCCTCATCTGGGTACCGACAACGGCGAACTCTGCGCCTGCGGCAGCCACACCCTCCATACGGCGGGGCTGGTGCTGGCCGTGGCGGTAGCGCTTCACAATATGCCCGTGGGCATGGCCATCGGCGCGACCTTCGCCGGCGTGGCCAGGGGCGGCGGCATCCTGGCCGCCCTTATCATCGGCCTGCATAACATTCCCGAGGGCATGAGCATCGCCGCGCCTCTGCTGGCGGGAGGCTCCAGGCCCGCCGCCGCCGTTGGCGTCGCCGCCCTCAGCGGACTGCCCACCATACTCGGCGCGCTGCTGGGCTACGGCGCGGGGACCATGAATCCCCTGCTGCTGGCCATTTCCCTCAGCTTTGCCGCCGGAGCGATGCTGTACGTCATTTTCGGCGAACTGCTGCCGGAGGGGGAGCACCTCTGGCAGAACCGCCTGTCCGGGCTGTCCACTATGCTGGGCATGCTGCTGGGCATGGCGCTGATCTTTGCCCATATCCATTGATACAGGAGGATTTTCTAGTATGTCAACAGAAAAGCGGCTGCCCACGAACAGCAACGAAGAACTGCGGGTGGAAAAGCTCAGCCTGCCCCGCACCATTCACCTGGCGCCTCTGGACTATATAGACGGCTTCGCCGTGCGCCCCGGGTTTTATGAGATCAACGGCGCCACCGCCATCCCCGGCGGCGTGAACTTCACCGTCTACTCCCACGGGGCCAGTTCCATCGAGCTGCTGCTCTTCCACCGGGACGCGCCGGAGCCCTTTGCCGTGCTGCCCTTCCCCCAGCGCTACCGCATCGGCAACGTGTACTCCATGATCGTGTTCAAGCTGAACATTGAGGAATTCGAGTACGCCTACCGGGTGGACGGCCCTTACGAACCGGAAAAGGGCAAGATCTTCGACAAAAGCAAATACCTCCTGGACCCCTACGCCAAGGCCGTCACCGGCCAGAGCGAGTGGGGGGCCACCTCTCCCCGGGGCCAGCACTACAAGGCCAGCGTGGTCAGGGACGACTTCGACTGGGGCGACCAGGGCGGGCCCCTGATCCCCATGGAGGACCTCATCATCTACGAGCTCCACGTCCGGGGCTTCACCAAGGACGCCTCCTCCGGCGTGAAAAATCCCGGCACCTTCGCGGGGCTGATGGAGAAGCTTCCCTACCTCAGGAGTCTGGGGGTCAACGCCATTGAGCTGATGCCCATTTTCGAGTTTGACGAGATGCAGGACTACCGGGAGGTGGACGGGCAGAAGCTCTACAACTACTGGGGCTACAGCACCGTCAGCTTCTTCGCACCCAACACCAGCTACGCCTCTGACGAGGAGTTCAACCGGGAGGGCACCGAGCTGAAAAAACTGATCCTGGCCTGCCACCAGCAGGGGATGGAGGTCTATCTGGACGTGGTGTTCAACCACACCGCCGAGGGCAACGAGCGGGGCCCCTTCTTTTCCTTCAAGGGCTTTGACAACAACATTTACTACCTGCTGACCCCCGACGGAAAATATTACAATTTCAGCGGCTGCGGCAACACCCTCAACTGCAACCACCCCATCGTCCACCAGATGATCATGGACTGCCTGCGCTACTGGGTCACCACCTACCGGGTGGACGGCTTCCGGTTCGATCTGGCCTCCATCCTGGGCCGCAACGAGGACGGCTCCCCCATGAACAAGCCGCCTCTGCTCCAGGCCATGGCTTTCGATCCCATCCTGGGGGACGTGAAGCTGATTGCCGAGGCGTGGGACGCGGGGGGACTGTATCAGGTGGGCTCCTTCCCCTCCTGGAACCGGTGGGCGGAGTGGAACGGCCGCTACCGGGACGACGTACGCCGCTACCTGAAGGGGGACGGCTTCGCCCAGGCGGCGGCCCTGCGTCTGGTGGGGTCTCAGGACATGTACGCCGTCAAGGGCCGCAAGGACGCCTCCGTCAACTTCATCACCTGCCACGACGGCTTCACCCTCTGGGATCTCTACTCTTACAACGGCAAGCACAACGAGCGCAACGGCTGGGGCAACACCGACGGGGCCAACGACAACAACAGCTGGAACTGCGGCGCGGAGGGAGAGACGGACAACGGGGAGATCAACGCCCTCCGCCGCCGGATGTGCCGCAACGCTTTCGCCCTGCTGATGTGCAGCCGGGGGATTCCCATGTTCCTGGCCGGGGATGAATTCTGCAATACCCAGTTCGGCAACAACAACGCCTACTGCCAGGACAACATCACCTCCTGGCTGGACTGGAACCTTCTGGACAGGAACCAGGAGATGTTCCGGTTCTTCCAGCACATGATCCGCCTGCGCAAGGAGAACCGGGTCCTGCGCACCAACCTCAGCGACGGCTGCTGGGGCCACCCGGACGTCAGCTTCTACGGCGTGAACGGCCCCCAGAGCGGCTTTGCCGACCACGAGCACTACGTGGGCGTCCTCTACACCGGCGGCGAGCGGGGCGTGGGGCCCAAGGCTGTGTACGTGGCCTCCAACGCCTGGTGGGAGGACCTGTACGTCCGCCTGCCGGAGCTGCCCCCCTCCGCCTGCTGGTACCTGGCAGCGGATACCTGGGAGGAGAAGGTCTCCGACAAGCTCATCCCCACCACCGGCGGGTTCATCGTCCGGCCCCGGAGCGTAATGGTGTTCGTGGGGCTGTAACGAAAGCCGCATACATGCTTTCCCTCGAAAACAGCAGAAACAACAATTGCGCATGACCGCTTCATGGTCATGCGCAATTTCATTCTGCGCCGCCCCGCTGGAGGCGGGAAAATCATAAATCAGCTGAACGTAACGCTCACACTGCCCACGCCGGTGGAGCCGGTGAGCCGGCAGGAGCCGTCTGGGGCCTTGTGGCTGGCGCTCAGCAGCGAGGTGACGCCGTCCACCTGGATCGACCCCACGCCGGAGGTGAGCATCCAGCTGCACTCCTCCGGCGAGCAGTCCAGGCTGGCGGTAACATTCCCCACTCCCGTGGTCAGTTCCATCATCGCTGCAGGGATCCCGCTGATTTTCACATCCCCCACGCCGGTCTCCAGCTCCACTTCCCTAGCGGCGGTGTCGATGACAGACAGGTTGCCCACACCGGTTTCCAGTTCCGCCTCATCCACGGACAGTTCGCGGAGGGTGACATCCCCTACGCCCAGGCTGATCTTGATCTCCTCCAAAGCCGTGTTCTCCGGAACGGTGACCAGCACTTGGCCGGAGCAGTCCCCGTCGTTGTCGTTGTGATGCTTCGGAAAGCTGACGACATTCAGAGTGCCGTCCGTCACTTCATACTCGATCCGGTAGGGCTCGCCCCGAACAGTGCCCTCAAACGACACCTCGATCTGAAACTCCGTACCCCGCCGAATGATCACATCTCCCACAGCGATTTCTGCCTCAATCTCTGTAAAAGCGTCCAGCGCCGGCACGGGATCGCCGCCGGGGCCCTGGGACTGAACGGGCTCCGGCTCTGGGGAGGACTCCGGGGTTTGAGACGGTCCCGGGTCCGTGGCCGGCGCAGGACTGCCGGTCTGGGCTGGCACGCCGTACGTCCTGTCGGGGTCCTGCTGGCCCGTGCTGACGCTGGGGCCGTCAGGGGCGGTGCGCGGCAAAGCGCCCCAAACGCCCACACACAGCGCGGCAATCAGCAGCACCGCGGCCGCGGCGGCCCCAACGATCATCCCCCGGCTGCGGCCGCTCCTTTTTTCCCCGGTCCAGCCGCCCTCCTCCGCCACCCGCCGGGCCACCGTTTCGGGTGAGCCCAGCTCCTCGATGACTTCCGCCTCCCGCTCCGGCCCGGCCTCCTGAAAATATTCCTTATACCACCGCAGCGTATCCTCCCGCTCCCGCTCCGGTATCCTGCGGGACAGGTGCCGGGACAGCTCTTTCAAATAGGCGTTTTTATCCATCTTTATCCTCCCTTAAAAGATATTCCACGTTTTCCTGAAAGCGGGTCCAGTCCTCCCGGCCCTGGGCCAGGCGGGTCCGGCCCTCCGGGGTAATCGTGTAGTAACGGCGGTTGCGGCCCTGATAGGTGCTGTCATATACCGCCAGGCACCCCTCCGCCTGGAGGCGGCGCAATACCGGATACAGAGCCGATTCCGAAATCCCCAGCCGCTCCTTCACTTGCTGTGTGAGTATATAGCCATACGCGTCCTTCCTGGCCACAATCGCCAGTACGCAGGTCTCCAACAGCTGCGGTCCCAAGGTATATGCCATAGCAAGCCTCCTTTCTTGAATATATTATAAATATTATAATATCATTCGTCAAGGGGTTTATGAAAACTTTAATCTTCCGCCCAGGGCGCAAAAAAGCGGACCTTCAGGTCCGCTTTGGGGCAAAAGGCGAGCAGGCGATCGATCCATTTTCAAGAAACCGTATTACATCCCAAACAGCAGCCGCACGGCGAAAGCCGCCGCCATAAACCCGGTCAGGTCGGCGATCAGCGCGGCGGGGATGGCATAGCGGGTCTTTCGGATTCCGGCGGACCCGAAATAAACGGCAATGGTGTAAAAGGTCGTCTCCGTGCTGCCCAGCATCACGGCGGCTACCCGGCCCACGTAGGAATCCGGCCCGTGGGCGGCCATGATCTCGCTGCCGATGGCCAGCGCCCCGCTGCCGCTGACGGGCCGGATGAACAGCATCGCCGCCGTCTCTGGCGGGATGCCCAGCTTCACCAGCGCCGGGGCCAGCAGCCCTCCCAGCACCTCCATCAGCCCCGAGGCCCGCAGCATATACACCGCCGTCATCAGCCCCACCAGGTTGGGCAGGATGCCCAGCAGCGTATCCAGCCCCTCCTTCGCCCCCAGGGAGAGGGCGTCGTACACGTTGACCCGCTTCCACATGCCGAAAACAGCCGTGAACATCAGCAGCAGCGGCACCAGATAGGCGGAATAATCCATCTCCTACTCCCCCCGCTTCTTCCAGATCCGGCCAAAAACCTTTGCCGCCGTCAGCCCCGCCGCCACTGACAGAACCGACGCCAGCCACACCGCCGGAACGATGTCAAAGGCGTTCTCCGCCCCCAGCGCCGCCCGGACGCCGGCCACCGTGGTGGGCAGCAGCTGGATGGAGGCGGTGTTCAGCACCACCAGGGTACACAGCTCATTGCTGGCCTGCCCGCCGCAGCCCTTCGCCATCCGCCTTGCGGCCCGGATGCCCAGGGGCGTGGCCGCATTGCCCAGTCCCAGCAGATTGGCCGACACGTTTCCCGACAGTGCCGCCAGCGTCTCCGGGTCCCGGCAGGCGTTGGGCAGCAGGCGGTTCAATACGGGCCGGAACAGGCGGCTGAGGCCGTCCATCAGGCCGCTGGCCTTCATGATGGACATGACCCCGCTCCACAGGCACATGATCCCCGCCATACTCAGGCACAGGTCCACCGCCGCCGCCGCGCCCTCCATGGCCGCGCTGCCCACCGCGCCGATGGTGCCGTTTACCAGTCCATATACCACCGAGGCCGCTATCATCCCCGTCCAGATCCAGGCCATCGCCATGCTTATCCGCCTCCCTTTCCCTCTATGTATAGTGGACAAGGGCGGAAAAAATGCCTCGCCAGGCGCAAAAACCGGGCCGCCGTCTCAAAACGGCAGCCCGGCGGCGTTGTTCTGAAAGCTCTTATCCGTACTGCTCCGCCATCCACAGGCTGGCGCGGGATTGGATCAGCTCGATGGCCTCGTCCAGGCTTTTGTCTCCGGCCAGATAAGCTCCGCCGACCTCCTGAATGATCTGCCAAATGAAGTGGTCGCTGTAACCGGCGGCGTATTTTGTGGCCTCCAGCAGCTTGTCCAGCTGTTCCCTGGCATAATCCGTCGCCCCATTATAATAACTGGAAAGCCCGATAGCCTCCCGGATCACCGGCAGGGCGCTCAGCGATGCCTGACGCTCTATGCTCAGCCGATTCCGGATAAACGCCCAAGCTCCTTCTTTGTTTCCACTCCGGGCTGGGATCGCCATTGCGCCGCCGCTGCATATGTAACTGTGCAGCCCATCGCCGCCGTTCGGAAGACCGACAAAGACGCCGTCCTCCCCCAACCAGGCTTTAAACCGGCTGATCTCTTCAAGACCGATCTCCGTCCACTGCAGCAGACCGTCCACGCGGCCTTCCATCTGTCTTGACAGCGCCATATCCGACTCCGTATCGGCGCACCAGGTCAGCAAATCACGAAATTCCCGGCTGTCAAGGCTGCATGTCCCATTTTCCTTGTCTACGAAAAACATCCCTCCGCAGGCCAGCCAGTTCAGCGCCTCCACGCCGCCGAGGCCATAGGAGAAGCGTGTCTGATACGCGTCATTTTCCGCCGCAATGCGGTTATAGTCCGCCACGGTCATGCCCCTGCCACCGCCCACCGCCGAAGAAGGGGCAGACAGCGTGTAAATTCGTGTACCGCTCCAAATCCGGTGCAGTTCCCCGTTAAGGCTCATGGCCTCCAGCAGGTTCGGCAGGAAGTCCTCCCGGGAGAGGGTTTCGTCCGCGTCAATGTAGGCGTACAGATCGTCGAAAAGATCGCTGTCGGTCTGGATGCCTGGAAAATGCTCGCTGTCTGTGTACAAGACCAAATCCGGGGAATCCCCCGCGAGGATGTCCGCGCGGAGGCGGTCCAGCTCATGGAGGTTGTAGTGGACCGCCTGGTACTCGTACTCCGTGCTGGCCTGATTGGCTTCCTTGACGTGGTCTTCGGTCATGGGATAGATGTAGGTCTGCCCTTCATAGACCTCCGCAATGTCGATCAGCGCCACCGTAACCACGCTGCGCTCCTGATAGACCTTTTCCTCCTTGCCCAGTACCACCACCTGATTGGTACCGTTGCAGCAGATGAAGGTATTTTCATCCAACCGGCAGGCGGGACCCAGGGCCATAGTGAAGAGCGTCTGGGGAATACCCGCTTCATCGGTATCAAACAGCAGCTCACACGCGCCGCTGTCCAGATCATAGGAGATAAACTTGTCAAGCCCGCCAATGATATACTCGCCGTTCAGCCCCTGGCAGCTGGTATAGCTGCAAACGCCCGGATCGGGGCCGCCCTCCGGCTGCACCACCTCCAGCTCTGTCAGCGCTCCGGTTTCCAGGTCCATGCGGGTGTAAAATCCCGCCGTGCTTCTGCCATAGCCCGACAGTACCACGCCGCCGTCCCGGACCGCCCAGCCGAACAGCGTCCGGCCCTCCAGCGTCTGCCGGACCGTCAGTTCTCCTTCGGCGGAATAGACGGAAGCCGCGTACACATACTTATTTCCGTAGCTGTCCGCTGACGGCTCCAGTGTATACAACACGACCTGCCCGCTTTCACTGACGCTGAACCCCTCGGGCTTGGCGGCGGGGCCGAGGGAAAGCCGGCGTTTATCCTGAAACTGCCCGTCGGCGGCGTAGCGCAGGACCGCCATGTCCCCCTGATAGCGCCGTTCGTCAATAGGCTGTCCGGTCAGTACATAGAAGCTCTCACCATCGGTGGTGACGCCGTACAGTGCTGCCTCGTCCTCCGCCTCCGGGTCGTCCAGATCCACGGAGGCAGAGCTGAAGACAGTGGCCCGTCCGCTGCCGTCCAGGGTGTAGAGGGCCAGTCCCAGTATCGGCGCGCCGTTTCTCTCCCCGCCAATCAGCAGGCAGTTTTCGATGCGGGCTATGCCGGTAATGGTGCCGGCGTCAGCCAGGGGAGCAAAGGTACTGTAGTATGCCTGTAAGCGGACGTCGCCGCTTTGCGGTTCCGGCGCGGCCTCGCTGGCCTGCGGCCGGTCCTGCTGTATGTTTTCCTCGCCGCTGTCCTCACTGCAGGCGGTCAAAGCAAACAGAAGGATACAGGCCAGCAGCAAAGGCCACCGTTTTTTCCACATAATGCACCTCCAGCTTGTTGCCGTATCTAATTTACCACGTTTTTCTGTTTCTGCATATAGTTCAGAACGCATTTTTCTTCAATATCCCACCTGAATCAGGATATTCCCCTCCTCGTCCGTCCGGCGGATGGTCATTCCGGCCTCCGTCATGCGGTCCATGGCCTCCTGGGTGGGATGTCCGAAGGTGTTCTGGCCCACGCTGATGACCCCCACCTCCGGCGTCACCGCCTCCAGCAGCTCCTCCGAGGTGGAGTATTTGCTGCCGTGGTGGCCCACCAGCAGGACCTCGATGTCCGGCAGTTCGTACCGGGCCACCAGCTTCTTCTCCGTGGAATCGTTCATATCCCCGGTGACCAGAAAGTCATAGTCCCCGGCGGTGCAGAGGATGGTCAGCCCCACCTCGTTGCCGCCGCCCTCCGTCACCGGCGGGTAGACGTTCAGCACCGCGTCCCCCAGCGCGGCAGCCCGGGGCGATTCTATGTACCGCACCGCCGCGCCGTACCGCGCCGCCAGCTCCAGCGTCTCCTGCTGCAAGTCCCCCTGATCGCTGTCCAGCAGCTGGGGCAGGAAGATCTGCTCCGCTTCCACCCTTGCCAGCAGCCAGGGCAGGCCCCCGGCGTGGTCCTCGTGGTAGTGGGTCAGGACGATATAATCCAGCCTGTCCCAGCCGTACTGATCCATGGTCACCGCCACGGCCTCCCCGGCGGCGCGGGAGCTGTTCAGGCTGCCGCAGTCCACCAGGGCGGTCTTTCCTCCCGAGTGGAACAGCGTTGCCGCGCCCTGTCCTACGTCCACGGCAACCGCCGTCAGGCGGTCGTCCCGGACCTGCATCCTGGGTCCGGCCTTCACCGCCAGCAGGCACGCCGCCGACAGCGCCAGCGCGGCGCCCCATTTCCACTGCCGCTCCTTCACCAGCAGGCACAGCCCCAGCAGGACATAGGTCCCCGCCAGCCATGCCGCCACCGCCGGGCGGGTAAAGTAGACGCTGTGTCCCGGGATTTTCGCCGTCATATGCGCCGCCCACAGCAGATACCGCGCCAGCCACTCGGGGACAAGCGCCAGTCCCGCCAGAGCCGGAAACAGGCCGCCCAGCGCCGTGATCACCAGCGCGCAGCCGAACAGCGCCGGGGCCATCCACAGCACCAGCACATTGGACAGCGGCGACGCCAGCGCCAGCGTGTTAAAATACACCGCGTTAAGGGGCGCGCATGTGACCATGACCCCCAGGCTGGCGGCAACGACGCTGAGCAGGAAATTCAGCAGTTTTTCCGCGGTATCCGGCAGCTCCTCCGGCCAGAGGCCGCGCAGGATCTCATAGATCCCCGGCGCGAACAGCAGCAGTCCCGCCACGGCGGCAAAGGACAGCTGCAAGCTCACGGACGCGATCGCCAGGGGATTTGCCAGCAGGTTCACCAGCAGCGCCGCCGACAGGGAGGTGGGCGCATCGCCTTCCCGTCCCGCCAGCGGAGCCAGCAGGACAAACCCCGCCATGATGCAGGACCGCACCACCGACGGCGTACACCCCACCATGACCATATAGAACAGCAGCACCGGATATCCCAAAAACGCCGTCAGCTTCTGCCGCCGGAACACCAGCACGCCCAGCAGGGCAATCAGAAACCCGCAGTGCAGCCCCGATACGGCGGTGATGTGGAACAGACCCGACTCGCTGAGGTCGGTGTAGCTCTGGGGGTCCAGGCCGTCCCGTTCGCCGGTGAGAAGCGCGGCAATCAAGCCCCCGGCCCGTGGGCTGTAAAGGCTGTCGATACGCTCCCGCAGCCAGTGGGACAGCCGCGCGGGGAGATACCGCCAATTCCCGGCGTTTCCCCGGGAGGCGGACAGGAGGCCCCCTTTGCCGTACAGCCGGAGAAATACGCCCTGCGAAATATAGTAGCTGCTCTCCTCCCCGGCGAGGGCGGCGGCGCTGTAGCCGGAGGATTGGGCCACGATCCGGTTCCCCGGCTCCAGGTCCAGCAGGTCACGGGCGCCGTAGAAGATCACCTTGCCCCTCAATCCGGCCAGTCTGGCCTGACACCGCGCGCCGCTGGAGGTTTCCTCGGGGTAGTCGGTCAGTTCCAGCTCGAAAATGTGCTCCGTCCCCACCAGCTTCTCCGCCGGGGTCAGGTGCAGCACGGCATAGCCGGAGAACCACAGGATGCCCATGGCGCATCCCACGGCGGCAAGCCGGACGACCCGTCTTCTTTTCCCCCGCAGCAGCAGGGAGGTCAGCCCCAGGGCCAGCACCCCCGCCGCCGTCCACAGCCAAAGGCCTGACGGCAGCACATACTGGCACAGGGCGCACCCCGCTCCGAACGGCAGCGCGAACCACATCAGCTTCCGCATGACTACTCAATCGGCTCCCTCTGGTCCGCGCGGCCCAGGATGTAGTCGGTGCTGGTGTGGTAGAGTTCGGCCAACCTGAGGAGCGCCCAGACCGGGATCTCGCGCTCGCCGCTCTCATATCTTTGATAAACGCCCCGTTTCATAATGAGATACTGGGCAACTTCTTCCTGCGTCTTATCACTGTCTTCTCTTAGATCTCGGATCCTGCGAAATTTCAAAATGATCACCTCAACAAAATGTTACCATTTGGTAGCATCTTGTCAAAGTGTTGCCACTATTTGGTGGCAAATTTTGGAGCAAATTGCATTGCCCCCGAACAAAATACCAAAACAATTGCCGGCGCGGCGGAAATCTGCCGCGCCGGCAATACAGACGGAACTACTCCGCGCTCTCGCTTGCTACCGAGAACTTGGCGCGGTAGCCGTCAAACGCGCTGCGGAAATTGGCGTCGTTGCTGGTCTTCAGGGCGTTGAGGTACTCGTGGGCCTGATAGGCGTTCAGGGCCGTCTCGATCTGGGCCACGGCAATGTTGGAGCAGTGGTCGCTGACGCGCTCGCAGTTGGTCAGCAGGTCGGAGAGGACGAAGCCCATCTCGATGGTGCAGTGTCCCTTTTGCAGGCGGGTGATGTGGTTGGACTTGATGTCCGCCACCAGGCCGTCGATGACCTGCTCCAGAGGCTCCACCTTGGAGGCCAGACGGAGGTCGCCCTCCGCGTAAGCCTTGGTGGTCAGGGAGAGGATCTCTTTCAGCGCGCTCAGCAGGACGCGAAGCTCATCCGAGGCCGGCCCGGAGAATTTGATGGATTTTTCGTTGATCTCCTGCGCGGCCTTCAGCAGGTTCACCGCGTGGTCGCCGATGCGCTCGAAATCGCCGATGGTGTGCAGCTGCTTGGAGATGTTGCGGCTGTCCTCGTCGGAGAGGGACTTGCCGCTGAGGTGGACCAGCAGGGTGCCCAGCCGGTCCTCGTACAGGTCCAGACGGTCCTCGTTCTTGATGATCTCCTCCGCCGTTTTCTCGTCGTATTTTTCCAGCAGGGTCAGGGAGCGGAGAATGGTTTTCTCCGCCAGGTAGGCCATGTCAACGGTCTTGGCGGCGCATTCAGCGATAGCCACCGAGGGCGTAGCCAGCAGGCGCTCGTCCACGAAGGCCAGCTTTTCTTCCTTCTCCCCGGCGTCCTCCCGGACCACCATATAGGCCAGCTTTTCCAGCTGTTTCGTGAAGGGCAGCAGCAGAACGGTGGTGGCCACGTTGAAAATGCTGTGGACAATGGCGATACCGGCGGGGTTGATGAGCCAGTCCATGAAGGCGTAATTGATGAACATGCCGCTGCCATAGAAGACCAGCAGGCCGATGGATGTACCGATCAGGTTGAAGGAGACGTGGATCACCGACACGCGGCGGGCGTTGCGGTTGCCGCCGATGCTGCTCATGAGGGCGGTCATGCAGGTGCCGATGTTCTGGCCCATGATAATGGGCAGGGCCATGCCGTAAGTAATGCCACCGGTCATGGACAGGGCCTGCAAAATACCCACGGAGGCGGCGGAGGAGTGGAGCACCGCGGTGAGCACCGCGCCCACCGCCACGCCGATGAAGGGGTTGGTAAAGGCGGTGAGGATGGAGGTAAATTCCGGCATGTCCGCCAGCGGGCTGACAGAGTTTTTCATCATGGTGGTGCCGTACATCAGGATGGAGAAGCCCACCATAATGGACCCGGCGCTGTGTTTTTTCCCGCTCTTGTACCTTGTGCGCAGGATCACGCCTGCCAGGGCCACCAGAGGAGAGAAGTTCTCCGGCTTGAGCAGCTGGAGCCAGAAGGAGTCGCTGTCAATGCCGGACAGGGAGAGGATCCAGGCCGTCAGAGTGGTGCCCACGTTGGAGCCCATGATGATGCCGATGGACTGGCCCAGTTCAATGATGCCGGAGTTGACCAGACCCACCAGCATGACCGTCACCGCGCCGGAGGACTGGATGGCAATGGTGATGCCCGCGCCCAGCAGCAGGCCCTTAATGGGGGTAGAGGTCATTTTTTTCAGCAGCTGTTCCATCCGCCCGCCGGCCAGCTTCTCCAGGCGGGAGGACATGAGGGACATGCCATAGAGGAAAAAAGCGATGCCGCCGCAGAGGGTAAACAAAGAAAAGATATTCATGGTATGCTCCTTATTTTTTCTTTCTTGCTCAAATTATCCCATGTTATACCTGATTATACCATGCCGTGTGGAGCATCCGCAAGAGGAAAGCAAAAAAACACCGGAAAATTCCGGAAACCGAAAGAGGCATAGCCCGCGGGCCATGCCTCTGCTGCGCTGTTCCTGTCTAGTTGATATCCCATATGGTCAGCGTCCCGTCTTCTACGGTGAACCGGACCTCCGCCCCGGCGAAGGTCATGCCGTAGACGCGGGCGGGATCGGACTGGTAGGAGGGGCGGGGGTCCTGGGCCAGGACCCCCAGGAGGGCGGCCCGTTTCTCCTCCGGCAAGCGCGAGAGAAGTTCATCCGGGCACCGGACCTCCAGCTGTCCGCGCGCCACCTGGTCGGTGAAGCCGCCGGCGGCCTCAGGGTGGGCGTCGGCGTAGGGGAGGTAGGGCTTGATGTCATAGATGGGGGTGCCGTCCAGGAGGTCCGCGCCGGAGACCTGGAGGACGGGACCCTTAGGGGCGTCCGGGTCCACGGACAGCAGGCGCACGACAGAGAGGCCCAACGCGTTGGGGCGGAAGGGGGAACGGGTGGCAAAAACGCCGAGGCGTTTATTGCCGCCCAGGCGGGGCGGCCGGACGGTAGGGGACCAGTTTTCCCGGCGGGCCTGGGAGAACTCCCAGAGGAGCCAGATGTGGGAAAATTCTTCCAGACCCCGGACGGCGTCAGGGACGCGGTAGGGGGGATCGAAGATAATGGAGGCTTGCAGGGCCTCCACCAGGCCGCTTTGGCGGGGGATGCCGAATTTTTCCTTGAAGTCGGTATGGATATGGGCAATAGGTTGGATCTCCATGGCAGTTCCCTCTCTGCCGCCGTACGGCGGCCCTGCTTTCATCTTATTTCAGATTCGCGCCTTGCCCGTGGGCTGGCCGTAGGCCAGCCGCAGCGCTAAAAGCGCCGCAGGCGGCCCTACGGGGGCGCGAAGCTCCCGGAGGTTTCGTAACGAAACATTTCCCTTTTGCCGCGCAGCGGCGGCAAAGATCAATAATATGCTACCAGCAGATCCACCACCGTCCCATAGGATTGGATCCCATCCGCCTGCCCATAGGATTTCAGAGACGAATCGTAGATTTTGGTACTTACCTGGGCGGTAAGCCCCTCAAACTGCGACCAGTACGCGCTGTGATAGCGCAAATCCGCTAAAACGGACTCCGGCAGGAGGGCGCGGACCGCCGCCCAGCGGTCATAATCCGCCCGGTAAAGGGCGTTGGACAGCTGAATATATCCCATCAGGTAACCGGAATACTGATAAACAATGTTATCGGAGGCCGTCGCGGCAGCGATGGCCAAAAAATTGCACTCCTGCTCGGAGGCGATCCCCCGCTGGTGGGCCAGCTCGTGGGTGATGTTGGCGGGGAGGAGGCAGGAAGGGCTGTCGATATTCAGATTGGATTCCCCCGTGTAGGGGCTGTAAAAGCCGGTGAAATTCATGGCGCTGAAAAGGCGGGAGAAAAACATTTTCTTCGGGACGCGGTCCGTCCGGGCCAGAAACGGGAACTCCCGGGAGAGATTGTCATAGATGTGGGGACTGGCGGCAAAAATCTCCTCCTGAGGAACGGCAAAGACATTCTGCTCATCCCGGGGGATCTGGCCTGCCGTATCGGCCAGCTTTTCCGTGAAATAGAGCGTGACCCGCTCCAGCTCGTCGGCCGTCACCGGCCGGGCGCAGACGCCGCTCTTCTCCTGAAAGCCGTCGGCGTAGTAGTTGACGCCCCAGCCCAGGCAGTAAATGGCGGAGGCCGTCAGGGCCAGGCAGGCCATGCCCAGGATGCAGCCGTAGGCCCCGTGGAACCGGCGGCCCCGCCAGGTGCGCAGACGGTGCAGCAGCACCGCCAGCCAGGCCAGCATCCCCAGAATAAAGGCCGCATAGAACCACTCCACCACCGAAAAGGGGAATATGTACCACAGGCCGGCATAGCCGTCCTTGAGATGCTGGGTAAACCCGGAAAACACGTTGGCCGACTGCCTGGAGCTGACCGCCCACCAGTACAGGCCAAACAGGACAAGATCGCACAGCAGCCAGATATGTACCGCCTTATGCCGTTTCAGAAATGCCGTCATGCCGCCTCCCATTCCCGCGTCAGGTTGTTTTCTGCTTCTGTATACAGTATAACCTCTTGGCAATTATTTGCCAAGAGGTTATAGTTGCCAATTTCTATGCCTTGCCTGCCTTCTCCTTTTCCGGGGGATGCTCCGTCTCATCCTCCGGCCAGACGGGCTTATGGGTGGCGTAGCTGGAAACGGAAACCGGAAGGCCCTTCTTTTTCAGACGGTAGCCGGAGAAGGCCCGGACACCCGCGTAGATGCAGGCGCAGATGGGCACGCCCAGGAACATGCCCGCCACGCCCCAAAGGCCGCCGCCCACCAGGATGGCCACGATCACCCAGAAACCGGAGATGCCCGTGCTGTTGCCCAGGATCTTGGGGCCCAGGATGTTTCCGTCAAACTGCTGGAGGGCCAGGATAAAGATAATGAAGTACAGGCACTTGATGGGACTGGCCAGCAGGATCAGGAACGCGCTGGGGATGGCCCCCAGGAAGGGACCGAAGAAGGGGATGATGTTGGTTACGCCTACCACCACGCTGACCAGCGGGGCGTAGGGGAAGTCCAGGATGCTGGAGCAGATGAAGCAGATGATCCCGATGATCAGGGAGTCCAGCACCTTCCCCCGGACGAACCCGGAGAAGATGCGGTCCGTAGCCTTGACCCCGCGGATGAGCCACGCGGCCCGGTCCTCCGGCAGCAGGGTGTAGCAGAGCTTGCAGCTCGCGGCGGCAAAATTTTCCTTGGCGACCAGCAGGTACATGGACACCATGACCCCCATGAGCAGGTTCTTGAAGAACACCAGCACGCCCACCACGCCGCCGGTAACGGCCTGCACCGCCGTCTGGAGCTGGGGCAGCAGATGGTCCTTCACCCAGACCAGGGCCTCCTGGTAGTGCTGGTTCAGGAAAATGTCCTCGTAGTATTCGTTCAGCACGTCCTCCACCTGCCGGGCCAGATCCGGGTTGTTTTCCAGCAGGCGCAGCACCCATCCCTCAATGGTGATATAGTAGGTCTTGGCATTGCTGGCCAGCTGCAGCACGCTTTTGTACAGCTCCGGCAGCAGCACCCGCATCAGGGCGTACAGCAGCGCGAAGACCGCTAACCAGGTCAGCACGACGCTGACGGCCCGGACGCCCTTCGCCGGCCGCTTTCCCGCGCGGCGGAAGATGATTCGCTCGAACCAGTTGACAATGGGCGCAAGCAGATAGGCGATGGCGCAGCCGTAGAGGATGGGCGCCAATATACCCATCAGCTTCTCCGTATAGGCCATAACAATGCTGTCCCTGAAAATCAGGTCATAGATCAGCATAATGGCGCATACCACACATACCGCCGTCAGGCCCCAGGCAAAATAATGGTTGTCTTTTTTCATCCGCTGATGCCGCCTCCTTGATGGATGATGCTTCCATCATACTCATTTTTTTCCGGGATTGCAATAGCTTTTTACATATGTTATACTGCGCTTATAAAATATTTAAGCCTTGTTGCTAAATTGTAACAGTTTTTTGGGACGGGCTGTGGTATAATGGTTCTGTTTATAGCGGACGGACGCGCCTGTCCCACCTGATCCGAAGGAGGAATGGAACATAATGAAAAAAAGAAAGATCCTGACAAGGCCCCTGGCCGCCCTGCTGGCGCTGGTCATGGCGCTGACGATGACCCCTGTGGCGGCGGCTGCTGCCGCCGTGCAGGCCCGGTGCCCGGCCTGCGGGCTGACGGGCTATTGTACCATGACGGTGGTGAAGGAGGCCAACTGCCATGAGACCGGCGTGGAGCGGTACGTCTGCACCCGGCAGGGCTGCAACGCCCAGGGCCAGCCGCAGCTGATCGAGACGCGCATCAATGCCGGCAACCATGATTTTATTTATACCGACAACCTGGACGGGACCCACTCCGGCGCGTGCCGGTATGACGACGCCGTCATGGGTCCGGAGGCCCACACCAACTTCTACAACGCCAAGGGCGTATGCGAAAAGTGCGGGGCGCTGAACTACAGCCAGGTGAGCATGAATCTGCCGGAGACCCGGACGGCCCTGGCCGCCCTGGGCGATCCCAACGCGAAGCTGACCGCCGGAGAGGTGAAGCTGACCCTGGGCACCGCCAACGTCACCGCGGACTACGAGCTGAGCTACCTCTGGTTCTACCAGAACAAGCAGGTGGGCGAAGGGGCTGAGTACCCCCTGCCCAGCTCCGTATACAGCAAGACGGGGATCTATTACTATACCCTGATCGTCTCGGCGGTGCCGAAGGGGACCCTGTCCCGCCAGCCAGTGACCAGGACCTGCAATATCACCCTCCAGGTGGATGAGCTCATCACCGCCAGCGCCATTGTTTCCACCCAGGACGCCGCTTTGCGTCTGGGCGACAGCGATGGGTGGTCCTCTGAGCCGGTCTCCAGCCAGATCTATGCTCAGGTGCTTTCTGTCTGCGGACGGAACGCCAGCCCCAGCCATGTGGTCTTCGGCCAGCAGCCCGAGGAGGGCCCCGGCAGGCTGAAGAACGTGACCAACACCTCCGCGCAGTTTTACTTCGGCGGCACGGGCAATCTGCTGGACAACGTGGAGTTCGTGCCCGGCGATACGGCGGGGGAGTTCACCGTAAGCTTTACGGCCTTTGATACCGCGGGGGAGCGCTATGCCGGCGTGCTGACCATTACGGTGCAGCAGTATACCGGCGATATGGACGTGGTGTACGCCACCGCCAGAAATGCCGCCGTCACCCTGGACGCTGAGGATTTCCAGGCGTTCTGGTCCAGAGTCAGCTCCGGCGGCACCCTGGATTACATCACCTTTGACAAGCTGCCCACCACCATTGAGGGGGCAATGTACATCGGCTACGCTTCCCCGACGGTGCCCGGCGAGCAGCTGTGGCTCAACGATCTGCTCTATGTGAAGCCGGGCGTGGGACAGTTCGGCATCGATTCGGTGGCCTTCGTCCCCGGCGTGACGCAGAATAACTATGTGACCCTGGATTTCACCGCCCACGGCAGCAGAGGGGGGCGGACGGTCAGCCGTCAGGGCGTGCTGTACATCTTCCTCAACGCCAGCGGCCGCACGGCGGACTTTACGGTATCCGCCGGCGCCGGTGAGGCGGCGCTGACCGCCGCGGACTTCCAGAAGGCGTACCAGTCCGCTACCGGTACGGCGGGGACCAATTTCTACATCCAGCTGGTAGAGACGCCGGCCAGCGGCAGCCTGTACGTAGGACGCACCGCCGCCAGGCCGGGCACCCTGCTGACGGACGCCACCATCAGCGGCCGCGCCTTCTCCTGCGGCACCGGCGCCGGCGAGACGGTCAGCAGCCTTACTTACGTCCCCGGCAACGCCGCCTCGGAGTCCGTGCGCTACGTGGCCAGCAGCGCCCAGGGAGATTTCCTCTACGCGGGGAAGATCACCTTCACTTCCTCCGGGACGGGGACGGGAACGCCTACGGCCACCGGCCTGGTGGTGAAGTATGATTCCGCCTCGGCAGGCGTGGCTTTCAAGTCCAGCGACTTTGAGACGCTGCCCGGCGCGTCCGCCGCCAAGCTGAGCCTGGTGTCCTTTACCCCGCCGGCCGCGGCGTCGGGCGTCCTCTACTATGGACGGACCGCCACGGCGGCAGGCACGGCGATCACCAACAGCAGCAGCTGGTTCAGCGTCTCCTCCACGGCCATCACCGGGGCCAACAGCATGAATAACGTGACCTTCGTCCCCGCCGCCGGAACCAAGGGCGTTGTGACCATCCCCTTTACCGCGCTGGACGTCAACGGGACCAGGGTGACCGGAACCGTGCAGATCACCGTTACCGCCTCCACTGCCGCGAATCCCGGGACCACCACCCGGCCCATCAAGACCTTCCCGGACGTACCCGCGACGGAGTGGTATTACACCTATGTCACCGATCTGGCCACCAACGGCATTCTGGGCGGATATGAGGACGGCACCTTCCGTCCCAGCGAGGGCGTGAGCCTGGGGCAGGCGCTGAAAATGATCATGATTGCGGCGGGGTATCCGGACATCTCCGGCACCGGCTCCAACTGGGCCAAGCCCTTCCTGGATCAGGCCAAGGCGGACAACCTGCTGCCCACCGGCGTATCGGAGGACCTGAACCGGCTGGTCAGCCGCTATGTCATCGCGGAGATCGCCGCCAGGGCCATGAAGCTGATGCCCGTAGCGGTCACCACCTCGCCCTTCTCCGATATGAAGCCCACCGATACCTCCGCCCCCTATGTGATGGCGCTGTACAACACGCGCATCATTGAGGGCTCCGAGGACACCGCCACCAAGACCATGGTCTATATGGGAACCATGGGGATCCGCAGAAGAGAGTTCGCCGCCATCATCTGGCGGATGATGAACTACGTCCAGACCGGAAATGTAAACGGCACGGCCGGCTGAGCCGTTCCAATGGAACAAGGAAATCCCGCCGCGGAGCATTCTGCGGCGGGATTTTTGTGATTGTATGGGAGGGTCTATGTATTACGCAATCTCCGAAGCAAAACCGATCCAGCCGTTTTCCAGGCTGGTGACCACGCCCTGGGTCTTGTTGACTGCGCCGCCGTCGTGGAAGATGGCAAGATAGACGTCGTCCTCCAGGCCGGCCCAGCTGTTCACGACGGTCACGCCCTCGGGGGCTGCGCCCTCTTTGACGCGGTACTGGACGTCGGCGCGGAATACGTCCACGTAGCCGTCCTTGGTGAGGCCCGTGTAGCTGCTGGCCCACTCCAGGGCGTTGATCCGGTACTGGCCGGTGTAGATCTCCCGGTCCTCTGTGGGCCAGCCCTGCATGTAGGTCTCAATGGCCTCCTGGGCCTTGTCGTCCACAACGAAGCCGTCCTTGTCCAGGAACAGGATGGTCATACCCTCGGCCTCCTGCCAGTCGGGCTCCTGCGGGATGATATAGCTCTCCGCGAAGGGTTTTTCATCTCCCACCGTCAGGGTCCGGGCCATGGCGATGAACAGCCTGTTGTACTGGTTCCACATGCTCTGGGGGGCGCTGCCCTCCGCCACCGGACTGCCCTCGCCGGCGCCCTGATAGAATTGCAGGAGACGGCCGTTGCCGCTGTCGGAGAGATTGACGAAGGTACCGCTGTAATTGCTGCCCGGCTCGAAACGCACCGACATCTGCGCGCCGTCCCCGGAGGAGAACAGCCCGCCGTTTTCCCCCATCTTCTCGGTAGTCCAGGATTCCGGGACGTAGATGCTCCAGCCGGCCCCCTCATAGAGGACGCAGGGGATTTTTTCTCCGCCGACCGTCAGGCTCAGGCCCTTTTCGGGCTTCTTCTCCGGCTGGGCCGGTTCCTGCTGGACGGTATCCGGCTGATCGGGCACGTCCTCGGGCTGGTTCCAGGGCTGCCAGATACCCAGGCCGATGCCCGCCGCCGCCAGCAGCGCCACGCCGCCGGCAATACCGGCCTTTGCCCCTGTGCTCAGTGCTTTCAATTTTTCCCACATATTTTCTATATACCTCCTTTTACGGTGTACTGCTTATGCCGCTCTTTCAGGTCTACAATGGACATCATACCACAAAAAAGCCTCAAAGTCGTTTCATGGAGCTTACGAAACGGCTACAAATTTTGGACAGTGGTAACAATTTTCCAGAAATTTCGACAAAAGTATCAAATCAGGATCTCACCCTCCCCGGTCAGAGAGAGGATCAAGCGGGCCCCCGCCCGCATCCCGGACAGAAAACCGGCCATTTCTCCCCGCTCCCACGCCTCCTCTACCACCGCGCGGGCTTCCCGGCGCAGGGCATCGTCCCCATGCCGGAGAGTGATTTCCAGGTCATCCTTCAACTTGGCAAGCTGCCCTTCCTCCGTCAAACTGCTTTCGGAAGTACAGTCGCAGGTGAACTCCGTGCTCAGCAAAAATTGTCCCAAGACCTTCAGGCTGGTTTTTTCCAGCAGGGTCGGCGTGTCGGTCATAGTAATACCTCCAATTTCTTTCGAAACAAATATGTTGTTTTTTGAACTGTCTAAAGGCAACTATATCCCCATTTTTACTTTTTGTCAATATGCAAAGAAACATTTTTGTTGATTTTTTAAATATTTTCATTTATATTATCATCAAAGACGTTGATTGGAGAAAACATCATGAGTATGGCAGTTAAGGTAAAGATGCTGTTAGCGGCAAGGGAAATGACTTTGGCCGAACTGGGCGCAAAAATGGAGCCGCCTACCTCGGGCCAGAACATTGGCAGGAAAATCCGCAATGACAACCTGTCAGAAAAGGATTTAGCCGCCATTGCGAAAGCCTGCAACGCCTCCTTTGAGGGCATTTTCCGGCTGAATGATACGGGGAAGGAGATCTGACGGAGGGTAACCTGCAAAAAACACTGGGAGATTAAGAGACCCGGCCCTGAGCATATGCTCGGGCCGGGTTTTCTTATTCCGCAGGCCAAAAAGCCGGATACATCCGCTATAGCTTCAGCAGCTTTCTCCGCTCCCGCCAATCCGGCAGCACCTCCTCCACGCAGGCATAGAACGCCTTGCTGTGGTCCTTGTGGCGGATGTGGGCCAGTTCATGGACGACCACGTAATCAATGGCCTCCTCCGGATACTGCATCAAGCGCCAGGAGAAGCAGATGCGGTTTTTCGCGCTGCAGCTGCCGAAGCGTTTCTCCGCGCCGGTGATGGTCAGGCCGGTGGGATAGAGCTCCATGATCCCGCTGTAATAGGCGATTTTCTGAGGCAGGATGGTTTTCGCCTTCCGGATCAGCTCCTCCCGCTGGGCGGGAGTGGGCTCGGGGTGGTTTTCGCGGCGCTGCCGCTGGACGGCAAGATGGGTCTCGATCCATTCCGCGTGCTGGTCGACAAAATCGTCGATCCGCTTCTGGGCCAGCCGCATGGGAGCGCGGACGAGGACCCGGCCATCCCGGGTGACCTCCAGAGCCAGCGTCCGGCGGCTGGAGCGGATCAGTTCATATGGAGGAACGGGCATAGAGCGCCTCCTTTTTTATTCCAGAATGACCGCTTCCCAGGGTCCCAGCTGGCCGTCAAAGCTTTCGCGGCCTACGTTGGAGCGGAGGACGCGGCCCCGCTGGGCGGTCTGGGCGGGTTTTCCGCTGAAATTCAGGACGATGGTAAGGGCCTCGCCGTTCAGCTCGCGGCGGTAAACAAATACCTGATTGTTAGCTTCCAGCGGCGTAAAGGCGCCGCGGCGGAGGACTTCGCTGCCGCCGCGCAGCGCGGCCAGGTCCTTGTACCAGCTCCAGATGGAATCCGGGTCGGTTTCCTGCTGGGCCAGGTTGATCTGTTCGCAGTTGTGGTTGACGCCCAGCCAGGGACGGGTGTCGGTGAAGCCCGCGCCCCGTTCTCCGGTCCACTGGAAGGGGGTGCGGGCGTTGTCCCGGCTGGTTCTGGCGATGATCTTCCAGCGCAGCCTGCGGGGGATGTGGAAGCGGCGGAGGACGCGCTCCACGTTCTTGCTCTCCACGTCATTGAGCTGCCGCATCCGGTCAAAATCGAAGTTCATCATGCCGATCTCCTGGCCCTGATAGATAAACGGCGTGCCCCGCAGGGTCAGGGCCAGCATGGCCAGCAGCTTGCCGCTCTCCTTCCAGTACTCCGCGCTTCCGAAGCGGGGGATCGAGCGGGGCTGGTCGTGGTTTTCCAGATAGATGGCGTTCCAGTCCAGCTCCCGCTGCCATTTGCTCAGGCAGTCGAAGAACGCCTTAGGCCGGAATTTGCGCTTGAACCACTTGATAAAATACTGGTCGCACTCCATATGCTCAAAGGAGAACACCATATCCAGTTCCTTACGGTCCGCGCCGCAGAGGTCCCGTGCCTGCCGCGGGGTGACAAAGACGGTCTCGCCGACGGTGAAAGCGCCGTATTCGTCCAGGACCTCACGCAGCTGCCGCAAAATCTCGTGGGTGCCCTCCAGAGAGAGATAGTGCTCGCTGCCCGTCAGAGCCAGCTTTTTTTTGCCGCTTTCCAGGCTTTCCTTCCACAGGATGTTGATCACGTCGCAGCGGAACCCCGCCACGCCCTTGCGCAGCCAGAAGCGGAGGATGTCCTTGACCTCCTCCAGCACGGCGGGGTTGTGGTAGTTCAGATCCGCCTGGCTTTTGGCGAAGAGGTGCAGGTAATATTCACAGCGCTGGGGGTCAAACTCCCAGCAGTCCTCGCCGAAAAAGCCGGTCCAGTTGTTGGGGAGGGAGCCGTCCGGATTGCCGTGCCGCCAGTAGTAGTAATCGGCGTACTCGCTGGTCCTGTCCCGGCTCTGCCGGAACCAGTAGTGGTCGGTGGAGGTGTGGTTGATCACCAGATCCATAATGATCCGGATATTCCGGTTCTTGGCCTCCCGGATCAGGCGCTCCATGTCCTCCATGGTGCCGTATTCCGGGTTGATCTCCCGGTAATCGCTGATGTCGTAGCCGTTGTCGGCATTGGGGGATTTATAGACCGGGCTGAGCCAGATGGCCCCGACGCCCAGCTCCTGCAAATGGTCCAGGCGGCTGATAATACCGGGGATATCCCCGATGCCGTCGCCGTTGGAATCCTGAAAGCTGCGGGGGTAGATCTGATAGATGATGGCGTCCTTCCACCACTCCATGCCGTCCTCCTTTCCGGCGGCAGGGCCGCCAGGTGATTTCGTTGTGGTCCATTGTACTCCGGGATGCGGATTTTTTCAAGACGCATTTCGTGTACTCATGCTCAACGGGACAGCAGGAGGGCGGCTGAAAGCTTCAGCCGCCCTCTTATGAGCTAATGATCCTCCAGCGCCGCCTTGGGGAATCCCATGACGGCGGCGAAGTCCTCGCCGGACATGGTCTCGTGCTCCAGCAGGTAGGAAGCCACGGCCTCCATCTGCGTCCGGTGGGCCTCCAGCACCTCCTGACAGCGGCGGTAGCCGGCGTCGATGATGGCCTTGACCTCCTCGTCGATCTGCGCGGCCACCTCCTCGGAGTAGCTCTTGGCCTGGGCCATGCTGCGTCCGATGAATACCTCGTCATGGCCGGAGTCGAAGCTGACGGCCCCCAGGCGCTCGCTCATGCCGTAGGCGGTCACCATCTTCCGGGCCATGGAGGAGGCCCGCTGGATGTCGTTGGACGCGCCGGTGGAGATATCGTCCAGGAACAGGCTCTCCGCCACCCGGCCTCCCAGCAGGGCGGCGATCTCCTCCTCCATGTACCGCTTGGAGTAGTACCCCCGGTCCTCGCCGGGGAGGGAGATGGTCATGCCGCCGGCCTGTCCTCTGGGGACGATGGTCACCTGATGGACCGGGTCCACGCTGGCCAGACAGTGGTGCATGACGGCGTGGCCCGCCTCGTGGTAGGCGGTGAGCTTCCGCTCGTGCTGGGGCACCACCCGGCTTTTCTTCTCCGGTCCGGCAATGACCTTGATGACGGCCTCCTGCAAAACGTCCATGGTGATGAACTTCTGGTTCCGCCGGGCGGACAGCAGCGCGCCCTCGTTGACCAGATTCTCCAGATCCGCCCCGGTGAAGCCGGAGGTGGCCTGGGCCAGGACCTTCAGATCCACGTCCTCGGCCAGGGGCTTGTTTTTCGTGTGGACGGCCAGGATCTCCTCCCGGCCCTTGCTGTCGGGACGGCCCACAAAGACCTGCCGGTCAAACCGTCCGGGCCGCAGCAGGGCGGGGTCCAGAATGTCCGCCCGGTTGGTAGCCGCCAGGACCACCACGCCGGAGTTGCCGCCGAAGCCGTCCATCTCCACCAGCAGCTGGTTGAGTGTCTGCTCCCGCTCGTCGTGTCCGCCGCCCAGGCCCGCGCCGCGCTGACGGCCCACGGCGTCGATTTCGTCGATGAACACCACGGAGGGGGCCACCTTCTTGGCCTCCTCGAAGAGGTCCCGGACGCGGCTGGCGCCCACGCCCACGTACAGCTCCACGAAGTCGGAGCCGGAAATGGACAGGAACTGCACCCCGGCCTCCCCGGCCACGGCCTTGGCCAGCAGGGTCTTACCGGTACCCGGAGGGCCAACCAGCAGCACGCCTTTGGGGATGCGGGCCCCCAGGTCCAGGTACTTCTGGGGCTCTTTCAGGAAGCCCACGATCTCCCGCAGCTCCTCTTTTTCCTCGTCCGCCCCGGCCACGTCGGCAAAGCTGACCTTATTGCCGCTGTCGGAGCCGAAGCGAACCCGAGCCTTGCCGAAGCGCCTGCCCTGGTCCATGCCGCCGCCTCCGCCGCCCCCCTGGGCCCGGATCAGCATGTACTGCCAGGCCAGGAAGATGCCGCCGATGAGCAGAACATAGAGGATGATCTCGCTCCACCAGGGAGGCGTGTAGACCGGCTTGTTGTCATAGTCCACGATCAGGCCCTGATCCTTCTGCTCCCGGATCAGGCCGCCCAGGTCTTCCCAGAAGAGCTCCGGGCTGCCCAGTTCGTTGTAAACGATGGTTCCGTCCCGCAGGGCCATATAGAGCTTGTCGCCGTCCCTGATCTCAAAGGTCTCCACCTGTTCCCGGATAAAGAGCTCCCGCGCCGTGGCATAGGAGACGCTGGGGGTGCGGTTGGTTCCGTAGAAGAAGTAGTAGGCGCACAGCAGGATCAGAAGAAATGCGAAATAGATGCCCATTCCGGGGCGGTTTCTCTGCTTGGTCAAAAAATCACTCCTTTGCGCCTCCGCCGGCTGGCAGCGGCGCTTTCAATAGCGCGGTTCACCGGGGGAAGATCATTCCCCCTGATAGACTTCCGGCTTCAATACGCCGATGTAGGGCAAATTCCGGTATTTCTGGCAGTAATCCAGCCCGTAGCCGACAACGAACTCATCAGGAACCACAAAGCCGATGTAATCGGCCTGAATCGCCTTGGCCCTGCGGCTGGGCTTGTCCAGCAGCGTGCAGATCGACACGGAGGCCGCGCCCTTGGTGATGAAATACTGTTTGAGGAAGTGAAGCGTATTGCCGGAATCCAGGATGTCCTCGATCACCACCAGATTGCGGCCCGTGATGTCCTGCTGGATGTCGTGGGTGATCTTCACCGCGCCGGTGGTGCTGAACGCGTTGCCGTAGGAGGACACCGCGATAAACTCCACGTCGCTCTTCACCTGGCAGGCCCGGACGATGTCCGCCATGAAGATGAACGCGCCCCGCAGCACGCTGATGAACAGCGGGTCCTTGTCCTTCAGGTCCTCATACATCTCCGCTCCCAGGTCCCTGATGCGCTGCGCGATCTGCTCCTCCGAGTACAGTACCTTCAAAATGTCCTGATCCATCATGCCCATGTCTTTTTCTCCTTCTCAAAATATGTCCAGTGTGGACAAAATTAAAAACATTTATTTCTTCTGCCGCAGGGCGAACCCTATACTGGATATCATAAATGCGGTCCCAAGCACCCCTGCCGCTGTCAGGGACACCGGTAAAAGCCAGCTCACCATTGGTCTGACGGCGGCGGCGCACCACTCGATCACAGCAAAGGTCCCCAAAACCACCAATTTCGTACCCGTCAGCCAGGTATAGGCCGACAAAGGCAGCTCGCCTTTTCTGATGGGTGCCCAGAGCAGGGCGCAGCAGGCGCTTATGAACAGATACAGGAAAACGCTGACAACCGGCAGGATGAGCAGTTCCAATTTGCTCCCCCAGCGGTCGATTTTCCCGGCGCCGTTGTAGTGGCCGGGAATCTGATCCGGGATGCGCCCCCAGAAGACAAGCAGTCCCAGAAACATCCCCGCCAGCACGGCAAAGCATATTCCCTCCAAAATCTTCTGTGAAAGGGTCAGATCAGAAAATTTTTTCATGATCCCTGCTCCTTTCATTCGACCGGCGCAGCGTAATCACGACGCAGACCTCCTCCTTGCGGGGCCGGAACGCCCAATCCGTGGCAGCGCCGAACACGGCAACCGGCCTTCCGTCCAGAAGCAGCGCCGGGTGGTCCGCCCGGTTCTCTATCGGAATGCCCGCGTCGGCAAAAAGCCGCTTGATGGTCCGGCTGCCGTTTTCCACCGCCAGACGGCCCTCGCCATCCCAGGCGGCAATGGCCAGCTCTCCGTCAACGCCGCGCAGAACCACCGTATCCGGGCTTTCCGGCGGAATTTCCCGGCCTTTTTGGACTGTCACCCGCCACGGTCCCCAGACCTGCTCCCCCGCGCATAACGTCAACGGAGGAAGCGGAGGCGGCTGCTTTTTCAAAATCAGCCGGCGGGGCTTCCGGATGGCGCACAGGTTTTCCGGGAGATCCAGGTATCCGCCGCTGTTCAGGGCAAGGACGGCTTCCACCTGAGCTCTCGTCAGTTCAGTACCCAGCCTCTGCCCCATGGTCCGGACCAGGCGGCGGCGCAGGGCCTCGTCCTGCCTGCGAAGCACGGGGACCGGCAGGGTAACGGCGTCATCCTCCACAGGCGGGAGCAGACCCTCCACTTCCCGCCGCATGTGCTGGTTTTCATCCCGCAGCAGCTCCGCCGCCGCCGCGATCCGCCCTCCGCAGCCGGGGGCAATGTCCTCCAGCAGCGGCAGGACCTCCAGCCGCAGGCGGTTGCGGGTGAAGCGGGTATCCCGGTTGCTCTCGTCCTCCACATAGGGGAGGCCATGCCGGATGATATATGCATCAATCTCCGCCCGGCTGGTTTCCAGCAGGGGCCTGATGATCTTCCCCCGTACCGGGGCGATCCCGCCCAGCCCCTGCAGCCCGGATCCCCGCAGGAGGTGGAGCAGCACCGTCTCGGCGTTGTCCTCCCTATGGTGGGCGGTGGCGATCCGGACCGCGCCCATATCCGCGGCGGCGGTCTCCAGGAAGGCGTACCGCAGCTTCCGGGCGGCGTCCTCGATGCCCAGGCCCTCCCGGGCGGCAAATTCCTTCACATCTCCCGCCCCGCGGGTCAGGGGAATGCCATGCTCCCGGCACCAGTCCCGGACAAAAGCCTCGTCCCGGTCCGCCGTGGGGCGCAGCCGGTGGTTGAAATGGGCGGCGGCTGTCCGAAACCCGCCCGCCTCCGCCAGCGCGGAGAACAGATGCAGCAGCGCCATGGAATCACGCCCGCCGGATACGGCGCAGAGCACCGTCCCCCCCTGGGGCAGCATGCCCCATTTTTGGCAGCAGGCCAGGACCCGCCCCGCCATGGGATCAATCATCTTCATCAAAACGCATCTCCAGAGTGCTGAAGGTGACGTACTCCGGCGCCCAGCGCAGGGCCACCTTCCCGGTCTCGCCGTGACGGTTTTTGGCCACGATGCACTCCGCCACGTTCCGGTTCTCCGAATCCTCTTTGTAGTAGTCCTCCCGGTAGAGGAACATGACGATATCCGCGTCCTGCTCGATGGCGCCGGAATCGCGCAGGTCGGACAGCATAGGGCGCTTGTCCTCCCGCTTCTCGTTGGCGCGGCTGAGCTGGCTGAGGCAGATCACGGGCACATTCAGCTCTTTCGCCATGATCTTCAGCATACGGGAGATGTCGCTGACGGCCTGCTGCCGGTTTTCCCCGGCGTAGCTCTTGCCGCCGGAGGAGCTCATCAGCTGCAAATAGTCCACAATGACCAGCCCCAGATTGTCCAGCCTCCGGCACTTGGCGTTCATGTCGGCGGCGGTGAGCATGGGGTTGTCGTCAATACGGATATCCGTCTGGCGCAGGGTACGGGCGGCCTGGGTGACCTTACCCCAGTCGGAGGCGCTGAGCCGTCCGGTCATCAGCTTGTTCAGGTCCACCAGTCCCTCCGAGGCCATCAGGCGCACCAGCAGCTGTTCCTTGCTCATTTCCAGGGAAAAGACGGCCACCGTTTTCTGGGTCTGCCGGGCCACGTTCAGGGCCATATTCATGGCGAAGGAGCTTTTGCCCACGCCGGGACGGGCGGCTAACAGGATCAGATCGGACTTATTCAATCCGTGAATCTTCTGATCCACCATGGAAAATCCGCTGGGCAGGCCGGGCATACCGGTCTTGCCGGAGGCCAGCTCGTTCAGCTGGTCCAGAAAGGGCTTGATGAGCTGGGCCACCGGGGTCAGCTCCTGACTGCCTTTTCCCCGGCGGATGGCATAGACCTTTTGCTCCGCGGCCTCCAGGATGTCCCGGGCTTCGCCCAGGCCCTCCTGAACCATGCCGGTGATTTCCCCGGCGGCTTTCGCCAGGGAGCGGAGAAGGGACTTATCCTGAATGATCTTCACGTACTCCATAACGTTGGCGCTGGTGGGAGTAATTTCCATCAGCTGGACCAGATAATTTCTGGTGACCTGATCGTCATAGGTGCCGTTTTTCTGCATTTCCTCAGCTACTGTCACGCCGTCAATGGCCTTGGAGTAGCTGAACATGGTATAGATGGTTTCAAAAATGTCCCTGTTCTGCTTGATATAAAAGTCGTCCGGCTGGAGTTTGTCCATGACGTCCTTGATGCAGTCGGCATCGATCAGCATGGAGCCTAAGGCTGACTGCTCGGCCTCCAGGCTATGGGGCATCTGCCGTGATAAGATTTCATCCTCAAAAGCCATCGGGACACCTCCTTCTTATTGCGAGGGAGGAGCCCTCGCGATCCTTTTGGACTTCTGCGTAATTGGGACGCAGTTTCCTGCCGCCGCAGGCGGCCCCACGGGGGCCTGCTTTTCCCTTGTGGGAAAAGCAGCAAAAGCACACTCAAGGAGTCGGGACCCCTTGAGAATCCCCGAATGTGTCGTTTTGTTTTGCGCTTGTCCTGCAGCCCGTCCGGCCTGAACCTCGTCGGGGCGAAATCCACTCCGTTCCGTTTCCGGCTAACGCCGAAAACTGCACTTCGTTACTTTGCCCCTCCTCTTCCCCACGCGACCCCGTGGGCCGCCTACGGCGGCCTTAG